>DASUJK010000088.1:0-25793 GCA_036279295.1 Pseudonocardiaceae bacterium | reverse complement strand
CGCAGGTGAAGGCTGTTCCTCTTACCCGGCACGACTTTCACGGTGAATGGAATTACACTATCCACAAAGGTCGATGTGCTGAACCGGCCCCAGCTAAGCAAACCCGACAGAAATCCACCAAGTAATACTCTGGTGGCCCCTTGGCGTACCGGCCGTCGCTGTCATCGGCCCAGGTCACCCACAGCCGGTTGGTGCTCCGGTCGTAAGCCAGTTGCGGGAAGCTGTTGATCCGGAAGTTCTCGCCGGTCAACGCGTTGTTACCGATGTCGTCGTTGAACGGGAAATCGAAGTCCAACGCGACTTCGGTGTTGGTGAACGTCCGGCCGCCGTTGTGCGAGATCGCCATCACGACCGCGTCGTGGTCGCTGGGTGCGTCACAGGCCGCTGTCTGGCACACCGAGGTCTCGTAGGCGACGTACAGCGTGCCGTCGTTGCCGATGCGCGGGTTGGACCCGGAGCCGAACGAGGTGATGCCACCGGTGAACGTGGACATGTCCGGCGACACCTGACGCGGCGCCGACCATGTGCGGCCGAAGTTCTGCGACGCCGTCACCACCACAGGCGAATCGATGAAGTTGCCCTCGGCGTCGAAGGTGAACTGCGTCCACGTGACGTAGACGGTGCCGGTGCGCGGGTCGGCGGTGATCCACTCCTTGTCGTTGAAGATCGACGTCGGAGTCGGTGTGCCGTCCGGGTTCACCCCGTCCAGGTGCAGGATCACCGGGTCAGCGAAGGTCAGGCCGCCGTCGTGGGAGATGGACACGGCGATACCGCTGGCATTCTGCTCGGTGTCGGGCACCTCGGCGCGGCTGAACACCAGGGTGGCGTAGTACACGATGTTGTGCGGACCGAACGCGATCGCCGGATCCCCTGCTGCGTCCATGAACGTCAGCGCGCCTGTCGCGCCGGTCTGGATGTCCAGTTTGGGCAGTTCGACGTCTTTCCAGGTGCGGCCGCCGTCCATCGACGTGTAGGCCCAACCCGACGAGTCGGTCCGGTTCTCCCGGGCGTTGAAGATGCGATAGTCGTTGGCACCCTCGACAATGTTCCGTGGATTGTCGGGATTGACCGCGACGGTGGTTTCGTTCTGCGGGGTGGAACAGCCGGTCGCGCTGCCCACCGGGGCGACACCGTCGCCGTTGATCGTGTCCACGTTCGGTGCCAACGCGCGGAACGGGGACGGATGACCCAGGAAACTCTGACACAGCGCCGACACCACTGTCGGGTCGTCGCCCCCATCATCGTCTCCCTCGGCGAACACCTCCTTCAATAGCGGATTCGGCACGGTGTGGGCGGGTTGTTCCGCCGAGTGGACCAACGAATGGGCGCTGCCGGACGGATCGATGGGCACCGGACGGGCTCCACCGGTGGGCACCGCGGCCATCGCCGGTTGACCCAGCATCACCAGAGCGAGGACCGATCCGACGATCGCTCCTAAGCTGGCTATTCGAACTCCTAATCGATTCATGGCTTCCTTTCCGGGCAGGTGGCCGGATGAGTCATTCGATATTAGAACGTGGAACATCCGAATTGATCGATTAACCGACGTGGATCGAGAACCGTGTTAATGCGTATGCATGTACGGTTGCGGTCCGGCGATCGGCGTTCGTCGGCGGTCAGCCCACCTGGTAGCGCTCCGGCCGTGACGTTCCCGCGCATGCACAACGCCGGCCGCAGTAAGGCAGGTCGTTACCGCAGCCGTCTCAACACTTCTGATCGACGGATTTACGTCCGCTGCATGTCGCCGTGTTGATCGTCGCTCGGTCCAGGCGGCCGTACATGGCGATTGAGCCTGGATCCACCGGTGAAATGGTCGTTCGAGGCAGTGTCGCTAGCGAGTAGATGCCCTCCGAGCTGGAACGATGGGACTTGCTGAGGGTTCCATCCGACCAGGCAGAAGGGCATCTACAAGGTGCGAGCACCCCATACCGCCGCCGCAGTGTCGGCGACATTCGACGATCCGAACCTCGTGTCGTGTGCCGGACTGGTCCCGGTGCTACGACTGGCCCAGCGTGCCGGACTGCACCATCAGCACGCGGCCCGCGACCGGGCACAACCCGGTCCCATGCTCATGGCAAACCGGTGGTCCCATCAGGCTGGCAGGCGACACCTGACTGGAGAAAGCCGAGCGAGGTATTCGCCGAACTCCTCGACGCGGATGCTTCCACCGCCTGAACTCGCCTGGTTCAACGGTGACCTAGTTGGCGTTGTCGCAATTCGCTGGCGTACGGCCGGAACACCAAAATACGCCACCGCCTCGGCTCGAACCTATCCCCGTGACACGTCTGGTTGGTCGATTCAAGGTCGCCGAAAGGTTCCGTGAAGGTTTGATGAAGGTGACCCGGGCAGCGTAGGGCCAGCACGACCAACGCAGTCACGGTCGGCTGACGAAGACGTCGCTTGGCCACAGGACTGTCGCGGCACACGTCGGCCGACACACCGGTGAGTGCCTTGGCCTGAAGATAGGCACGTCCTTGGGGGAGGTGAAATCTATGAAGAAGATCGTTGTCCGCAAGGTGGGCACCGTCCGCCTGACCTCGGCGGCCACGCCGCTCTACGCCGGGAACTGCGCGGTGTGAGCCAGCCACCCAGTACATCGGCCGGGTGGGCACGCGTGCCGCGTTCACCCGGCCGACCGTCGATCCGAGCGAGGTGTTGACGATGGCTGTTTCGTTCGACCCCGATCTTCCGGTCACGGTGTATCCGTTGACCTACCTCGACGACGCCGACGAGGTCACCGTCGGCCGGACCGATACCAACACGTTCGTCGTACTACCAGCCGACGGCGCCACCCTGCTGCGGAAGCTTGCCGATGGAATGCCGCCGCGCCAGGGAAAACAGTGGTATGCGGAGCAGTATGGCGAGGATATCGACATCGACGAGTTCCTCGCCACGCTGGACGAACTTCATCTGCTGGCGCCACGCGGGGAGGCGCCGATGGTCGCCAACGGTGGGCCGGTACGGTGGCAGGGGCTCGGTCGGGCGATGTTCTCGCCGCTCGCGTGGGTCTGTTACGGCCTGCTGGTGGTCGCGGCCGTGATCGCCATGGTCCGGCAGCCCGATGTTGTGCCGCGCTATCAGAACCTGTTCTTCACCCGATATCTGGTGGTTCTGGAGCTGGGCATCTTTCTGGGCCAGTTCCCGCTGATCTTGGTGCACGAGGCGTTTCATGCGTTGGCGGGCCGGCGGTTGGGGCTGTCCTCGTCGCTGCACATCGGCAGGCGGCTGTACTTCGTGGTGTTCGAGACGGTACTGGACGGGCTGGTCGTGGTGCCCAGGCGGCGTCGGTATCTGCCGATACTGGCGGGCATGATCGCCGATGCACTCGTGATCGCCGTGCTGAGCCTGGCCGCGGTGCCATTGCACGAGGCAGGCGGCACCAGGTCGGCGATCGGTGGCTACCTGCTGGCCCTGGCATTCGGCACCGTGCTGCGCCTGGTGTGGCAGTGCTACATCTTCCTGCGTACCGACATTTACTACCTGGTCGTCACCGTGCTGGGCTGCGTCGATCTGCACACGGTCGCCCGGGCGACGGCGGTCAACCGCGTCAATCGGCTGCTGGGTCGCACCGACCGACTGGTCGACGAATCGACCTGGCACCCACGCGACCGTGCGGCTGCGCGCTGGTACTCGTGGCTGATCCTATGCGGCTACATGGTGATGATCGCGGCTGCTGGGGTCGCAGTGATTCCGGCGATGGTGCGGATGGTGGGCATCGTCGTGTCCCACCTTGATGGTTCCGCCTCGACCACCGGTGTGGTCGACGCCTTGGTGTTCCTCGTCCTGAACCTCGCGCAGTTCGTGATTGCGGGCGCGCTCGCCGTCCGAACCAGGCACACAACCCGCGCGGCAATCGCCGCATAACCCATCACATTCCTGGAGCACGTCATGCCGGAGCCACGGCACCAGTGGATCATCTCAACCACGCGCGCCCAGCGGGACGAACTCGTCCAAGGGCTGGCACTGCCCACGGTGCTGTCATCAGTGTCGGCGCACCACAACCATCGAGGCCCCTACACCGCAGTCGGTGCGATCGTGCGGGCCGTCGTGCCGACAGCGCAAGCCGAGTTGGTGCACCGGCACGAGGTCGAGCTGCTGTCGGTGGCACCCGAACTGCGTAGCTCGTTGTCCGCCAGCCGGGAGACGCTGACGTCGCTGGCCATCCCTGACGAACGGACCCGTTTCTACTCGCGGCTGCGTACACTACGGCTTAGCCACGGCATCGTGGAGTTCCTGCGGGATCACCTGCTGGCCACGGCTGATGGGCCGCGTTGCCAGGTGGTGTTCGACGTCAGCGACGCCGATCCGACCGATGTCGAGTTCGTCGCTGTCGCCCTGCGCCGACTGGACCCCAGGGTGCTCATGCTGGTGGTGTGCACCGGCACCGGTGCGCTGCCCGCCGCGCTGGCAGACGCGCTGCGGATGTATGCCGAGCCCGTGACCGGCCAGTCGCGGCCTGCGCAACCCCTGGACGCCGAATCCCGCGTACTGGCAGCCTCGTACATCTCCTCCGACGGTGCCGACGATCGGCCTGAACTGCTCGCGGCCTACCAGGCGCTGCCCGCCCAGGATCGCGCGGGGCTACACGACGCCAGAGCCGACATGCTGGCCGCCCTGGACGAGACATCCTTGCGGCTGGGCGCGATCCCGTGGCACCTGGAGCGCGGCAGTGACCCAGCCGGCGCCGGTGCGGAGGCGCTGCGGTTGGCGTTGGACTATTGCATCGACATGGGTTACTACGACGCTACGGTCGACTTCGGTGCCCGTGGCAGGGCGGTGGTCGACCGGGCGGCGCAGTTCGAGCTGTGGTGGACCTTCACCACCAAGATGACCACTTCGCTGGCCGCGCTGGGCCGACCGGACGAGGCCGAAGAGCTGTACGACGAGGTGCTCACCGCCACCGACAATCCGAAGGTGCATATGCAGGTCGCCTATGCAACCGGCATGATTTACACCCGACACCATGACATCGATCGCCGCGACCACAGCCGGGCCAAGCGCTTACTGCACCAGGCCATCGCTTTCGCAGGCGTGGCGTTCGAAGGCAAGGAACGGCTGTTCCACACGGTGTTCAATCGCAATGGTCTGGCGCTGGTGGAAACCCATCTCGGTAATCTGCCCGAGGCGTTGCGGCTCGTGAGTGACGGGCTGGCGGTGCTGGATCGGGAACTGGCGCCGGACGAGCATCGGCTGCACCGCTCGGTGTTGCGCTACAACCGCGCCCAGGTGTTGGTCGCGCTGGGGAGGCTGGACGAGGCGCTGGCCGACTACGAGGCCGTCATCGAGGCCGACCCGAACTACCCGGAATACCACTTCGACCGCGCGAACCTGTTGCATCGCGTGGGCCGTGACGATGAGGCGCTGGCCGAGTACCGGGCCACGATCGCGCTGGGGCCGCCGTTCCCCGAGGCGTACTACAACCAGGCGGAACTGTGGTTGGACGCCGGTGCCACCGACCAGGCGCTGACCGGGCTGTCCTACGTGTTGGAACTGGATCCCACATTTACGGACTCCTACATCAACAGGGCCGGCATCCACTTGTCCGCCGGCGATCACGATGCCGCGCTGGCCGACGCTACGGCCGGTCTGCTGCTGGACCCGGACAACGCTTACCTCAACACCGTCATCGGGCAGGTGTGCGCGGAACGACAGGAGTTCACCAAGGCCCGTGCGGCGTTCGACCGTGCACTGGCCGCTGTCCCGGATCTGGTCCCGGCGCTGTCCGGGCGAGCAGGCGTGGCTCACGAACTTGGGGATGCACGTGCGGCGATCGACGACCTGTCCGTGGCAGTCGAACTCGCACCGAGTGACGCCGGACTGCGTTACAACCTCGCCATCGCCTACCAGAGCGCGCAACGCTGGCACGACGCTCTGACCCACCTGGACACTGCAGCCGCGCTGATACCGGACGACCGCGACATCGAAGAGGCACGAAGACGATGCGCTACGGCCCGGACATCCCGCGGGGTTTCGCGCACCTAGCGGCGGCGACCCGTGGTTCCCGCGGTCCGGCCCACAGAGGCGGAGAGCCGAATAGCAGCTCAGGCGTTATCGAGGTCCGTAGCGGTGGTGCGGTCGAGTTCGTCGAGTTGTCCCTTGACGCGTTGGATGTCGGTGTCGCGGCCTTGTTGCTGGTACAGCTCCAGTGCCTCCCGCGACACCGCGCGGGCTTCGTCGTGTTCGCCGAGGGCGACGTGCGGATGGCCGGTGTTGTCGACGGTGTTCGCGAGCCGGTAGATACCGCCGAAGGAGCGGCGCAGGACGATGGCGTGGTGGTAGTGGTCGAGGGCCTGGCGGTGCTCGCCGGTGCGGTGCGCGATGAACCCGAGGCTGTCCAGGGTGGCGGCCTCGCCGGTCGGGTAGGAGTGGTGCCGGGCAAGGTCGAGGGCGGCTTGGCAGTGATCGCGGGCGATGGCGAACCTGCCCAGCTGCGCGGCCAGCCAGCCCATCGAATTGAGCGCGTCGGCTTCGCGCGTCGGCAGGTCGATGGTGTGGTAGAGATCGCGTGCGTGTCCGGCTTGGTCCAGGGCCCGCCGGTGTTCCCCCTGGCGTTCCCAGGCGACCGCGAACGTCTGGTACGTGTGTGCCTGTTCGGTGGGGTCGTGGTGGCGCACGGCCAGCTCGAGCGCTTGGTCCAGGTGCCAGATGGTCTCCTCGTCCAGTCCCAGCCCGGAGCAGGCCATGCCGAGGTTCCGGTGGGCGCGGATGCGGGTGGTGGGGTCGGGCAGGTGGGCGGCGGCCGCCAGCGCCGCCCGCCACACGGCGAGCGCGTCGCGCCGGTGCCCCCGCCAGAGGTGGAAGGTGGTCAGTGTCCAGGCGAGCTGCCAGACAACGAGGTGGCGGCCGAGGGCGATGGCGGTGCGTTGGGTGGCCAGGAGGGTGGCGTGCTCGGTTTCCATCCAGGCCATCGCGGCTGCGGCACCGGGCAGCGGATGAGGATGGACGCCGGGCGCGGGCGGGCCAGGTTGCGCGAGCTGGCGGTGGGGGTCCAGGAGACGATCGGCGGCGAAGGCGGTGTGCAGGTGGAAGTCCATCACCCGGATCAGGGCTCTGTCTCCCGCACGTCCTCGGGTAGCTGGTGGGCTGTGGTGGCGGCGTAGTCGCGGAGCAGGTCGTGCATCGCGTACCGGCCACCCGGTCGCCGTTCGACCAGCGACGCCTCCTCCAGCGCCGACAGTGCTGAGCGTGCGTGTGCGGGTGGCAGGTCGGCGAGGGATGCCACGGCGGGCAGTGTGGTGTCGGGTCCGGGGGCGATGCCCAGCAGCCCGAACAAGGTGCGTTGCTGGTCGGTTGTTCGCCGGCATTGAAGATGAGGACCAGCGGGTAGGTGTCCGGCGTTGACGGTGAGCATGGGTTCGTCCTCGGCGCGGTGTGATTGCTGTTGATCGTGTTCGGCGGCACCGTGAGCACGTCCAGACAGGCAACGGCCCTCCCGCCGTCTCTTGCCGGAGTGCCGCGGGAGGGCCGTGCAATGGTGCGAAGGCACCGGATGATCACGGTAGAGGCCGACCCGGTCGGCGTCGAGCGGCGGTTGCGCGGTGGGCGGTTGGCCTGTCCGGGGTGCGCTGGGGTGCTCGGGGGCTGGGGACACGGCCGGGAACGCACGGTTCGGGGCGTGGCGGGTCCAGTACGGGTGCGGCCCCGCCGGTCGCGATGTATGACCTGTGGGGTCACGCACGTGTTGTTGCCGGTCGTGCTGCTGGTGCGGCGGGCGGACGCGGCGGTGGTGATCGGGGCGGCGTTGGCCGCGAAAGCTGCTGGTGGCGGGTATCGGTCGATCGCGGCGCTGCTGGGTCGCCCGGCGGAGACGGTGCGGGGCTGGTTGCGCCGGTTCGCCGGCCGGGTCGAGGCGGTGCGGGGTGTGTTCACGGTGTGGCTGCGGGCGCTGGCGCCCGATCCGGTGATGCCGGCGCCGACTGGGAGTGGGCGGGCGGACGCCCTCGCGGCGATCGCGGCAGCAGCGCAGGCGGCTACGGGCAGGTTCGCGCTGCCCGAGGTGTCGGTCTGGGAGGTGGCCACGGCGGTCTCCGATAGCCGGTTGTTGGCTCCGGGCTGGCCGCTGGTGTCGATCAACACGAGTTGCCCCTGACGTCAGGTTGATCATTCGTGATCCTTTTCGCTTGTCCTTTGTGGAACAGGAAAGAGAGGGTTCATGGCGTTGAGTCCAGCCGAACACGAGCAGCAGACACGCACCGAGCGGGCGCGGGCGATCGGGCTGTTCCGCTACCAGTTGATCCGCGAGGCCGCGGACCCGCAGCATTCGACCAAGCACCGCGGCCGGCTGATCCGGGCGATCGCCGCCGCTGAACACACCGATCCGTTCGGAGGGCAGGTGAGGGTTTCCCGCCAGACGCTGGACCGGTGGATCCGGGACTGGCGCACTGGCGGGTTCGACGCGCTGGTGCCCAGCCCACGGCAGACCCACCAGCGGACTCCGGCCGAGGTGATGGAGTTGGCGGTGGCGCTGCGGCGGGAGAACCCCGAGCGGACCGCGGCGGCGATCCGCCGCATCCTGCGCACCCAGCTCGGTTGGTCACCCGACGAGCGGACCCTGCAACGCCACTTCACCCGTATCGGCCTGGCTGGGCCGGCCGCGACCGGCCCAGCCAGCGTGTTCGGCCGGTTCGAAGCTGAGCGCCCGAACCAGTTGTGGACGGGGGATGCGCTGCACGGACCGCAGGTCGCTGGCCGCAAGACCTACCTGTTGCCTTTATCGACGACCACTCCCGGGCGCTGGTGGGCTATCGGTTCGGCTATGCCGAGGACACCGTGCGGTTGGCCGCCGCGCTGCGCCCGGCCCTGGCCTCGCGTGGTGTCCCGGAGGCAATCTACGTCGATAACGGGTCGGCGTTCGTGGATGCCTGGCTGCTGCGCGCGTGCGCGAAGCTGGGGATCAGGCTGACGCACTCCACCCCAGGAAGACCCCAGGGCCGAGGCAAGATCGAACGTTTCTTGTGCGCCACGAGGCGCCTGGTTGTATCCCCGGCTCAGCCGGGAGGAACTCGAAGGGAGGTTCCTGGGTCTGATGGCTTACCTGGAGCCGAAAGGTGAAGGGGACAAGAGCATGCCAGGAAACCAGCGGCCGGGTCCAGATGTCCGGGACGGCGCGCCGGGAGACCCGCGTGATATGGCGAAAGCTGGATTGCCTGAACCCCAATCTCCAGGAGATGAAAGTTCCCATCCACCGGAAAGACATCCGAAACCGGTGCCAGCCCTGCGATGCCGTGATTGAAATCGGCTCGTCGCAACCTTCGGGGCCAGGAGCGATGCCAGGGGAATTTCAAAGTCGGTTTGTGCTGGTAGCGGCCGCGATGATGGGGAAGATCCGGCGACGGTCAGCGGCGACCCACTGCACCGTGCGAGTGATCTCGGTGATCCCGGCCAGGCGTAACAGACCCAACGCGAGATTGCGTACGGTGGCCATGACCTGGGCGTCGGTGCCAGCATAGGCATGTTGGTGATCCTCACGGTAGACAACATCGCGCACCCAATGACTCTTGTTCTCCACCGTCCAATGCGCACGAATCAACCAGGCAAGCTGCGCGGGCGTCGCGTGCGCGGCGGTCAGGCTGGTCACACCATGCACGATCTCCTTGGACAGCCAGTGACCCGCATGGTCAAAGGTATCCCGGCGGATCAGGAACGCTTGTGCCGCACCAGGAAACCCGACACCACGAGCAGGCGCGACCCAGATCGCCCGACGCACGATCCTGCCGTGCGAACGGTCTACGCTGACATGATGCTCGGTACCGGGCACGGCTGGTGGCACCGCGGCGGCCAGCTGAGCACGCAGGCTGGGTTGATTCCCCTTCACCGACAGCGCGTAGTGACCACCACGCTGCCCCGCCAGGTAGGCAGCGGTGGCGTGTTGGGCGTGCGCGGCGTCCCCGCTCACCACCACCCCGGTCAGATCCACACCGTCGAGCAACGCGGCCACCTGGGTGATCTCGTTGGTGTCGGCCGGAACTCGGACCTGCGCGATCACGACCGCGTCGGCGTGCGTCAACGCCGAGAACAGCTTGATCTCACTACCCTCGACACCACCGGGCTCGATGGTGTTGCGCAGTGTCTTGCCGTCCATCGCCACCGCGACCAGTCCCGCGCCGGCAACGCCATCACCCGGGGCGCCATCGCCCGGGGCGTGGTCTGCGATCGCTTCGGCGCGCAGCCACTCACAGACCCGCTCGTCGGCGGCGTCCGCGTCGATACCGTGCGCGATCCGGCGCATGGTGGCCTTGCTGGGGGTGACGTGCACACCGGTGGCCGGATGAACACGACATCCGGCCAGCGACAGCAGGTCTGGTGGCAACTCCGCCGCCCGGTCGGCCAGTTCCCGGAAATTGCGGCCACCGGCCAGCGCCGCGAGCACCATCACCGCCAGCACCGCACCGATCCGGTGGCGGACTCCCCGGGGCTTGCGCGGGTCAGCCACCCCGCTGAGCATGTCCACCAGGCTGCGGAATCCGGCCGCGCCCGCATCACGCTCACTGGTGGCCGCACAGCGGGGCTGCGGGGCGTGCGACACTGACAACGGTGGCCTCTTCTTCTGCGACGATCATGGTGTAGGAACCGACATCATCGCAGGTGAGAGGCCACTCTCGACGTCCGCGCCAGGTCATGGACCGAGGCCATCAGCGGGCTTCACACGAAGATCACAAACTTTGAAATTCCCCTGGGTCATGGCCACCGTACGCAATCTCGCGTTGGGTCTGTTACGCCTGGCCGGGATCACCGAGATCACTCGCACGGTGCAGTGGATCGCCGCTGACCGTCGCTGGATCTTCCCCATCGCGGCCGCTACCAGCACAAACCGACTTTGAAATTCCCCTGGGCTACATGGAGAGAAACTTGCCGGCCGCGCAGCATCGTTGCCATGGTCGTCATACCAACGGCTGCGGCCGAGAAAAAGCGCCGTCAGCACTAGAAAAATAGAATAATACCGACGAGAACGTGCCGACCGTAGATGAAAAACTGGACTACCGTGCTGGCCCAGAGTCAGCGACAGTCGTTCCACCACCCGACATCGCCAGTCCCCAATGGGCTGTGATGCGGCTTGGCCAGACACCCAAGGCCACTGCCCGCCTACTGCACGACAGTCCGAACAAGCAGCAAGAGGGCCAGACCATGCCACACCCGATCGTCACCGCCGCGAGCCGTCCCCGACCGGCCTCAACCGGCGCCAAGCGGGCCCACCCGAGCGGCCCATTAGGACGGTTGAGGTCCGTTCGCGACAGTTGTGCGCATCACGTCCTGGAGCGGTCGGTTCGGCGACCCCAGATGGTCCTGGAGTCAAAGCCGTTCATGATTCACTCCTGATTGGCTCCTGGATGGTCCCCGAACGGCACATTTCGGGCGAACTTGTTGACCTTCACAAGATCCATCCGCTGAACGAAAGAAGCCCGCCGACCTGGCAGTATTGCCAGATTTGCGAGCTTCTGAACGACCGGCCCGGCCATGCTGGCATAACTGAAGCCACAAAGATAGCGTGAAACCGCTCGGAATTGCGGGCGTTCGTGGTGGGTCTGCGCCGGGATCAGGACGCGGTCACCGCCGCTGTCCCTGCCCTTGTCCAGTGGCATCATCGAAGGGCACGTCAACCGCCTGAAGATGCTCAAACGACAGATGTTCGGACGCGCCAAACCCAACCTACTCCGTGAACACTTCCTGCTCACCGAGAGAAAACCGTGGCGTCCCAGGATCACGAAAAGCCTGCCAGAACCAAACTTCGACTGCCGTTGAAAGCCGTGACATGACCGGCTCGGCTCTCCCGCTACGGATCCGACAAGGCTGCAAGGTTCGCTTGATGCTGAGGCCCGCGCACCTGCTCTCCACAGAGGTTCTTGACCCCGCTCAACTCGCCGGACCTCTCTGACGGGCCTGGGCCTCCTACTGGGCGCTCCGTACTTGCCAAGACGGGACTCTCACCCGCTGGCCCACCTCCGTGGAGCGACATGGCCAGAGCCATAAGGGCAGCGACCCTTCGTTCAATCACGCACGCCCACGGCAGCCGCGATCATCGGCTCCAGACTCAGGCTGTACTCCTTGTTCAGGTGGTTCGGATCGAAGTACACCGCAACCTTCCCCACCACGCCGTAGCACTTTTGACGGTCGCAGAAGTAGTCGGTCAGATCAACGAGGTGCACGTCTGGATCCGTGCTCTGCTTCGCTGCCAATGACAAGGGATCCGGTGGCTGGGCCACCTTCCGATCCACCGCACACGCGCGTGGATCGCCCGGGTTGAGCGCCACGCAGTCCGTCGACCGCACGTCCCCGTTGAGCGGCGGATCGCCCAGCACGTACACCCGCGCTCCGGCGCCGGTCCACGCCGACCACTCCGCGTCCGCACCCGCCCGGTACTGCTCGGCCTGCGAGCGGCCGGAGTGGTCGTCGACCGGTTCACCCCTGGCGTAGAACGAGGTGAACACATAGTTCGGATGCGAACGGGCGATCACGGACGACTCGAACGCGTCCCAGACCTGGCACCGGTTGTTGCCGTGGGGCATGGCCGCTTGCTCATAGGCGGTCTGCGCGACTTTCGCGAACGGGCATGCACCGAGATAGGCGAAATTGAACTGCCAATGGTTCTTGCGCGCCAGGTCAGCCAACGGCGCCTGCCACTGTTGCGCATGCGAGTCGCCGACCAGCCACACGGCTGTCGGATGCGCCGCGCCCTCGCTGTAGTCGCAGCGGGTCGTGTAGTCGCCGCGCGAGTCGTAGAACAGGGCTTGACGGTCAGGACAGGGTTGCTTTGCGCCGTAATAGGCGTTGGCTGGTCCCATGATCACATTTGTCGCCGGGCCGAATGGATCCACGCACCCACTGCCCTGCGTCAGCGCCAACGCGCCATGGCATGGTCCACCGATCTCGGCCGCGAACTCCCGCTCGGTCTCCGCCACGTGCCGCTGATAGGTCCACACCAATCCGGCTGCGACAAGGGCGACCGCGACCATCCCGGCGATCATGCCGGAGAAGGTGAGCCGCACACTGCGAGTCAGAGGCGGCAGGGTGCGGACCGGGTCCTCGATCAACCGTTTCGACAGGTACGCCAACACCACGGACGCGGCGATCACGCCCAGCCGCAACGGCAGCGTCAACCGGCCCACGACCAACAGGCTGGGGAACGCGAACGGTGCCAGCACGATCAATGGCCAATGCCACAAGTACAGCGAGTAGCTGATGTTGCCCACGAACTGCACCGGCCGCCAGGACGACAACGGCGTGTGCCACTGCCGACGCTGGTCTGTGCCGGCAGCGATGACAGCGGCGGTCCCCAACGCCGGTAGCAAGGCGGTGGCGCCGGGAAATGCTGTCTGGTCGTTGAAAACCACCGCGGCCGCCAGGATCGCCACAAATCCGGACAACGAGAGCAGATTGGCGGTTCCCCGCGCCATAGCCGACCATCTCGCCACACCCAGCGCGACCATCGCGCCGACCGCGAACTCCCACACCCGCACCGGCGTCACGAAGTACGCCTGACTCTTCGACACGTGCGTGAAATAGACGCTGAACGCCAGCGACGCCACCGCGACCACGGCCATCCCGGCGATGCGGGCGTGCCGCGACCGGACCCTGAACAACAGCAGCAACAGCAGTGGCCAGAACAGGTAGAACTGCTCCTCCACCGACAGCGACCAGTAGTGCTGGGTCAGGCTCGCCGCTTGGGTGAAATGCGAATAGTCCACGGAGTGCGCCGCGAGCAGCCAGTTCTCCCAGTACGTCGCGCTGGCCACAACCTCCTGGGCGTTGGACGCCCAGCGCGGATACGGGATGAGAAAATATGCCGCCACTACCGCGAATACGAGCACGACGAACGCAGCGGGCAACAGCCGACGAGCGCGGCGCGCGTAGAACCTGGTCAGCCGGATTCGCCCCGTTTCGCCGATTTCCCTGACCAGATGTGAGCTGATCAGGAAGCCGGAGATCACGAAGAAGACGTCGACCCCGACATAGCCGCCGGTCAGCCGGTTGGGCCACACGTGGTTGAGGACAACCAAGGCCACAGCCAACGCCCGAAGTGCTTGGACATCAGGCCGAAAACCGCTTGATCTGGTCTTGTGGGCTGAGGGTGCCGAAGGGTACACCGGGCCGGGTGTCGTCAGCCGCAGGTCCCCAGTCATTCGCTCCCAATCCTCGTGGCCGGAGTTCGGGCCGGGAACGGATGCTACGCGACCCGATCGGGTGCATTTCGACCACCTCTGGCGTGCGGTCACCAGCCGTTGGCGACCGGGCTGGGGTTGGGTTTGAACCAGACGCTGTTGTTGCCGTGCTCGACGAGCAGGTCGCCGGTGGCGGTATCGCGGACGATGGCATCGGGGTGGCCGTCGCCGTCGTAGTCGGTGACACCGAAGGGGGTTTCGCCGGTGCAGGTGGTCATGGCCGTGTAGAAGGTGTTGGTGGCCGTACCGGGGTAGGGGAATTCGTAGAGCGTGTTGACGTCGGGCCGGCACGTGAGGGCGTCGGGATTGCCGTCACCGGTGAAGTCGGCGACTCCGAACGGCGTCCAGGTGAACCAGCCGGTGCCTTCGGCCACCCGGGCGGCGCTGCCGCCGCTGAGGTCACCCGGGTAGAACCACAAGGTATGGGCGCTGGCCTGCACGACCAGTGTGCCGAAGTGGCCGGAGTGCAGGTAGTCGACCTGCCCGTACACGTAGAAGTCGCTGGTCCAGCCAGTGCCGGTGATGACCGGCATCGTGGACAGACCTGCCGCGGTTTGGGTGAACACGAGGCGCTGGGCGGTGGTGGTGTCCAGTACGACCAGGTCGGGGTAGCCGTCGTGGTTCATGTCCGCCACCCCCGCGGTGCGGTAATGGGTCCAGCCGCTGGCCAGTTTGGTGGGTGTGGTGGACAGGGGACTGCCGGGGGTCTGCGTGTAGTCCCACAACGCGCCGCTGGCGTCGGCCGCGTAGATATCAGTGCGGGGGGTTGCGGTGACCGGATCGGTCCAGGTGATGGCACCGAACGGGGTCAGGGCGGGAGTGCCGGTGGCGATGGTCGTGCCCAGACGGTGGTAGCCGCCGAACCCGCTGGGCCCTGGGTTGACCACGACATCGTTGGTGGTCGTGTCGCGGACGATGAGGTCGACGTGCCCGTCACCGTCGTAGTCGGTCACCCCGATGGATGCCTGAGTCGCGCAACTGTTGTCCACGACCGTCTCAGGGGTGTCGGTGTTCTGACCACCGCCGAGGTCACCCAGGTAGACGCGGACGCCGCCGCCGACGCAGGTGAGGATGTCGAAGAAGCCGTCGCCGTTGACGTCGGCGATACCGAACGGGACGAACGCGCTGGTCCAACCAGTGCCGATCTGGACGCGAGTGGTCACGCCACCGGTCAGGTCGCCTGGGTACATCCACTGGACGCCCGTGCTGTCGGTGAAGACCGAGTCGATGTGGGTGTCGTGGTTCCAGTCGGCCAGCCCGTAGGGAGTGAAGGTGCTACTCAGGCCACTGGTGAGCACAGTCGGGGTAGGCGCCAACCCGGTGGAGGACCCTGGGAACACGTCTTCGCTGCCGGCTGTGGTGTCGAGAACGACAATGTCGGGATAGCCGTCGTGATTCATGTCGGCGATGCCGACGCTGCGATAGTGGGTCCAGCCCATCGCGGCCAGTTCACGTGGGCCGAGTTGCCCCGCCGCCGTCTCGGTGCTGTCCCAGAGATTTCCGCTGGTGTCCGCCGTGTAGATGTCGACTTGGGTCTCGTTGGTGCCCGGATTGGTCCAGGTGATGGCGCCGAACGAGGTCAGGTGTGTCGGGTCGGGCAGGAGGTTGCCGCCCGTCGTCGCGGTGCCCAGGGTGAAGTTGCCGCTCGCGTCCCTCGAACCGTGATGGAAGGTGACCACGCCTGACGACGATGTCGTCCACAGATCCGGGATACCGTCCTGGTCGGCGTCCGTCGCGGTGATGGCGGCGGCCGCCGGACTGCTGGCGAGAAGAACCGTCTTGGTCGCTGTCGTGAACCAGTCTGCATTGGGGTCGCTGTCCGGGTTGGTGTACAGGTCGACCTCACCGGTGCCGGTGTCGCGCACCATCAGCGCGCCAGCCCCATCCACCGTGGTACCTGAGATCTGCTTGGTCGACCAGTCCGTGTAGCCACCCAGCGGAATCGGCAGGCCGTAGACCCCCACGCCAGACATACTCACGTACTGCCAGAGTTGGATGGTGCCGCCGTCGTTGACTACGGCGAACACGTCAGGTGCCCTGCCGGCACACGCGTCGCCGCAACCGTCCTGTGGTGTCGGCCCCACAGCTGCGATCTGGGTGATCGTCGCCGCGCCACCCATGCACGTGTTGAAGGTGAACCGGAAGCAACCGGACAACGCCTGCAGGCCGAAGGACGTTCCGTTACCCGACTGCAGGTCCATTGCCGAACCATCCCCGACCTCTGTGTAGATGACGGCATCCTGCTCTCCTGCCTTGGCCGGGAACACGGTCAACACATCCTGCAGACCGTCGCCGGTGAACTGCCCGTGCGTGACGATCGCGTTGTCCCAGTCGGAGGCTGCGCCTGTAGTGGACTGACCGTTGCCCAGAATGCCGATGTCGGTCGGTGTGCGCAGTTGCCCGCGGGTACTCGGATCGCCCGTGGCCAACCAAAGGCCCGATGGTTCGTTGGACGGGGCGGACGGGCCGCCGACAGTGATCTGGTCCGGTACACCGTCGCCGTTGAAGTCGCCGTCCGGGTCAGGCACGGCTGGTGGATCGGCGGTCACGGTGAACTGGGCGGGCTGCGCGCTGGGCGTGCCGGCCGACGACAATCCCTGCACCGTCACCACATTGGGGCCGACCTGCTTGACGGTGATCGTCGTCGCCGCCGAGCCGGCGGTGGCGTTCACCGTCACCGGTAGACCCGAGTTGAGCTGGTAGCGGTATTGGGTCGGGGTCGAACCCGCCGCGGGGCTGAACGTGACGCTGATCGCGCTGCGAACCGGAACCTCACAGGCGTCCGCAGTGCACGCCACCGGGCTGTTCGGGGTGATGGTGGGCGTGCCGGGTTGGGTCAGGTCGACGTGGAATGCGCAGGCGGACGACCAGTCCGACAGCAGGAATCCGTCCGAAGCCTGAGCACGCCAACTGTAATTGCCGGTGACGAAAAAGCTTTGTGCTATCGCGAAGGTCGCGAACGATCCAGCTGTGGTCTGAATGGTCACATCCTTGACCACAGCGCTGGTGGTCAAATTGGTCACCTGGAACTCGACGTTCAGCGGCTTACTGACGCCGTCGGACGCCTTTCCCGTGTCGATCGAAAGAACGAGGTCCGTCTTGCCGATGATCGCCTTCGACGGATCGCTGGTGCACGCGATCGCGGGGGACGGCTTCGGATTGAACGGCGTGACGGGCTTGACGTCGTAGGTGGTGGACCAGGTCGCGGTGTGGTTGAGCTGCTTCCACCCGAACTTGTTGTCCTCGTCGGCGGCTCGCAGTTCGAAGTCGATGACGCTGCCGGTTCTACCGATGTCGGCTTTCACCGCGGTGAGGACGTTGAAGCCCACACCCGCGGCAGGGCAGCCGGCGTCGTGGCCGAGCATCGCCGAACTGGAACCGGCGACGGGGGTGATCAACCCGGGCTGGTTGTTCCAGTCGGTGGATGCGTTGATGGCACCGCTGGTGACGAAGGCGTTCATCGTCACGTTGCCCGTTCCGGTGCACGCCGGCGCGAACTCTTCCGTGACGTTGAGTTGAGAACTGAGGATGTCGGCGCCCCGTAGCGGGCCTACGGCGAACTGGAACACGGATCGGGCCACGCCGACGCCGTCGCAGCCCGGCCAGTCGCAATCGCCGACCTGCTCCATTTCGCTGCGGTGCCAACCCGGTTCATTGGGGAAGCCGGACTGGACCTCCGTCCAGTCCGCGGTGCCACCGAACGAGTCCGGGTGGAAGGTGATGGCGGGGTCGACGTACACCGGGAAACTCGTGTCAGGCGAGGAGAGCAGCGCGGCATCTGGTGTGAGGGTGATCGCACCAGCGGCGACGCTGACACCGACCGTGGCCTGGTGTGCCTGTTCGGCAGGCGTCTGAGCGCTGGACGAGACCGGCAGGCCCGTGTCGGTGTCGACGGTCTGCCCCGTCGGGCTGGTCATCGTGGTGATTCCGGCCGGCACCGCCGCGGAGTCCCACATATCGGGTGCCGGTGCGGAGTACACCGCCTGCCCCGCCTGATTGGCGAAGGTCAGGTCCCCCGCCGTGTCGGCGGTGATCGTCAGGCCGTCGGTCTGCGTGGCGATACGTAACGACTGCAGCGCCGGGTTCGCGGCCGCAGCCGCAGTGTGCACCACCAGCACGTCGGAAACGCTGCCCTGCGGATCGACGGTGGCCACCAGGTCCACTGACGGCAACACGTTCGCATAGGTCGCCGAACTGCCGGACAACGTCGGGACAGGCAGGTTGAAAGGCATGGTGAACGACACCTGATGTGCGGCGCCGCGCATGACCACGAAGGCGCCGCTGCCACCGCCCGAGAGCGTCACGTCTGCCGTGGTCGCATTAGGTGAGACCGAACCGTCGGCGTTCACGTGCAGCGTCGGATCGAGGGTGACCCATGCATCGTCGCGCAGCAGCCGTACCGGCGCGACCGAACTGGTCAGGGTGAACGAGCCGTCCGGATTCGCGGTGGTCTGACTTGTCGTCGTGGTCAAAGCCGTTGCCACGACCGCCTGGCCACTCGTCCGCGCCTTCGAGGATGCGGCTGCGGCCGTGACCGTGGACGCTTTGGGTGTCACCGTGTTCGGCGTCGGAGACGCGATCGCGGTTGGCGAGGACACGACTCCGACACACAAGCCGATGATCGCCACCAAGGTACCCAGCGCCCGACCGCGCTGACGCACTTCGGCGCGGAACGATGCAGCCCGCCGCTGTTTCACGTGACTCCCCCCAAATGAAATGCTGCGCACACGAGACAGGCGCGCGGCCAGATGCACGCTAATACCTGGCCATCATGGCGGCTACGACCGATCGGACGAACCTTGTTCGGCGCTACGCCACTCGCGCAGCGCCGAATATGACCGGTATCACTGAAGTCCAGATGAGACACTGGATCGCTCGACAAAAGGCGACATCGAACGACGTTCAGCTGATTGGCGGATGTCGGTGATTCGTTTCGCCCCTTAGTGTCTGAACTCTTCGTGTCATGACATCATTGGGGGGCGCCATGGGGCGTTGGGGGATCGGTGCGCAGAGCAACAGCAGACGGACGGCTACCGTGGCGACCGCGGTATGTCTGATTGCGGCGCTGTCGTCCGCAGTGTCACCTCCTGCCCAGGCCACGGTGAGCGCACCAGCGGTCCCCAAAACCCCTGCGGTTCAGCACGTCATCCCCGTCAGGGCAACAAAAACAAAAGTTGCGAACCCAGCGGCCGCGCGTGATGTTCCACACCCGGTCACGTGGCCTGCGGCGACGACCACGACGATCTCGCTCCCCGTGACGACGTCCACGGCCACGCTGCCGGCCACCAAGGTTGCCGCACCGACAGGCGAGATCTCGCATGCGCCGGGAATACCGGTCTGGGCACAAGCGACGCCATCCCCCGGCCCAAGATCATTGCGCATCACCATGGCTAGCAGGCAGCAGGCGAAAGCCGCAGGCATCCCAGCGGTGATCATCAGCGTCGCGCCGTTGAGCGGATCGGCAGGCTCGGCAAGGATCGCCATCGACTACTCGGGCTTCACCGACGCCTACGGCGGTGGCTTCGGTGGACAGCTTGGTCTCGTGTCGCTGCCCGGGTGCTCGCTGACCACGCCGCAGATCGCATCCTGCCGAACCGAGACACCGCTGCCGTCACACAATGATGCCGCGACGCACACGGTCTCGGCCATGGTGCCCCTGGGTACACCGAACTCTGCCCCGCGCGTGATCGCCGCGACGACCGCGGTAACCACCGGTGACGGCGGCGGTGCCGGCGGTACCTACTCGGCGACGTCGCTCAAGCCTTCCGGTTCCTGGACCGCAGGTGGGTCAAGTGGCTCCTTCACCTACTCGTACCCGATCGACGTCCCACCTGCCGCGTCCACGCTTGTGCCCACCGTGTCGCTGGACTACGACTCCGGATCGATCGACGGGCAGACTTCGGGATCGCAGTCACAGTCGTCGTGGATCGGCGACGGCTGGTCGAGCACGACCGACAACTTCGTCGAACAGTCTTTCGTGTCGTGTGCGGACTCGCCAGAAGGCAGTGCGGCCCCGTCACCGATCAACGACAACTGTTACGACGGCCCGGTCCTGACCCTGTCCCTGGACGGCGCCACGACATCGCTGATCCAAGTCAGCGGCAACACCTGGAAGTCCTCATCCGACAGCGGCGACGTGGTCACCCACGTGACCAACGCCGCCAACGGCAGCGGCACGTTCAACACCGACTACTGGCAGGTGACCGACCGAACCGGTACGAGATTCCTCTTCGGCCGCAACCAGCTGCCGGGTTGGACCACCGGCAAGCCGACGACGAACTCAGTCCAGAGCGCTCCGGTGTTCTCCGCGCATTCCGGTGACCCTTGCTTCAACGCGGCGGGTTTCGGTCAGTCGGTTTGCACCATGGCGTACCGGTGGAACCTGGACTACGTCTCGGACACCCTCGGCAACGCGATGGCGTACTACTACCAGCAGGACACCAACGCCTACGCGGAGAACAAGAAGACCACCAGTGCGGTGTCCTACGTGCGTGATTCGCATCTGGACCACATCGACTACGGCTTCACCGACGGCAACGCCTACACCGGTTCTGCCCCGGACGAGGTGGTGTTCCAGACCGGCGAGCGGTGTATCACCGCGCCGTGCGATCCTCTCACCGCGACAACCGCACCGAACTGGCCGGACGTGCCGCAGCAGCTGATCTGTGCGTCCGGGGCTGCGTGTCAGGTGATGTCTCCGTCGTTCTTCTCCACGGTTCGGCTGACCGGCATTCTCACCCGACGGTGGAATGGTACGGCGTACGTCAACGTCGACTCGTGGGCGTTGGCGCAGCACTTCCCACCAACCGGCGATGGATACCCGGCGACCATCTTCCTCGACTCGATCACCCGGACCGGTTCGGACACCTCCGCTGGTGGCGCCGCAGCGGCGCTCCCATCTGTGTCCTTCGCCGGCATCGCACTGCCCAACAGGGTGGACACCATTACCGATGGCCTGGAAGCGTTGTTTCGCTACCGGATCTCTGCGGTGACCAGCGAGACGGGCTCGGTCACCGGCGTCGACTACGAGTTGGTGAACCCATGCACCGCACCGGTCACCCTCACCGCCTCAACCAACACGTCCAGCTGCTTCCCGGTGTCGTGGACACCGGACGGCTTCACCGGTGAGATTACCGACTGGTTCAACAAGTACGTCGTCCAGTCGGTGACAGTCGCCGACAACACGGCAGGTTCGCCGACCCTGTTCACCGATTACACCTATCTCGGCGGCGGTGCCTGGCACTTCGACGACAACGAGGTGGTGCAGGCCAAGTACCGCACATACGGGCAGTGGCGAGGCTACGGCGAAGTGCAGACCCGCACCGGCCAACCCGACGTCGCCCCGCAGACTCTGGAGGACGTCACCTATTACCGCGGGATGAACGGTGACCAGCTATCGGGTGGTTCGACCCGCTCGGTCACGCTCACCGATTCGCAAGGCGGACAGCACGTCGACACCGACCAGTTGGCCGGCGAGGCTCTTGAGGACACCGACTATCTTGGCGACGGCGGACCGATCGACAGCTCGACGATCACCAGCTACTGGGTTTCACCGGCCACGGCGTCCCGTACGCGCAGCGGGCTGCCGACCCTGACCGCGAACGCGGTCGAGCCAGTGGAGACCTGGACCCGCCAGGCCCTCACCGACACCGCGGTCACCACGTGGCGCAAGACAGAGGTCGACACTACCTACGACACGAACGCGGCGGATCCGAACTTCGGTATGGCCAAGTTCGTGTACGACCACGGCGACCTGACCGACCCGACCCAGGCCCAGTGCACCGCGACCTCGTACGCACCGGCCAACGCGACCGCCAACCTCGTGGGGCTGCCCGCGGAGGTCGAGGTCGACGCCAAAGCCTGCGGCGGATCGAATCCGAACGGAGCCACCGCGCCGACCGTGGCGCAGACGAACGCGCTCACCGCGCCGATCACCCTCTCCCGGCCGGCGGACGTCATCAGCGACACCCGCACGTTCTATGACAACGCGGCCCTCGCGGCCACCTGGCCGCAGCCCGCAGACCCCACCTGGCCGCAGGCAGCGCCGACGATCGGCGATCCGTCCGTGGTCCGCGACGCCACCGACTTCGCGGCAGGCGCGTTCGTCTACCAGACGGCCAAGGCCACCGTGTACGACAGCATCGGTCGGGTCACCGGGGCTTACGACGCGAACGGCCACGAAACGCAGACCGCCTACACAATGACGAACGGGCTGACCACGGCTACCAAGGTCACCAACCCAGCCGGCCAGGTCACCACAACGACGCTTGACCCGGCACGCGCCCTGCCCACATCGACCACTGACCCGAACAACTCGACCGACACGCTGCACTATGACGGTCTCGGCCGGCTGACCGCGGTGTGGGAGTCAGGCCGGTCCGCGAGTCTGGCGGCGAGTGTGGCCTACTCCTACGCCGTGTCAAAGTCGGCGCCCACCGTGATCACCACGAAGACATTGAACCGGTCACAGGGTACGCAAACCTCCACCCAACTGTTCGACTCGTTACTGCGGCCGGTCCAGACGCAGGACCCGACGCCGCAGGGCGGCCGACTGCTGACCAACACCGTCTACGACAGCCATGGCTGGGTCGTCAAGAAGAACAACTCGTGGTGGGAGCCCACCACGACACCCAACGGCACGCTCGTCACCGCCGGTGACGACACAATCGCCAACCAGGACCGCTACACCCTCGACGGACTAGGCCGCACGGTGATCGACGAGTCCGACCAGTTCGCCGTCGCCAAGCAGACCACCACCACCATCTACAGCGGCGACCGCACCACGGTCATCCCACCGCAGGGTGGTGTGGCGCAGTCCACACTCACCGACGCCCGCGACCGGACCACCGAACTCGATCAGTACACCACCGCCCCAACTGTCACCGCACCGACGAACACGTTCACAGGACGGTGGAGCGTGACAGGCGGCGCCACGGAGGCGACCACAACCAAGTATGACGAACGTGGCAACGTCTCGGACACCATCGATCCCGCGGGCAACGATTCGCAGTCCACCTACAACCTGCTGGGCAACATCACGAGCAGGCACGACCCGGATGCCGGCACGTCGACCATGACCTACGACCCGGCGGGCAATGTGTTGTCCACGACGGACGCGAACGGCAACACCACTTCAGCCGTGTACGACTCGTTGAATCGCAAGACCGCCGAGTACAACGCCGCGGTATCGGATCAGGCCCCGGCCAACGAACTCGCCGCATGGAACTACGACGGCCCGGCGTCGTTGTTCGAGGTCGGCAAGCTCGTGTCATCGAGCGCATTCGTCGGGGGTGCCACAGGCACCGCCTACACCGAGGGCACCGTGGGCTACAACGCATTCGGTGAGTCGATCGGCGAGACGGTGACCATTCCGTCCACCACCAGTACGACCACCGATGCGGCGGGTCAGACCACAGCAGTCACGGCCGCCGGCGCCGGGAAGCTGGCGGGCACCTACGAGTTCGACCACGCCTACGACCCGACCGTCGGCCTGGTCGGTGACGACCTCTATCCGGCTGGCGGTGGCTTGGTCCAGGAGGACGTCTCCCACGGCTACAGCGGTTCGCTCGACCTGCCCACCACACTCGCTGGCTACACGACAGGCGTCACCTATGACGCGTTCGGTCACGTCACGCAGGAAAAACTCAACCCGTTGCCGAACCAAGCGGTCATCACCAACACCTACGACAGCCACACCGGCCTGTTGACCGATTCGGCCGTCAGTCGCAGCACAGCGCCGACCGCGCTGGACGACACCCGCTACACGTACGACCCCGACGGCAACATCACCTCCCGGAACGAAACCCGCCAGGGCACGCTGCACGAGACCCAGTGCTACACCTACGACCAGCTCGACCGGCTGACCCAGGCGTGGACCGCGACCGACGCGTGCGCAGCGGCACCCACCACGGCGGGGACCTCGCCGAACGTCGGCGACGGGATCGCCGGCGGCGCGTACTGGACGAGTTGGGCATTCAACGCACTGGGAGAACGCACCAGCGAGGCCGATCACGCGGTGACCGCGGGCGTCGCGGACACGACCACCACCGATACCTACGACGGCAATGCGGCGAGCCAGCCCACCACGTTGACCAGCACGTCCACCAGCGGTCCGAACGGCACCTCCAGCTCGACGTACACCTACGATCACGACGGCAACACGACAAGCCGGGTCCTGCCTTCCGGGAGCCAGGCGCTGACCTGGACCACCACAGGGAACCTGGCCACCGACACAGCCGGCTCGACGAAGGTGTCCTACGTCTACGACGCGGACGGCCACCAGCTCATCCGCCAAGACGGCACCAAGACCACGCTGTTCCTGCCCGGCGAGCAACTCGTGCTCAACGCCGACACGGGAATCGTGACCGGTCAGCGGTTCATCGCGCTGCCGGGCGGCGGTCAGGTGGTTCGCACGGGTAGCGGCAGCCTCTACAGCTACGAGATCACCGACCAACACGGCACCAGCACACTCAGCCTGGACAACACCGCGCAGACGCCCACCTGGCGGCAGTACACCCCATACGGCGCTCCGCGCGGGACCACCCCGGTGTCGTGGCCGGACCAAAACGGCTTCCTCGGCGACCCCGCGGACAGCGTGGACGGACTCACCGCCATCGGCGACCGCCAATACGACCCGACAACCGGCCAGTTCATCTCGCTGGACCCAGACCTGGACCCCGGCGATCCACAGTCGCTCAACGGCTACACCTACGCCGACGACAACCCGGTCACCCACTCCGACCCCACCGGCGACCGAGTAGACGACACCATCCCAGGTCTCAACGCGTTCGTCAGCGCTCGCCCCGGCGACACCAGAACCCAGCACTACGCACTACTGTCCATCCGCCGGTGGCAGGCCCAGGCGAGAGTGCGCGCCTATGTTCGCGAGCTCAACCACCGCATCTACGAACACCAAATGCAGATCGCCGCCCAGCACGCCCGCGAGGAAGCACAGCGTCGCACCCAGCAACGCGCAGCCGAGCAACGAGCCCAGGCTCGACGACATTCCTTGTTCAGCGTCCTCCTGCTCAACGTCGCCGCGGGCGCGTCCGACCTAGCAGCAGCAGCCGTGGAGGTAGTGCCCGGCCTGGACGTGGTCGCCGACGCCGGAGCGGGCTATCTGGACAAGGAAGCGGTGTCAGCGGACATCGCCGAGTTCGCGGCCGACGGGGCCGAAGAGGACGAGGCAGCGGCGGTCGGATCGGACGAGGACGCCGCAGAGGACAGTGACGCTTCCTGCGCCAACAGTTTCCGCGGCACCACACTGGTGTTGATGGCCGACGGCACGAGCAAGCCGATCGACCAGGTCCACATCGGTGACAAAGTCGACAACGCCCAACCAGGAGCCAAACGCGGCTCCAAAGACGAGAAGCACAAGGTGACGGCCGTCCACGTCACCTATGACGACCGTGCGTACACGGATGTCACGGTCAGCACAGGCCACGGCACAGCCACGATCACCGGCACCGCTTACCACCTGTACTGGGACGCGACGACCCGGAAGTGGACCCAGGCTCGCCAACTCCGCATCGGCGACCACCTGCAGTCCACCAACGGCGGGCAGACGGTCACCATCGCCTTGCACAGCTACCCGACTACAATGGTGACCTACAACCTGACCATCGACACCCTTCACAC
>DASUJK010000087.1:0-4581 GCA_036279295.1 Pseudonocardiaceae bacterium | reverse complement strand
CGACGTTGTCCGTCAGGTAGCTGCTGACCGTCGATCGGGCGTGGCCGCCGCCGTATCGGTTGTCCAGGCTGCGGAACGCGCGCGTCATCTCCCGCACGATGTCGATGTCGTGCTGACCGACTTCCCGCCGACCGGCGACGCGGGACGGCTCAGCGCCGAACCAGCCGAACGAAGCCGTCGACGCGAAACTGGTCACGGCCAGCTGATCGGGCCGATCGAGCAGCCGGAACCAGAGGTACGACTCGGGAATGCGCAGGATGCCCGCCCATTCCACGAGCTTGTTCAGGTCGTGTGTTGGTTGGGCTTCCCGTTCCAACCGGCTGACCTGTGCCTGACTCAACCCCAGCAGCCTGCCAATCCTGGCTTGCGTGAGCACCGGTCGGTGTTCGTACCGGTAGGCGTACAGCACGCGGCCGAAGTGCCGGCCAGCGAACGCCTCAGCCAGAGCGGGCCGGTCCCAGAACTCAGTCGGCTTGGGATCCGCCGTACGTGCCTGTGCCTGCCGACGAGCGCACGGGCCACACCAGCCTGACCGGTTGTCCTTGGCCAGCCGGCTACCACAGCCATCGCACTGCCGTCGCTCGCTCGTTGGTCTCCCCTTCAGCGCTACCCGTCACACGCAGTGTAGCTGCACGAACACGCTCTGAGCTGCGCTTATACGTCCGATGCATATTTCAGTCGCGCTCGTCGTTTGCTGCTGGCGCAACACGGCCGATCGTGGTGATTGAGGCACGACAACGGAGGCCCGAATGCAGACATTGGACGGCGGAATTCCGCAGCGGCAGTCAACGTTGGACCTGGCCATAGTGCGGCAGCACACACCTGTGCAGATTTCGATTGACAGTGACGCCGAATTGTTGTGCGTCGAGGTCATCGGTGACCATTCGATAGTGCTGCTCGGCTTCACGCGCAGCGGCGCCGAGATGTTCGTCCGGCAGATCCAGGATGGAATCGATCGGCTCGATGTGGCGCAGGCCGACCTGGCCGATGAGACGAGTGTGCGATGCTAGGCAATCTCGGAACCGGCCGAGGTGTCGTTCCGTACATCGCAATGTGGAGCGACGAAGAGGCGCAGTCAGCGCCGAAAATTGTGCGCACCGATCTTGGGATCAGGTTCGCCGATGAGACTCTGCTGGACCGCGACAGCACAGGCGTGCTGTGGACGCGTGTCAGTTCGAGGCCCGGCCACGGTCGGCCCGAATTCGGCCAGGTCCATTCGCTGCGCCAACGCCGTGCGATGCGCCGGTTGCTGTGCCAAGTCTGCGGAGGCCCGGCCGATCAGAACAACGACGGCGTGTTGTGGCTGCTGCGTGACTACCGGGACGACTGGCTGAACTGGCCAGAGAACATGGCCAACACCTACCCGCCGGTCTGCATGCCGTGCGCCCTCCTGTCGACTCGGGTGTGTCCAGCGCTGCGACGTGGGTATGTCGCCGTTCGCGCGCGCCAGTGCCCGGTCAGCGCGGTGTACGGCATCCGGTACGAGCCCCGCGGCCCGCTTCTGGTGCCGGTAGAGGACACGGTCCCGCTGAGTGACCGGGCCATCCGGTGGACCGTCGCCGCGCAGTTGGTGAGGTCGCTGCACGGCTGTACCATCGTCGACCTCGATCGGAGCGCGACATGACGTCACAGCAACCGATCGGGCTGGAACCCGGATCGCTCCAACAGCGCTTCTTGGCTTGGAAGGACGGTCCCATGCACTCGGACCCAATTCCAGACGTTGTACGCCAATTCGATGAGTTCGCCGGAGAGATGGAGGTAAGAGCACGCGATTGGGCCGAACTAGCGGGCGAATGCCGGCGTGCGGCAAGCGAATTGCGTCGCGCGGACACGTCTGACGAGTAATTCTGACAAATACGGAGCCGTGGGAGCTCTAGGCGAACAACTTCACAAACACCAATGCTGCAAACAAAATATGGCCTACGGGCAGTGGGCGCGACCAATGATCCCATAACAACAGTCAAGATTTACTTGGGGGTCGCGCAATAATCCACCATACAAACTTCCTTTCATGCTACGGCATCGCAGCCAACCAGCCACGTGTTCGCTTGTGCTTGCCGATTCGCGGCTCCACCGCGATGCCATCCACTTCTCAGGCTTGACGATGGGCTCCCACTGGCCGATGACCGGTTGACCGGCATCGTCCCGCACGATCTCGCCCCCGAGTCGGCGCCATCCACACACACGGGGGTTCTTCAGGAGCATCCGCAGGCTCGCCGAGGTCCATTCGTTGCCCAGTGATGTGCGGACGCCTGCTTGCTGCCACTCCCTGACGATCGAGTCCATCGACCGCCCGACGATGAACTGATCAATGGCCTTGGCAAGCAGCGGAGCCTCAACCGGGTCCAACGCGATCTGTCGGCCTTCCACCCGAATGTGCGAGGGCCGCCGGTCGGTTTGCCGAGTTCCGCACGAGCACGATGGGAGCGGCGCATCCTCCGCTTCATCTTTCGGGCCTCGATCTTGGCGAACGCGACGCCGACCAGGCCCATACCTTCGACGTCCTCCGAGTACAGGTCCTTCCGGCCACGAGCATCGGCGTAGACCCGGCCGTCCTGGTCGGTCAGCGCATCCACGAACCGTTCATAGTCACCGGACCTGCGGGCCAATCGGTCGTCAGCCACCACGATCACGCCCTGGACTGCTGTGCCGTCCGGCAGATGACCGGCCTTGATGACACGCAGCAACTCCTCGAAGCCCTCTCGGACCACCTTGACCTTGCTTGCGGACCTGTCGTTGTCGGTGATCTCGTGCACGACCGCCCAGCCGAGCCGAGCAGCGGTCTCCCGGTTCACCTTGTGCTGGTCCTGGACGCCGTGTTCGTCCCGGCTGGTGTCGGCGCTGATCCTGGCGTACGACAGGACGGGTACCGGCGTTGTCTCCATGGTCCTGGCCTCCCATCGCTTTTATTGCGATGGGAACATGTCTATCACCAGCAATACCTGGCCAAGAACCCGTTCGGCTACTGCGGCCACGGCGGCACCGGAGTCACCTGCCCAGAGGCTTGATTACGGATGGTGGCTGAAGCCGTGCGCTTGGGTACAGTTGATCGTCGAAAATCTACAGGCACGTCGGGCGGACACATCCCCAGTCTCGCCCCGACCAGCGCGCCGGACTCACACTACGACCTGATGCCGATCGGGCTAGCCGAACACGAGGTCTGGCGCCGTGTTGTTGCCGATCTCGGGCTTGATACCGAAAGCAACGCCGGTCAAAAAGCCTCGCATTCATTCGCTGAAATTCTGAACAATGCGATGTCAACTTCGATCGTCTGTCAAATTGATCCACGTACCGACCGTGTAATCGGAGACGTCTTCAGGGAATTTACCGAGGGTTACTGCTCGTACGGTGGCCAAGCTGGCGTGACCGCCCCCTACCGCTTCGGGCGCGGCCTGGGCGGGGGCGTGCGATCCTTGCTGGGTGACCGGCGTCGGCGAGCGCATCGGGGCCGACGGGGTCGCCCGCCGGTTCCTCAGGCGCCGGCTGATCGTCGACGTCGTCCTGCTGGCCGTCGGCGCCCTGCTCCTGGCTACCGGTATCGCCGGGTTCACCTACCTGGCCCGGCAGTCGAACCACCTGGCCGCGACCGGGGTGCTGGCCACGGCCACCGCCGTCGAGGTGGACAACTACCACTATCGGTTCCAGCAGGACGAGCACATCGTGGTTACCTTCCGCGTGCGCGGTGTCGTCGCCGTCGCCCGGTGCTACATCGGCGCCAGTGACCAGTTCGTGGTCGGGCAGTCCGTGCCGATCGTCTACGACCCGCTCGACCCGTCGCACGCGCAGCTGGCCGGCACACCGGATCTCGGCCCGATCGGGGCGCCGTTCCTGGCCGCACTGGTGCTCGGCGTACTCGTCGCCGCGCCCGGTGGCTACCGCCTGTTCACCCGACGGGGGGTCGGCGCCGCGCTCCGCGAACTCGGCAAGGACATGACCGCGACCCGGTTTCGCCGGTGGCACCTGTCCCTGCGCGACCGGGACGAACAGCTGGAGCTGCGCGTCCGGGGCCAGGCCCGCCGGCTCGCCGCCGACACCCATGTGCTGGTGTGCGGCAAGGACAGGGTGGTGGTGATCATCGATCCGGCGACGAACGCGGTGGCATACGGGCGAAGGCCCCAAGCGAAATAAGAGAGCGGACGACGGGATTCGAACCCGCGACCCTCACCTTGGCAAGGTGATGCGCTACCAGCTGCGCTACGTCCGCATGACCTGATCCAGCCAGGCCGTCTGCCTGAATTCTAGCCGACATCTCCCGCCACGGTCTCGGGGGTACCCGCCGTCGCGGCGACCAGCCGGTCGACCTCGCTCATCCGCTCGCCGGGCAGCCGCCACTCCCACAGCGGGCGCACGCGAGCCACCACGTCCGCCCGCAGCCACGCCGCCACGTCGTACCGGAGGTCCCACTCGTCGAACACCAGCTCGTAGAAGCTGATCACGGCCGCGTTGGCCAGAAATTGGCCCGGCTGGTCGAAACACCACCGGGCGAAGCCGTAGATTCGTTCCAGGCTGTCCTCGTCCTTGGCCCGGTGCGCGTCCCAGGCCAGCGGCAACAGCTCACCGAGAAACACATGGCAGGACCAG
>DASUJK010000086.1:0-6466 GCA_036279295.1 Pseudonocardiaceae bacterium | reverse complement strand
GTTGACGAACCGGGGTGAGTCGTCCGTGGACAGCGATTTGGCCAGCTCCACGGCCTCATCGATGACGACCGCCTGCGGCACGTCGGTGGCCCACAGCAGCTCGTAGAGGCCAAGGCGCAGCACAGCCCGGTCCACGGCCGGCATCCGCTGCAGCGACCAGCCCTCGGAGTGCTCGGTCAGGATCTCGTCGATCCTGGGCCGGTGGCCGACGACCCCTTCGACCAGGGTCACGGTGTAGTCGCTCATCGGCGGCAGGCCAGGGGCGCCCACCCGGTCGGCCAGCAGCGTCACCGCGTCGGCATCGCGCATGTCGGCCTCGTAGAGGATGTCCACGGCGCGTTTGCGGGCCTTGCGCCGCGCGCCACTGATCGCGCGGCGATGGTCGGACTTGGGTGTGCCAGATGCCGGTTCAGGCGTTGACACGGCCGAGGTACCGCCCGTCGCGGGTGTCTACTTTGACCTTCTCGCCGGTCGTCACGAACAGCGGCACCTGGATCTCGGCGCCGGTCTCCAGCGTGGCCGGCTTGGTGCCACCGGTGGACCGGTCGCCCTGCAGGCCCGGGTCGGTGTGCTGGATGAGCAGCTCCACCGAGACCGGCAGCTCGATGTAGAGCGCCACACCCTCGTGCGTCGCGACCATCGCCGAGGAGTTCTCCAGCATGTAGTTCGCCGCGTCGGCGACGACCTCCCTGGGCACGGTCAGCTGGTCGTACGTGTCGGTGTCCATGAACACGAAGTCGGTGCCGTCCAGGTACAGGTAGGTCATCTCGCGACGGTCCACCGTCGCCGTCTCGACCTTCGTGCCCGCGTTGAACGTGCGGTCGACCACCTTGCCGGACAACACGTGCTTGAGCGTCGTGCGCACGAACGCACCGCCCTTACCCGGCTTGACGTGCTGGAACGACACGACGGTCCACAGCTGGCCGTCCAGGTTCAGGACCAGGCCGTTCTTCAGGTCGTTGGTGGTGGCCACGGCTGTAGCTTCTCCTGTTGCGCTGGGGATGGACATGCACGTCTGCCGCTCACACGACGACGAGCTCCTTGGTGGTCAGGGTCAACAGCTCCGGCCCGGTTTCCCGCACCATGAGCGTGTCCTCGATCCGGACTCCGCCTCGGCCCGCGAGGTACACCCCGGGTTCGACGGTGACCGCCATGCCAGCGGCGAGTCTACCGTCACCGGTCCTGGACAACGCGGGTGCCTCGTGGATCTCCAGACCGACACCGTGACCGAGGCCGTGCAGGAACTGCTCGCCGTAGCCAGCCGCCTCGATCATGTCCCTGGCCGCGGCATCCACCTCGCGCACGTCGACACCCGGTGCCAGCGCGGCCCGGCCGGCCGCCTGCGCCGCCGCCACCAGCTGATAGATCTCCAGCTGCCAGTCGGCGGGCGGCCCGAGCACCAGGGTCCTGGTCATGTCCGAGTGGTAGCCGTCCACCAGCGCGCCGAAGTCCAGCTTCACGAAGTCGCCCGTGGTCAGCTCGGCGTCGGTGGGCCGGTGGTGCGGGACCGCCGAGTTGGCACCGGTGGCCACGATCGTCTCGAACGAGATCGTGGCGGCGCCGTGGTCGAGCATCCGGCCCTCCAGGTCCCTGCTCACCTCGCGCTCGGTCCGGCCTGCGCGCAGCCCACCCTGTTCGATCATGTCGGCCAACGCCTGGTCGGCGGCGGCACACGCCATCCGCAGCGCCTCCACCTCGGCGGCGTCCTTGAGCAGCCGCAGCCCCTCCACGAGGCCGGGCGCGCGAAGCAGATCGATGCCGGGCGCCACGTCGGTCAGCGCGGTCAACTGGTCGACGGTGACGTGGTGGCTCTCGAAGCCGGTGCGCCGGTAGGCGGTGGCGCCGTTGCCGGTGTCGTCGGCCATCCTGGCCAGCAGCGCCAGGTCCGAGCCGCGGTCGATCAGCCGCTCCAACTCGGGCACCTGCTGTTCGGACTGGGTCAGGTACCTGCCGTCGGTGCACAGCAGGGTGCCGGCCTCCGCGCCCGGCTCGTCGGCCGAGGACACCACCAGCACAGCGTTCGACCCGGTGAACCCGGTGAGGTAGCGGATGTTCAACAGGTCGACGACGAACAGTGCGTCCAGGTCGGCAGCACGCAGCTCTTGGCGCAGCGCTGCCCTGCGCATCACATGTTGTTCCGGCACAGAACCAACCCTAGTGGCACTGATTTGCCTACTCGCCGGTTAAGTTCGGACCCCGGCGTCGTACCCTGGGGCGATGCAACCCTGGCTGATGCGTGGTGTCGCCATGGCCGTTGTCTACGCGGCCGCCGAGACCGTGCTCGCGGAAGTGCAGGTCACCCACCCGAACAGCGGATCGGTGCTGGACCCGATCCTGCTGGCGCTGCTGGTCGGCGTCAGTGGGCTGTGGGCGGGCGTCGACGGCTGGCTGCGCAGACCGCGCCGGGGTATGACGTGGTTCTACGGCGCGCTGATCGGCGGACTGCTCGCCGGTGTGTTGAGCGTGATCGCCAGGGGCGTGTTCGTGGACCAGACCGGGGTGTGGGCGCTGGCTCCCGCGCTGACCGGCAACGCGGCGTTCATCGCGTTGCTGATCATGCTGCCGGCCGGGCTCGGGATCGCCGTCGGCGGGCGGTTGCGCCCGCCGGCCGGGGTGACCGACGATCACGCTGATCAGGGGCGCAGGTCGCTCAGGTCGGTCCCGCGCGGATAGGCGTTCCACTCCTGGTCGGTGATCGTGGCCACCGGCGACGAGTTCAGCTTCGCCACGGCGGGTCCGCCGATCGCCCACAGTTTGCCGTCGTCCAACGTGATGCCCAACGGCTTGCCCGGTGCGGTGACCGCCGCCGCGCCTGCCTTCAGGTGTGCCGCCACCGGCAGCGACGCGACCGCTGCGGGCGCGGTGGTCAGCATGCCGGCGGCCAGCGTGAGGGCCACCGACCGGCGTTCCACCTCGACCAGCTTGTCGCCGACCACGATGTCCACGGTGCGGTCCGGGGCCGGGATCGCGAATCCGTCCAGCAGCGTCAGCGCGGTGGCCCGCTGCTGGCAGGCGTGCAGGCCGTCGACGTCGACACCGAAGTGCGTCAGGCCGTTCGGGCCCGCCGACTCACCGGTCGCCCGGACCAGGTCCACCGGCACCTGACCGCACGGGTTGGTGGCGGACACAACAGCGTGCCCGTCGGCGGTGCGGACCAGGCCGGGGCCTTCCCGCTGCGCGCCGCCGATCACCACGGGCTGGTAGGGCTGGTAGGTGAAGTCGGCGTTCCAGAAGGTGATCGTCGTGCCCGCCGAGCCGTCGGTGGCGATGGCGAACGCCCGCAGAGCGTCCACCCACATCCAGTCCGACGTCGTGGCGGCGGCGATCGATCTGGTCCGCGCGTCGGCGGTGCCGGGTACTGCCATGAACCCGGTCTGGCCGAGTGACTCGACATCGCGGCCGAACGCGGGATCCGGTGAGCGCAGCACGAACTGGCCGGAGCCGTCCTGCGTGGCGGCCGCACCGCTGGTGTCGGTGAACATCAGGTAGAAGTAGCCGTTGAGGTACAGCGCGGAGGGCTGGCCGACGCCGTAGCCGTTGGGGCGCCGCACATCGCCGGACTGCGACACGATCGCCACGCCACGGTTGGCCCGGGTCCAGTGCACACCGTCGGTGCTGGTGGCCAGGCCGATGGAGTTGTTGTTGCCGACCGAGTGGGCAGTGCCCGTGTAGTACAGGTAGTAGACGCCACCGACCTCGATCACCGACGGATCACAGGTGTGCAGGCTGTCGAAGCCACTCGGGCTGTTGCCGAACACCTCCTCGCCGGGTGTGCGGTTCGGGGCGACGAACGGGCCGTTGGCCGACGGGGCCGTGGCGTAGAGGATCTGGTCACCCGGTCTCGGCGTGCCCGGCAGCTGGCTGCACCACCACATCCGATAGGTGCCACCGAGTTCCAGCACCGATGGCGCGTAGTTGTACGGCGCCTTCGAGCCGCCCGACGCGACGACACCGCCGCTGTGCCGGTAGCCGGCGGTGGCCAGTTGAGCCGAGGGCGGCGGGCTCTGCGCGGCGTGTTCGGCGTCGTGGTGTGCAGCGTCGTGGTGTTCGGCGTCCTGATGGCCGGCTGGCAGCACGGGCTTGGCGCCGTCGGCCTGCGGGGTGATGGTGGTGCCGGTGCAGCCGGCGAGCAGGATGCCGGTGACCAGAACGGTCAGCACACCTGCCCACGTGCGCCTACCAGTCCCCATCCCGGTACGACCTCCGCATGCCCACGAACCCAGTCACATTGTCCGGCCGCTTTCCGGGCGTCAGTGTACGGAGGCGGTCACTCAGTTGGGTGAAGCGGGCAGATTCGGGGCGGTGGGCGGTTCCGCTGCCACCAACTCGATCTCGAACCCGTCCTGGTCCTCCAGGTAGGCGGCGTACTGGTGGTCACCACCGGCATGCGGGTGCCGGTCGGCGAACAGCAGCCGCCAGCCGCGACACAGGGCCGCTGATGTCAACGCGTCCACCCTGGCCGGGGTGCCGGCGTGCAGCGCCAAGTGGTTGAGCCCGGGACGCAGCCGGTCGTGGTCGAGCCCGTTGCGGTCCGGTGACGCCTCGATCACCAGGTAGGCGCCGCCCCGGTGCCAGCTCATCCCACCTGGCCAGCGCCGGCCGGGCAGCCAGCCCAGTTCGGTGAGCAGCCAGCCGAGCGACGCCTCGGACCTGGCCAGGTCCGGCACCCACAGTTCGACGTGGTGCAGCCCGCCGGTGTTCACGGCGGGCGCCGTGAACACCCGGTGCGGCCCACCGTGGTAGCGGCCCTCGCCGACGCCCAGCATGCCAAGGCGCTCGGCCACCGCGATGCTGGCCTTGTTGTCCCGGTGCACCAGAGCCCACACGGCCGGCAGGCCGAGCCGGTAGCGACCGTGGTCGAGAATGGCCGACGCGGCCTCGGTGGCCAGGCCCTGGCCCCAGAAGTCCCTGCCCAGCAGCCAACCCATCTCCGGCAGCCCGCCAGGCAGTTCGCGGGAGGGCCACAGGTGCCCGAGGCCGGCCAGGGCGCCGGCCAGTTCCACCGCCCAGCTACCCATACCCGGCCGCAGCGGGCGGCTCAGCCTCCGATGCACCACCCTGGCCACGGCGGCCGCATCGGGCACGTCGGCGTTGAAGAATCGGGTGATCTCGGGGTCGGAGTAGATCGGCACCAGCGCGTCGATGTCGTCGACGGCCAGCGGGCGCAACCGGAGCCGGACGGTGGTCAACTCGGGCGGATTGGTCACGAAGGGCGATTCTGCCCGGCCAGCCAACGCAGAGCGAGCGGATAACCGGCCACACCGAGCCCCAGGATGATGCCGGTGGCCACGGCCGAGATGTAGCTGTGGTGGCGGAACTCCTCGCGCTGGTGGGTGTTGGAGATGTGCAGTTCGATCAGTGGCGCGGTCAACTGTGCGCACGCGTCCCGCACGGCGATCGAGTAGTGCGTCCAGGCGCCCGCGTTCAACACCACCGGCACACTCGCGTCGGCCGCTTCGTGCAGCCAGCGCAGCATCTCGCCCTCGTCGTCGGTCTGCCGGACCTCGACGTCCATGCCCAGTTCGTCACCGGTGTCCTGGCAGAGCTGGACGAGGTCCGCGTAGGTGGTCTGCCCGTAGACGTCGGGTTCCCGGCTGCCGAGCCGACCAAGGTTGGGTCCGTTGAGCACCAACGCCCTCATGACACCTCCGCGTTGTTCGGCTGGGCCACGGCCGCGTAGGCGGCAGCCAGCAGGTCGGGATCGGGGCCTTCCAGCCGGCCCGGTTCGGCCAGCCCGTCCAGCACGACGAACCGCAGCATGCCGGCCTTGGTCTTCTTGTCCCTGCGCATGCCGTCCAACAGTTCCGGCAGCGCGTCGGCGTCGTAGCCGGTGGGCAGGCCGACCGAGGCCAGCACCGCGCGGTGGCGGGCGGCGGTCTCGTCGTCCAGCCGGCCGGCCAGCCTGGCCAGTTCGGCGGCGAACACCAGGCCGACGCTGACCGCCGCTCCGTGCCGCCACCGATAGTGCTCGCGGCGCTCGATGGCATGGCCGAGGGTGTGTCCGTAGTTGAGCACCTCGCGCAGGCTGGACTCGCGCAGGTCGGCGGACACGACATCGGCCTTCATCCGGACGGCCCGCCGGACCAACTCGCCGAGCACGTCGCCGGTCGGGTCGAGCGCTGCTTCCGGTTCGGCCTCGATCAGGTCGAGGATGGTCGGGTCGGCGATGAACCCGGCCTTGATCACCTCGCCCATTCCGGCAACGAGTTCGTTGCGCGGCAAGGTTTCCAGCGTGACGAGGTCGGCAAACACGGCCAGTGGTTCGTGGAACACGCCGACCAGGTTCTTGCCGGCCTCGGTGTTGATGCCGGCCTTGCCGCCGACAGCGGCATCCACCATGCCGAGCAGCGTGGTTGGCACGTGCACGACCCGCACACCGCGCATCCACGTGCCCGCGACGAAACCGGCGAGGTCGGTGACAGCGCCGCCGCCCAGCCCGACGACGACACCGTTGCGGTCCATGCCG
>DASUJK010000085.1:0-9484 GCA_036279295.1 Pseudonocardiaceae bacterium | reverse complement strand
CTAGCTTCGTCGGGCGCCGACCCGCCACTGCGCGCGGCGTTCCTGACAGCCAACGATCTGGCGGTGGTGTTGCTGCGCGAGCACCTGGCGGCGGTGCTGCTCAACCGGGAGCTGACCGAACTGGTCAAGGACGTGCCGGTGGAGATCGACCCGACCCAGCTCGAAGTGCGCACCTGGGATCGGGACGCGGTGCACCGCCTGTTCGACGACCTGGAGTTCCGCGTGCTGCGGGACCGGCTGTTCGCCACGCTGTCGACCGCCGAGCCGGAGGCCGAGGAGGGCTTCGACGTGCGTGGCGGCCAGATCGCGCCGGGCGAGTTGGCCGCGTGGCTGGCCGAGCACGCCGGCCAGGGCAAGCGGGTCGGTGTCGCGCTGCGTGCCGCGTGGGCCGCGGGCGCCGGTGACGTGCGGGGCATTGCCATGGCCACGGCGGACGGCGACGGCGGTTACGTCGATGTCCGCGAGCTGACCGAGTCCGACGAGCAGGCGCTGGCCGCGTGGCTGGCCGACCCGGACGTGCCCAAGGCGGGCCACGACATGAAGGGCGCGCGGCACGCGCTGCGCGGCCGTGGCTGGTCACTGGCCGGCCTGACCAGCGACACCGAGCTGGCCGCCTACCTGGCCCGGCCCGGTCAGCGGTCGTTCGAGCTGGACGATCTGGTGCTGCGCTACCTGCGTCGTGAGCTGCGGGCCGACGACGGTGCCGACGACGGCCAGCTGTCCCTGCTGGGCAGCGAGGAGGAGGACGCGCAGCGGCTGGCCAAGGCCGAGATCCTCAAGGCAAGGGCCGTCGCCGACCTGGCCGACGCGCTGGACACCGAGCTGGAGCGGATCGGTGGCGCGAAGCTGCTGCGCGAGCTGGAACTGCCGCTGGAGCACGTGCTGGCCGATCTGGAAGCGGTCGGCATCGCGATGGACACCGAGCAGCTGGCCGCGCTGGAGGCCCACTTCGCCAGCCGGGTGAAACAGGCCGCGCAGGACGCCTACGGCGTGATCGGCAAGGAGATCAACCTCGGTTCGCCCAAGCAGCTGCAGGTCGTGCTGTTCGACGAGCTGAGCATGCCGAAGACCAAGCGCACCAAGACCGGCTACACGACCGACGCCGAGGCGCTGCAGACCCTGTACGACAGCACGGAGCACCCGTTCCTGCAGTACCTGCTGGAACACCGCGACGCCACCCGGCTGAAGACCACGGTGGACGGCCTGCTCAAGTCGGTGTCCGACGACGGCCGCATCCACACCACGTTCAACCAGACGATCGCGGCCACCGGTCGCCTGTCGTCCACCGAACCGAACCTGCAGAACATCCCGATCCGCACCGACGAGGGCCGCACCATCCGCACCACGTTCATCGTGGGCGGTGACTTCGCGGAGCTGATGACCGCGGACTACAGCCAGATCGAGATGCGGATCATGGCCCATCTGTCCGGTGACGAAGCGCTGATCGAGGCGTTCCAGTCCGGGTTCGACTTCCACGCGGCCACGGCGGCCAGGGTGTTCGGCGTCGGCCCGGAGGAGGTCACCGGCGCACAGCGGGCCAAGGTCAAGGCGATGAACTACGGCCTCGCCTACGGCCTGTCGGTGTACGGGCTGTCCCAGCAGCTGCGCATCCCGGCCGACGAGGCGCGCGGCCTGATGGACGAGTACTTCGCCCGGTTCGGCGGTATCCGCGACTACCTGCAGACCGTCGTCGAGCAGGCCCGCAAGGACGGTTACACGGCGACCATCCTGGGCCGTCGGCGCTACCTGCCCGACCTGAACAGCGACAACCGACAGCGTCGGGAGATGGCCGAGCGGATGGCGCTGAACGCGCCGATCCAGGGCAGTGCCGCGGACATCATCAAGGTGGCCATGCTCAACGTGCACGGTGCGCTGGCGGCGTCGGACCTGCGCAGTCGGACGCTGCTCCAGGTGCACGACGAACTCGTGCTGGAGATCGCCGAGGGTGAGCGGGCCGCTGTCGAATCACTCGTTCGGGAGCACATGGGCAACGCCTACGAGCTGCGAGTGCCACTGGAAGTGTCTGTTGGCGTCGGCCGATCGTGGGACGACGCGGCGCACTGACCTGGCGACTTTCCGACTGGACCGATTCAGGGACGAGCGTGCCCGCTCGTGGCAGGGATACCGTAGTAACGCGACCGAGATCGCGGCGTTGCTCGCCGATCCGGGCGGTGAGCGTTCGGCTGTTGACACGGTTGTCGGCCGGTTGATGCTCACGCGCCAGCCCGGCCGGTTCACTCGCCGCCGCGACATGTGAACACGCGGTTGATCGGGAGGTGCGGTCATCATCCCCGCCAGAGGTGTACCCAACCCAGCCAGAGCAGCAGCCGACACGGTGGTCAGCGGACCACGACGACACGGAAACTTCACCCCACGGCAGGCCCTCGTGATCGGGGGTTCGGGCATGCTCGCCGCCTGCGCGGCCACGTTGGTCGCGGACGGCTGGCACGTGGTGTTGCCCAGCCGCCGCTACACGCCGATCCCGTCCACGCCCGGCGGCACGGGTTCGGCGGGTCGGGCACTGTGGGTGCCGGCTGACTGGTCGGACCCGGCCGGGCTCGCGGACCGGGCCAAGCGGGCACTGAACGGCCCGGTGGAACTGCTGGTCACCTGGGTGCGCCGGGAACACCGGCCGACACTGCTCAGCGCCGTCGCGCCACTGCTCGCGCCGGACGCACCCGTGGTCGAGGTGCACGGCAGCGCCGCGTTCGACCCGGTGGCCGGCTATCCGGACCCGGTACTGGTCGACCACCCGACGCAGCAACTGGTGCTCGGATTCGTGCCGGTCGGCCGGACCAGCAGGCGGCTGAGCCACGAGGAGATCTCCGAGGGCGTGCTGGACGCCGTGGACCGGGCGCTGGCCGGCAAGCCGCCGGGCGTCTACCAGGTCGGCGAGCCGAGGCCGTGGTCGATGGCGCCGCAAGCCTGAGTAGGCACCTGTTCGGCCTGTTACCTGTTCTGGCCTGTCATCTGTTCCGACGAAGCACACCGCGTGCCCTGGTGGGCAGGCGCCGGTCCTTGGCCGCCCTGTCCACCACGGCCGCACGCAGGTCGACGGCCTGTCGTGCGGTGCGGCCCGGCTGTGCGCTCCTGTCGTAGCGCCAGCCCACCGCGACGGCGAACCGGCGCAGGTCTGGCTCGTCGAAACCGGTGGTCGGCAGCCTGGCCAGCAGCGTCTCCCGCTCGTCCACCAGGAACACCGACTTCGGCGCGGCCACCAACACGAGTGTCGCCGTGGCCACCGGCAGGCCGTGGCGCAGGCCTGCGGCGTCCACCAGTGCCGGGCCGTGCTCGTCCAGGATCAGTCCGCCGTTGTGCCACCAACCGGCGGTCGGCGCCGGACCGTCGGCGGCCAGCCACCGGTCCACCCGATCACCGATGCCCCGTGGCGGTTCACCGTCCAGTTGACGCGGCCGGACCCACACCTGCGCCTCGCCGGGCGCCAGGTGGTCGGGCCGCAACTGTCGCTCCTCGTCCGCACGCTTCGCGGCACGGGTCCGCGCCCAGCCGATGCCCAGCGGTACCGCCGCCAGCAACTGACCGCCGACCAGCACGCCGACCAGCCACTGCCACGGGAGACCGTTGAGCGCCAGGATCGCGTCGGCCGTGATGCAGCACAGGGACACCAGGTAGCCCCAGCCCATCAGCCGTCGCCCCGAGTGCGGCGGGCATCTGCGCATCCATTCCACGACCATCGGCAACACGACGGTCACCGCCAACCCCGCGATGACCCACGGCCAGTCGTCCTGCCGCAACAGGTGTCTCCTTTCCGCGCTCAGCGCAGCGCGCCGGCCGGCCGTGTCTCCCATATCGTCCAGAGTGGACGGTAACCCTGCCTCGGCCAGAAGACCGACGACAGCGGGTTGGGCGGGTTGTAGTAGAGGTAGGTGCCGACCGCGCCCGCCCGGTGCAGTTCCTGGTGTGCCCAGGACATCATCGCCTGGCCGACGCCGGTCGATCTCGCGCCCGGCAGTACTGACACCGAGTTCACGTAACCCCATCTGCCGGGTGGCACCGGAAACCGACGCTCGGCGGCCGGCTCCGCGTCGGTCAGCCAGCACTCGGCGAGCCCGATCGCGACACCGTCCCGCTCCGCCAGCCACACCAGGTCGGCGTGGCTGATCCGGTAGCTCAGCGACGTGCGTTTGATGGCGGCCGCGTCCGGTCGCAGGATCGAACCGCCCACCATCGCCGAGTAGGCCAGTTCGGCCAGCGCGATCTGCACCGCGACATCCAGGTCCCGCCCGGCCACCCTGCGGATCACCAGCCCGGCCGGTGTCCGCGCCACCGGCGCCGGCGGATGTCCCGGCCCCCGGACGGCGAGCACCGACAGCGGCTGGAAGCCGTGGGCCAGCAGTGCCTGGCTGCCCTCGGCGTCCCGGCTGGGCCAGGTGACCACACACGAGGAGTCCACACCCGGCGCACCGGTCCGGTCCATCAGCCGACGCCATGCCTTGAGCAGCGCGTCCAGTCCCGGGCCGGCGTCCTCGCCGACCGAGGGGAACAACTCCCAGCTGTCCGCGGCCGACCACAGGCTGGTCGGCGCACCGGGACCGTGCACCGAGCGGCACAGCACGCCGGCCACCTGGCGGCCACTGGGCACCGCGGCACTGAGCAGGTCACCGGGCGGGTCGGGTGCCGGCGGCGGCAGCAGCGGATCCAGCCCGGCGAACCGGGCCGCCTGCGCCTCCCGCAGGCTCCGCGCGATGGTCATCCGACCACCACCCCTTTCGCACAGCAACGGCGTTCGCTATGACCGCGCAGTTCTCATGACCGGATGCAGCAGAAGATCGCGGTGCCAGGGAACAGTCTGCCGCGCAACGGGCTCCACTGCCCCCACTCCCTGGTGTGATCGGCAGGCCACTCCGGCTCGATCAGGTCGGTGAGCACCATGCCGGCGGCGCTGATCTGCCGGACGTAGTCGCCCAGGGTCCTGTGGTGCTCGACGTAGGTCGCCCGGCCTGCGTCGTCGACCTCCAGGTAGGGCGTGCGGTCGAAATAGGACTGGACGACGGTGAGCCCGTCCGGCCCTGGGTCGTCCGGGAAAATCCACCGCATCGGGTGGGTCACCGCGAACACCCAGCGACCACCCGGTCGCAGCACCCTGGCCACCTCGTTCAACACCGCACCCGAGTCGGCGACGAACGGGACCGCGCCGAACGCCGAGCAGGCCAGGTCGAAACTGGCTGCCGCGAACGGCAACTGATCCGCACTGGCCTGCACCAGCGGCACCGTGATCCCGGTGGCCGCGCTGTCCGCGGCCGCGTGCCGCAGCATGCCGGCGGACAGGTCCAACGCGACCGCGTGCGCGCCCTGCCCGACGAGCCACCTCGCGCACGCGGCCGAACCGCAGCCGACCTCAAGGACACTGGTGCCCTCGACGTCACCGAGCAGTCGGGCGTCCGCCTCGCGCACCCCTTCCGGGCACCAGACGAAGTCAGCCGCGCCCAGGAAGTCACCGTGCTCGGCTTGGTAGTCGTCGGCGTCCGCGTCCCACCATGCCCGGCTGGCGACCCTGGACTCGCCGGGATCCACCGGTCGCTTGGCGATGCCGACCGTGCCCAGCGCTAGCTCGGCGCTGATGTGTCGAGGGTCCGGTTCCGCGTTGGTTTGGGGCCAATTCGGTTGCGGTTCGATCTCGGTTGGTCCAGGCAGCGGGTGCTCCGGCTCGGTCACAACTGGCTCCTCGACGTCGGTCCCGCTGGCTGTGTGGTCGCTGCGCGGTTCCTGTGAGATCGGGAGCCACCCGCAGATCGTGCCAGCTCGGCCACGTCTCCCCTCGTCGGAGCGGCGAATTTGCGGTCCAACCCTGAACCCGCGTACGATAACGCCCGCGCAGTGGGTCTACTGCCTGCGGTCCCGCACGTCGGGAATCGGGCCACTTCCGTCGTTGTTGAGCAGTGTGGCATCGACGTCTCCGCCCGGCCGCTCGCCGTCCGTCCTGTGGCGTGCCGCTCGTGCACTTGTCCACCCAACAACACCAATCCGTACCGGAGCAACCCACCCTATGTCCACCGACACCACCACTGTCCCGGCTGCCAAGGCCCCGACGCAGCAAGTCGCGATCAATGACATCGGGACGGCGGAGGACTTCCTCGCCGCCGTCGACAAGACCATCAAGTATTTCAACGATGGCGACATCGTCGAAGGCACCATCGTCAAGGTCGATCGTGACGAGGTGCTGCTCGACATCGGCTACAAGACCGAGGGTGTGATCCCCTCGCGTGAGCTGTCGATCAAGCACGATGTCGACCCGTCCGAGGTGGTCAGCGTCGGTGACGAGGTCGAAGCCCTGGTTCTCCAGAAGGAGGACAAGGAAGGGCGGCTGATCCTCTCCAAGAAGCGCGCGCAGTACGAGCGCGCCTGGGGCACCATCGAGGCGCTCAAGGAGAAGGACGAGCCGGTCAAGGGCACCGTCATCGAGGTGGTCAAGGGTGGCCTGATCCTGGATACGGCCTGCGTGGCTTCCTGCCCGCCTCCCTGGTCGAGATGCGCCGCGTGCGCGACCTCCAGCCCTACGTCGGCCGTGAGCTCGAAGCCAAGATCATCGAGCTGGACAAGAACCGCAACAACGTGGTCCTGTCCCGCCGTGCCTGGCTGGAGCAGACGCAGTCCGAGGTGCGCAGCGAATTCCTCAACCAGCTCCAGAAGGGCCAGGTCCGCAAGGGCGTCGTGTCCTCCATCGTCAACTTCGGTGCCTTCGTGGACCTGGGTGGCGTGGACGGCCTGGTGCACGTCTCCGAGCTGTCCTGGAAGCACATCGATCACCCGAACGAGGTGGTCGAGGTCGGCCAGGAGGTCACCGTCGAGGTGCTCGACGTGGACATGGAGCGCGAGCGCGTGTCGCTGTCGCTCAAGGCGACGCAGGAAGACCCGTGGCGGCAGTTCGCCCGTACCCACGCGATCGGCCAGATCGTGCCGGGCAAGGTCACCAAGCTGGTGCCGTTCGGCGCGTTCGTCCGCGTCGACGAGGGCATCGAGGGCCTGGTGCACATCTCCGAGCTGGCCGAGCGCCACGTGGAGATCCCGGAGCAGGTCGTGCAGGTCAACGACGACGTGATGGTCAAGGTCATCGACATCGACCTGGACCGCCGCCGGATCTCCCTGTCGCTCAAGCAGGCGAACGAGGGCTTCACGCCGGACACGGAGTTCGACCCGACCCAGTACGGCATGTCCGCCGAGTACGACGCCGAGGGCAACTACATCTACCCCGAAGGCTTCGACCCGGAGACGCAGGACTGGCAGGAAGGCTTCGACAAGCAGCGCGAGGAGTGGGAGCGCCAGTACGCCGAGGCGCACACCCGCTACGAGCAGCACATGAAGCAGATCGTCAAGGCGGCGGCAGCCGACGCCGAGGCGAGCACCGAAGAGGCGACCGCGGGGAGCTACTCCTCCGGTGGCGAGGAGAGCGCGACGGCCAGCCAGGGTGGCGGCACCCTGGCCAGCGACGAGCAGCTCGCAGCACTGCGCGAGCGGCTGTCCGGCGGCGTGTGATCCGCTAGCTCGTCAGCTCGACTCCGTCAGCTCGACCGAGGGCCCCGCACCGACACGGGTGCGGGGCCCTCGCCATGGTGCGCCCAGCATGGGCGATCGCTTGGGGGTGTGAGTCCCCTGGAGGAAGAGGTGATGCTAACTCCGAGCCGGAGGCAACTGCGTCGTCGTGAGGCGGGGTGGGAAGGAAGCCCGAGGCGAAACCCTGCATCGAGGAACACGAATCGCGTATGAGGCGTGGCGACCTGGGTGAGCCTGCCAGGGAAGGTGAAGCCCGTCATCACCGACAGGGTTGTTGCGTAAACGCGGCGGGTGTAGGGGGAAAGTGATCGTTCTTACCTGGGGAGATCTGTCCGGGTGTCGGTTGTGCTGTCGTTGCCGCCGCGCCGACGGTCCGCATCGTGAGGTGTGGGCTGACTGGGCAGAAGTCAGCAGAGGTCGTAGTACCAGCCGGGATCGGTGGTGGCTGGGAAGGACCGAACGTCAAGTAGACAGAGGAATCGGTGTTGCTCGTGCTGGTCGCGGTGATCGCAGCCATCCCGCGAAGCGGGCCCATGGTGGAAGGGGCCGGTGAATCCCGGTGAGTACCACGGTGGAGCGTAGCGGCCGGTCGGCGCAGGTCGAGGAGGCTGTTCTTCCGGGGTTGGAGGTCTCGTTGTGGGAGCGGTTGTTCTCGCCGGGGAATCTGTCCCGGGCGTTGAGGCGTGTGGAGGTCAACTGGGGCGCGCCGGGTGTGGACGGTATGACCACGGAGCAGGTGCGGTCGTGGCTGCGGGAGCACTGGGTGGGTGTTCGGGAGGCATTGGACGCGGGTACGTATCGGCCGCTGCCGGTTCGCCGGGTGGTGATCCCCAAACCGGGGGGCGGGCAGCGTTTGCTGGGGGTGCCCACTGTGCTGGATCGGTTGATCCAGCAGGCGATCGCGCAGGTACTCACGCCGATCTTCGATCCATCCTTCTCGGGGTCCAGTTTCGGGTTCCGTCCTGGCCGGTCTGCCCATCGGGCGGTGCGGGTCGCGCGGCGGTGTGTCCAGGATGGGCTGCGGTGGGTAGTGGATGTCGATCTGGACCGGTTCTTCGACCGGGTCCAGTTCGACGGGTTGATGGCGCGGGTGGCGCGCAAGGTTGATGATCGCCGGGTGCTGCGGCTGATCCGGGTGTTTCTGGAGGCCGGGGTGATGGTCGACGGGGTGAAGCAGGCCACGGTGGAGGGAACTCCGCAGGGGTCGCCGCTGTCGCCGATCTTGTCGAACATCATGCTGGATGATCTGGACCGGGAGCTGTGGCGGCGCGGCCACCGGTTCGTGCGCTACGCCGATGACGTGCGCGTCTTCGTGCGGAGCAAGCGAGCCGCAGCCAGGGTGCTCGACTCGGTCACGGACGTGGTTGAGCGGCGGTTGAAACTCAAGGTGAATCGGGAGAAGTCTTCGGTCCGGCATGCTCGCGAAGCGACACTGTTGGGGTTCGGGTTCTACTTCTCTCGTTCCGGGGTCAAGATCCGGGTCGATCCGAAGGCGATTGATCGTCTGAAGAACCGGATTCGGGTGCTGACCAGCCGGAGGTGGAGTGTGTCGATGCCCTGCAGGATCGACAAACTCAACCAGTTCACCATCGGGTGGCTGGCCTACTTCCAGCTTGGGGAGCTGTCTCATCGGCTTCGTGAACTGGACAAATGGCTCTATCGTCGGATGCGGCAGATCCGCTGGAAGGAATGGAAACGGTACTCGGCCAAACGCCGGAACCTACGTCAGCTGGGCATCCCTGACCGCTCAGCGCGGGAGTGGGCGGCCAGCAGCAAGGGTTACTGGCGAGTCGCCGGGTCCGCCATCTTGACGCGGTCATTGCCCGTCGTCTACTGGCACAACCTTGGCTTGCTGGGGATGCAAGACACCTGGCGCAGACTCAGGACCACGGCTTGACGAACCGCCGGATGCGGGCCCGCATGTCCGGTGGTGTGGGAGGAGGACCGGGCGACCCGGTCCTCCTACCCGATT
>DASUJK010000084.1:0-54352 GCA_036279295.1 Pseudonocardiaceae bacterium | reverse complement strand
ATATGTTGTCGCCCACAACATTCTTATGTTGTCGCCCACAACATTTTCGGTTCCGGCCCGGCTCGGAACCACGCAGACAAGGATGAAGGGGACGCGGATGCGCAAGACCACCCTCGCCCTGATCGCCGTGAGCTCGGGCCTTGCCTTGAGCCTCGCGGCGTGCGGGAACAACAGTTCTGGGGGTTCGACCAGCACCGGCGCCGCCGCTGCGGGCAGTGGTTCCTCCTGCCAGGCCATCGGGGCCGGCCTCCCCGCCCCGGCGACCGGCGCGGCCAGCAGCGTCACGCCGCAGAGCATCACCACCCAGCTAGGCAGCGCCAACGGCACCAAGGTCGGCATCATCCTGCCCGAGACGGCCACCTCGGCCCGGTGGGCCGGCTTCGACCAGCCCGACCTGGCAGCGGCCTTCAAGGCAGAGGGCTTCGACGCCACCATCGAGAACGCCCAGGGTGACGACCAGAAGTTCGCCCAGATCGCGGACAGCATGCTCAGCCAGCACGTGAAGGTCCTGGTTGTCGCTGCTCCCGACGGTGCGGCGGGTGCCACGGTCGAGCAGAAGGCCAAGGCCCAGGGTGTGCCGACCATCGACTACGACCGCCTGAACCTGGGCGGCAGCGCTGACTACTACGTCAGCTTCGACAACGTGCGGGTCGGCCAGCTGCAGGGCATCGCCATGGCCACCGCGCTCAAGGGCAAGAAGGACGCCCAGGTCATCTCGATCCAGGGCTCGCCGACGGACAACAACGCCACCCTGTTCCAGCAGGGCAGCGACCAGGTCCTCAAGCCGCTGTACTCCTGCGGTCAGCTCAAGCTGGTCAAGCAGCAGCGGATCGACAACTGGGACAACCAGAAAGGCGGCCAGACCTTCGAGCAGTTCCTGACCGCCAACGGCGGCAAGGTGGACGGCGTGCTGTCCGCGAACGACGGTCTCGCCGGCGCCATCATCACGGTCCTGCAGAAGAACGGTCTGAACGGCAAGGTCCCGGTGACCGGCCAGGACGCCACCGCTGCCGGTCTGACCGCGATCCTGACCGGCGACCAGTACTCGACGGTGTTCAAGCCGGAGAAGCTGGAAGCCAACGCGACCGCCGAGCTGGCGCTGGCCCTGGTCAAGAACAACACGACCGTGGCCAACCAGATCGCCAACCAGACGACGCACGACCCGACAGGCAACCGCGACGTCAAGTCGGTGCTGCTCGCGCCGGAGTCCATCACCAAGGACAACGTCAAGGACGTCGTGACCCAGGGCTACGTGAAGGCCAGCGACATCTGCACCGGTGCTGCCGCCTCGGTCTGCACGACGCTGGGCATCTCCTGATCACCCGGCTCCCCGGACCGCCCAAGTCCGGGGAGCCGGCGTAAGCCCGCCGTGGCGGGGCCGCCCGACCGCACCGGAGGCCCCGTCACGGCATCCCAACTGGCACGATGACCAACCACGATGACAACGCTGTCAGCATGGGCAGCGTTGTCATCGTCAGCAGTTGCCCCAACTTCCGTGGAGGTCCGGCTGTGAACGAGCCGATTCTTGAGCTGCGCGGCATCAACAAGAGCTTCGGCCCGGTCCACGTCCTGCACGACGTGGACTTCAGCGTGCGGGCCGGTGAGGTGACCGCGCTGGTCGGCGACAACGGAGCCGGCAAGTCGACCCTCGTCAAGTGCATCGCGGGCATCAACACCATCGACAGCGGCGAAGTGCTGTTCGAGGGCAGGCCGGTGCATATCCACAACCCGAAGGAAGCCGCGGCGCTCGGCATCGAGGTCGTCTACCAGGACCTGGCGCTGGCCGAGAACCTGGACATCGTGCAGAACATGTTCCTCGGCCGGGAGCGCACCGCGGGTGGCCTGCTGGACGAGGCCGCCATGGAACAGGCTGCCCGCAAGACACTGGCCTCACTGTCGGTGCGCACCGTGAAGTCCGTGCGGACGCAGGTGTCGTCGCTGTCCGGTGGCCAGCGACAGACCGTGGCCATCGCGAAGTCGGTGCTGTGGGACAGCAAGGTGGTACTGCTCGACGAGCCGACCGCCGCACTGGGTGTCGCACAGACCCGCCAGGTGCTCGATCTGGTCCGCCGCCTCGCCGAGCAGGGGCTCGGTGTGGTGCTGATCAGCCACAACATGAACGACGTGTTCGAGGTCTCCGACCGGATCGGCACGCTGTTCCTGGGTCGGATGGCAGCCCTGCTGCCCACCAAGGACCTCACCCACGGCCAGGTGGTCGAGCTGATCACCGCCGGCCGCTCCGGCGACCTCGGCCTGTCCAGGCCGGACGTCGCAGCCGTCTGATGTGCGGCAGCCCGGTGGCTGACCGGTACGGCATCGACAACCGCACCGGATCGGCCAACCCAGCACCTCATAGGTCAACCCCCGCGAGGAACCACCATGACTGACAGCCCGAACCCGTCCCAGTCCGGCGTCGGGACCGCGACGGCCGACAGCGGCTCTGTCGTCTCCGACTTCGGCATCGACACGACGTCGCTGTCCACCGGCGAGGCGATCCGGAACTACTTCAGCAGGCTGCGCGGCGGTGAACTCGGCCCGTTGCCCGCGCTGCTCGGGCTGGTGCTGCTGCTGATCATCTTCACGGCTCTGTCCGGCAACTTCTTCACCCTGAACAACATCGCCAACCTGCTTTCCCAGGGTGCTGGCGAGACGATTATCGCGATGGGCATCGTGCCCGTCCTGCTGCTCGGCGAGGTCGACCTGTCCGCGGGCACGGCGTCCGGCCTGACCGCGGCTCTGCTGGCCCTGCACCTGAACAAGGACGGCAACCTGCTCGGCTCGATGGGCAACACGGTCTTCTACGGATTCGTGATCGTCCTGATCGTGGCCGCCGGTCTGGCCGCGTGGCAGCGGATCTGGATCGGCGCGGTGCTCTCGGCCGTGGCGGCCATCCTGATGCTGTCCAGCCCGCCGCCCAACGCCTGGCTGGAGATGCTGCTCGCGGTCTGTGTCGGCGCCGGTATCGGCTGCCTGACCGGTGCCATGGTGTCCAAGATCGGTATGCCGTCGTTCGTGGTCACCCTGGCGCTGTTCATCGCCTGGTACGGCGTGATCCTGCTGTTGATCGGCAATGACGGTGAGCTGTCCATCCGGCAGAGTTCGGTGCTGTTCGACGTCGCCAACAGCAACCTGAACACGATCGGCAGCTGGATCCTGTTCGTGGTGGGCGCCGGTGGGTACGCGCTCGTGCTGGTGTTCCGGCACTTCAGCAGGCTGCGCAAGGGGTTGGTCGCCTCGCCGACGACGATCGTGGCCATCAAGGTGCTCGTCGTGCTGGTGCTCGGCGCGGCAGCCACCTACCTGCTGACCCTCAACCGGTCGCCCAACCCGACGCTGACCACGATCCGGGGCGTGCCCTACGTCGTGCCGATCATCCTGGCGCTGCTGGTCATCGGCACCTTCGTGCTGGACCGGACCCGCTACGGCCGGCACATCTACGCGGTCGGTGGCAACCGGGAGGCCGCTCGGCGCGCCGGTATCAGCGTGGACAAGATCCGGATGAGCGTGTTCGTGATCTGTTCGTCGGTGGCCGCCGTCGGCGCCATCGTCTACAGCTCGAAGATCGGCGAGGTGGATGGCAACGCCGGTAACGGCAACACGCTGCTGTTCGCCATCGGTGCCGCCGTCATCGGCGGTACGTCGCTGTTCGGTGGCCGGGGCCGGCTGCGGGACGCGGTGCTCGGCGGCGCGGTGCTGGCCACCGTCCAGAACGGCCTCGGGCTGCTCGGCTTCCAGGCCGCCCAGGTGAACATCATCACCGGATTGGTCCTGCTCATCGCGGCTACCGTGGACGCACTGTCGCGCCGCCGATCCCAGACAACCTGAGGAACGGCCCACTGACCGCGGAATCAGCAGCAGGGGGGCGGCCCAGGTTGACCAGTTCGCCAACTGCGGGCACCCGCCCGGACGAGGTTCGCCGGCACAACCGGGCCGCCTTGTTGCGTCGCCTCCACGTGGACGGCCCGTGCACGCGGGCCGACCTGGCGATCGAACTGGGGCTCAACCGCAGCACCATCAAGACACTGGTGGACGGCCTGGCCGAGGACGGTGTCGTGGCCGAGCGGGTGCCGGCCAGACGCAGCGGTGCCGGTCGCCCGTCCCTGCTGGTGCTGCCGCAGGCGCACGCCGCGGTGGTGCTCGCCGTGGACATCCGGGTGGAGCAGGTGTCCGTGGCCCTGGTCGGTATCGGTGGCGAGATCCTGGGCCGGTGCAGCTGGAGCCTGCGGCCGGCCACCAGGGCGCCCCGCGAGGTGTTCACCAAGATCGTGGACAGCAGCCTGCTGTTGATCGACGAGCTGGCCGTCGAGGTGGTCGCCGTCGGTGTGTCGCTGCCCGGTGTCGTGCGGCGGTCCGACGGCCTGGTGCACGAGGCACCCAACCTGCACTGGACCGACGTGCCGCTGGGGGAGTGGCTGACCAGGGCCTTACACCGGCCGGTGCACGTGGGCAATGACGCCGAACTCGGTGCGCTGGCCGAACATCTGCGTGGTGCCGCGCGGAACGCGGCCGACGTGGTGTACGTCGCCGCGGACATCGGCATCGGTGGTGGTGTCATCTCCAGTGGCGTGTCACTGCGCGGCAGCGGCGGCTACGTCGGCGAGATCGGCCACATGGTCGTCCGGCACGACGGCCGCCAGTGTTACTGCGGCTGTCGGGGCTGTTGGGAGACCGAGGTCGGCGAGCGGGCGCTGAGCAGGGCGCTGGGCATGCCGGAGGAGTCGCCGAGAGGCGCGATAGTGGCCGAGCTGCGCACCCTGGGCGGCACGCCCGAACTGGTGCTCGTGGTGCTCGGCGAGTTCGCCGAATGGCTGGCGGTCGGTCTGTGCAACGTGGTGAACCTGCTCTGCCCGCAGTTGGTCGTGCTCGGTGACCTGTTCACGGCGCTGCCGACCGTGCTGGTGGAGCATGTCGGGCGCGTGGTGCGGGACCGCAGCCTGGTCAGCAGGGCACTGGGCGGCACCAGGATCGTCACGTCGTCGCTGGGCTCGGATGCCAAGCTGCTCGGCGCGGCCGAACTGGCCTTCGAGCCGGTCCTGGCCACACTGGGTCTGTAGTTCTGGAACAGCACTGAGGGCGAGACCTGGTCGGTCCCGCCCTCAGTAGTTGTCGTGTGCCTGTGGTGGCCGGTCAGTCCTGCTGCAGCTCCGCAGCGATCTCGCGAAGCCTGCTCTCGTGTTCGCGCGCGTGGTGCTGGCAGAACAGCAGTTCGCCGCCCGATGCGAGCACGGCCCGAACTCGGGCAGCTGCGCCACAACGGTCGCAACGGTCGGCAGCGGTCAATTCGGGGCGGGCGAGCGTTGTCGTCATGTGGAGTTCTCCCTCCGTCCCGGCACCGGTGGCCCGGTGCCACTTCCGGCCACGATCACGGTCGAGCAAATCCGCCGTGTTCGCTGCTTCCACTCTTGCAGACGCTTCCGGGTGCGCAAGTGTTCCCGCGCCGTTGCGACTGTCGTCACGTCATGGTCCACCCGGATGCCGCAGCGGTTCGCATGCCTGCCGCTTCGCTCTGTAGCCGCCACCAGGGGATATGCCATGCGAGACGCGTGATCACCCGTGACGTGGATCACTTTTATTCGATGTTGCTCAGTGGTTCGCCCTCGGCGAACATGGCGTCAGATGGGGGATATCGGACTTCGTAACGCCCCACCGGACACGACTGCGCCCCGACCGAGACCGGCCGGGGCGCAGTCGGAACCCTTGTGCTGAGACTTAATCCAGGTAGTCCCGGAGGACCTGCGAACGGGACGGGTGGCGCAACTTGGACATCGTCTTCGACTCGATCTGCCGGATGCGCTCCCGGGTCACCCCGTACACCTGACCGATCTCGTCCAACGTCCTCGGCTGGCCGTCGGTGAGGCCGAACCGCAACCGCACCACACCGGCTTCCCGCTCGGACAGCGTCGCCAGCACCGACTGGAGCTGATCCTGGAGCAGGGTGAACGACACCGCGTCCACGGCCACGACGGCCTCGGAGTCCTCGATGAAGTCGCCCAGCTGCGAGTCACCCTCGTCGCCGATGGTCTGGTCCAGCGAAATGGGCTCCCGGGCGTACTGCTGGATCTCCAGCACCTTCTCCGGGGTGATGTCCATTTCCTTGGCCAGCTCCTCCGGGGTGGGCTCGCGCCCGAGATCCTGGAGCAGCTCGCGCTGGATGCGACCGAGCTTGTTGATCACCTCGACCATGTGCACCGGAATACGGATGGTGCGGGCCTGGTCGGCCATGGCGCGGGTGATGGCCTGCCGAATCCACCAGGTGGCGTACGTGGAGAACTTGTAGCCCTTGGTGTAGTCGAACTTCTCGACGGCGCGGATCAGGCCCAGGTTGCCCTCCTGGATCAGGTCCAGGAACGCCATGCCACGGCCGGTGTAGCGCTTGGCCAGCGAGACGACGAGTCGGAGGTTGGCCTCCAGGAGGTGGTTCTTGGCGCGCTCGCCGTCCCGGATGATCCACCGCAGGTCGCGGCGCATCTGGGTGGTGAGCTTCTCGCTCTCCTCCTCGGCCTTGCGGGTGCGCTCCGCCGCGTAGAGGCCGGCCTCGATCCGCTTCGCGAGTTCGACCTCCTCCTCGGCGTTGAGCAGCGCGACCTTGCCGATCTGCTTGAGGTACGCCCGGACGGAGTCCGCGGACGCGGTGAGCTCGGCGTCCTTGCGGGCCTGGCGGAGTGCTTCGGACTCCTCCTCGTCCCAGACGAAGTCGCCGTCCTTGGCGTTCTTGGGGACGACTTCCTCTTCCTCGACGGCCACGTCCTCCACGACGTCCTCGCCCAGGTCGACCTCGACGTCCTCCAGATCGACGTCCTCCGGCGATGCCTCGCCTTCGATGTCGATCTCGGCTTCGTCGCCGTCCTTGCGCGCCTTGCCTGGTGCCGCGTCCTTCTTGCCCGCGGCGGGCTTCTTGGCGGCAGTGGCTGCCGGCTTCTTGGCTGCCGGCTTCTTCGTCGCCGTCTTCTTGATCGGGATCGCGGGGTCGGCAACGCCGTCAAGACTGACGTCGCCCGCATCCGCACCGGCCGGTTCGTTGGTGCCCGCCTTGGCGGCGCTCACGGCGGTGCTGGAGCGTCGGGTTGCGGTTTCTGCGGCTGCCACGTACGCCCTTTCGCAACGGTCCATCATGCCGCCGAGGCGGAGCGGACCTCAGAAGCCTTCAGTTCGGGGAGTGCCTGCCGGCCTTCCGCGGCGGGCACGTGTTCCATTGTAACGACGCCGCCGGGCAACCGTGGCGGCGCGCAGTCGGTTTGGTGTCATCGGGTGAACGGGCGGGCCGACGTATTCATGCCGACACGCCCGTCTGCCAGGCATTCAGTGCTGGATGCCCTCGACGGCAGCAGCCGCGGCACCCACGATTCCCGCGTCGTTCTTCAGCGCGGCGGCGACCACTTCGGTGCGCACGTCCAACAGCGGCAGCCAGTGGTCGGCCTTCTTGCTGACACCGCCGCCCGCGATGATCAGGTCCGGCCAGATGAGACCTTCCAGCGTGCGGAGGTACTTGGAGACCCGGTGCGACCATTCCTCCCAGGACAGGTCCTTGTCGTCCTTGACGGAGGCCGCGGCCCGCTTCTCGGCGTCGTGCCCGTCGACTTCCAGATGGCCGAATTCGGTGTTCGGCACGAGCTTGCCGTCCAGGAACAGCGCACTGCCGATGCCGGTGCCGAAGGTGAGCAGGACGACCACGCCGTCCCGGCCGGCGCCGAGGCCGAACCGCATCTCCGCCATGCCGGCCGCGTCCGCGTCGTTGAGCACCGTCACCTGGCTGACGTCCTTGCCGAGGCGCTCGGCGAACAGGCTGGCCGCGTCGGTGCCGATCCACTTCTTGTCCACGTTGGCCGCGGTCAGCGCCGTGCCCTTCTTGATGACACACGGCAGGGTGATGCCGATCGGCCCCTCCCAGGCGAACTGCTTCACGATGTCCGCCACGACTTCGGCCATGGCGTCCGGACTGGACGGCTGCGGAGTGGCGATCCGCAGGCGTTCACCGGCCAGCGCTCCTGCTTCGAGATCTACCACGCATCCCTTGATGCCGGATCCACCGATGTCGATCCCGAAGCCGCGGGTAGTGCCCATCCGTGGACCCTTCCTACTCGATTCAGCTTGATGCAACCGACCCTAGCGGGTTGTGGTCGGATGATGGCGTGCCTACCACCAGTGAGCAGTTCGCCGCGTTCGACGTTCGCACACTCCGTGCGCAAGCGGTGCGGACGGCCAGTGAGGCCGCCACCCTCGTGGCCGCCGCCAGGGCCGCGGGCCTGGCCGAGGTGTCCACCAAGAGCACCGACACGGACGTGGTCACCAGCAGTGACCGAGCCGCGGAGCGACTGATCCGGGAACGGCTGGCCGAGCTGTGGCCGGGCGTGCCGGTGATCGGTGAGGAAGAAGGCGGCACCGCGCCTGCCGGCGGGCTGTCCTGGGTGGTCGACCCGATCGACGGCACCGTCAACTACCTGTACGGATACCCCTGGTATTCGGTGTCGGTGGCCGCCCAGGTGGACGGCGTGTCGGTGGCGGGCGCGATCGTCGAGCCGGTCAGTGGCCGGGTGTGGCAGGCGGCCCACGGCGAGGGTGCGCTGCTGGACGGGCAGCCACTGCGCGTGTCCGGCGCGACCCGGCTGGGCCTGTCCCTGGTGGGCACCGGATTCGCCTATGCGGCGGAACGCAGGGCCCGGCAGGGCGCACTGTGGAGCCGGATGCTGCCCAGGGTGCGGGACGTGCGGCGGGCCGGGTCCAGCACTCTGGACCTGTGCGCTGTGGCCGCCGGCTGGCTGGACGCCTATGTGGAGCACGGCCTGCACCGGTGGGACTGGGCGGCGGGCGCGTTGATCGCCGAGGAGGCGGGCGCCGTGGTGCGGTTGCCGGGGGAGTCGGCCGACGGCTTGGGTTCGGACGCCGTGTTCGTGGCCACACCGGGCATCGCGAGGGAGCTGTCGGCCGCGCTGGCCGAGAGCGGCGCGGGGGAGGTCTAGGGCCTGCTCAGCACTGGGTGGAGTGCGCCTGGGCCAGCAGATTGGCGTTCAGCTTCGGCAGCACGCCGGCCTGCGCCTGCTGGCCGCCCTTGGGTGTCGGGTGCTTGGCCGCCCACGCCGCCAGCTGCTGGATGGCCTGCTGGGCCTGGGTGTTCGGCGCGACGCCGGTGAAGTCCGAGCCGATCGCCAGGTCCACGGTGGCGTCCTGGCGGCTGTCCTTGACCAGCTGGGTGCACGGCACCAGCAGGCTGACCGTGCGGGCCGCCGACTCGCCGTTGGCGCCGAACCGGATCTGGCCGCGGCAGTTCATGTCCTGCTGCGGGTACAGCGGGTCATTGCCCGGCTCGGCGACCTGGAAGCCGTCCTGGCTGAGCTGGCTGGACGCCTGGGTCGCCGCGCCCCGCTGGGTGCTCGCGTTGAGCACCTGCACCTTGACATCGGCGGCCGGCTCCGGCGCGACCTTGTCCAGGGCGTTGTACGGCAGGGCGCTGCCGCTGGCCGGCTTGGTGGCGGCCTTAGTCGGCTTGGCCGGGGCCTTCGCGGCCTTGGTCGGGGTCGGTGCGACGGACGATGCCGAGGACGCCGACGTGCACGCCACCGCGGCGTCGACGTCGGATGCCCTGGCGATGACCTTCGTCCAGACGATGACGGCGGTCAGGCCGAGCAGCACCACGATCACGATGGCGGGGATGGGCTTCCGCTTGCGGTATCGCGCTGTGCCGCGCTCCCGTGTGAAGCCTTCGGAGACCACTGCCCCGTCCTCCCCTGGCGTCGTACGCGCTTGCCTGACAGTCGTGCCCAGTCAGCGCCTTGTTAGCTGTCTACCTGGTTGTCGCCCCAGATCAGCCTAGGCGTTTCGCCTCGACCGGGTGCACTTGGATCACCCGTTGTGGCGGTGTCGTTTTCGTCCTGTGTCATAGTCGCTGGTTGCGACCGGTCCGGCGCGTTCTGTGAGCGTAGAAGACCATCGCACCACGTACCAGACGACGTCAGCAAGGCGGCTGACGTTGCTTCGTGCGGCCATCTCGTCGGCAATCTCATGAGGTGAACCCATCTGGGTGATCCGACGTGTGTATCTCGGCGGGGTGGGCTACCCTCTGCCCGCTCCACACGTCGGCGGCTTCAGCCGGATCGATTCGGGTGAACGGGGTCGGCGGTGATCTGCAGCGAGACCTCCGTCACTTTCGTCGGTGGGCACAAAATGCTGCGTTGAGACGTTGAGCAGCGCACAACACAAGTTTTTCCGTGTGACCGCAGGGGTGAGGAAGATGGCGACCGACTACGACGCTCCGCGCCGCAGCGAGGCCGATGAGCTGGCTGAGGACTCCCTCGAAGAGCTCAAGGCCCGGCGCAACGAGACCCAGTCAGGTGTCGTCGACGTGGACACGGACGCTCCTGACGAGAACTTCGAGCTGCCCGGGGCGGACTTGTCCGGCCTGTCCGGCGAGGAGTTGACCGTCAAGGTGCTGCCCAAGCAGGCGGACGAGTTCACCTGCTCGAAGTGTTTTCTGGTGCATCACCGCAGTCGCCTGGCCGAGGAACGCAACGGCCAGTACGTCTGCCGCGACTGCGCCTGACGGGTACCCGCCGCGCCGGCGGGTGTTCGCCACGCACGACCGCACAGCTCGACCGGAGTTCAGCAGGGGTAGACCGACCGACGACGACCGACAGAACTGGGCACCCAACTCAAGCGGGTGCCCAGTCGCATGTCCGGGGTCAGGACTCCTGATCGGCCGGTGGCTCGTCGTCCGTGGGCTCGGGCGTCTGGCTGCGCAACGCGGCCACCAGTTGCTCCGGGTGACGGGAGCTGATCAGCCAGTAGGGGGTCGGGTCCTCGTCGTCGGTGACGTGGATCCACACCATCGGGCCGACCCAGCTGCGGTGCAGCGCGAACGCGGCCGGGTCGAACGCCGGTCCGAGGACCTTCCGCTTCAGCGCGCCGGGGATGATTTGCGTCTCACCCGCGAACTCCAGTGGCAGGTGTGCCTCACCGACCCACAGCTCGCCGTCCCGGACCACGACGGTGGCGCTGCTGAACCGCCACAACAGCAGCAGGCACAGCGAAATGGTGATCACATAGGGCAGCCAGGCGCGCACGCCCGGGTAGCCCATGTCCACCTCGGCCGCGAGCAGTCCGGCCGCGAACAACGGCAGCAGCCAGTGCCACCAGGGCAGATACAGACGTTCCCGGAACGCGGGCTGGTCGGCCCGCTCGGCGTCGCCTGCTGCTCCGGCGTGGCTAGCGGCCGTGCTCGCACTGTCGGTCACGGGATCAGGGTAGTCTCGCCGCCCGTGTCCAGCGTCGAGGTGTTGCTCTCCCGGATCGACCCAGGTGTCCCGCTGCCCGAGTACGCCCAACCGGGTGACGCCGGTGTGGACCTGGTGACCACCGACGACGTGGTGCTCCAACCCGGTGAGCGGGCTGTGGTCGGTACCGGCATCGCGATCGCCCTGCCGCTGGGCTACGCGGGCTTCGTGCACCCCAGGTCCGGGCTGGCCGCCCGGGTCGGACTGTCGGTCGTGAACACGCCGGGGACCATCGATTCCGGCTACCGGGGCGAGATCAAGGTGTGCCTGGTCAACCACGACCCCCGGACGGCGATCACGCTGCGGCGCGGCGACCGGATCGCCCAACTGGTGGTGCAACGGGTCGAGCACGCCGTGTTCCGTGAGGTCGACGACGTGACCGCCCTGCCGGCCAGCGTGCGTGGCGCCGGTGGCTACGGCTCGACCGGCGGGCATGCCGCGCTGGTGGGCGGTGCACACGGGACGGAGGACTAGGTGGCGCTGTTCAAACGTGGCCGACCGGCCCCGGACGACGAGCCCGCCCAGTCGGCCGACGAATTCGAGTACGCCGTCGATGACGACGGCGGCTATCAGTCCGACTACGCGGACGATCACGACGACATCGTGTCCGACACCGAGGCCTCGGGCGGTCCGTACGACGAGCACGACGCGCCCGACGACGGCGAGGTCCGACTGGACCTCGGCTCGATCCGGCTGCCGCTGCCGGCGGACTCCCAGCTCCAGATCGAGACGGAGCCGGACGGTCCGCTGCGTGCCTTGCACGTGCTGACCCCGAACGCCCGGTTCACCATCGGTGCCTACGCGGCGCCGAGGTCCGGTGACCTGTGGCCGGAGATCAGCAGGGAACTGGCCGAGCAGCTGCACGGCGACGGCGCCCGGGTGCGCCGGGAGAACGGCGAGTGGGGCATCGAGCTGGTCGCCTTCGTCGACGACGTGCTGCTCCGGTTCGTCGGTGTGGACGGGCCACGCTGGATGCTGCGTGCCGTGTCCGCCGGTCCGAAGGAGACGTCGGCCAAGGCCGCCGAGGAACTGCGGGACATCGTCCGGGGCACCATCGTGGTCCGGGGTGACCAGCCGATGCCGGTGCGCACGCCGCTGCCGTTCGAGTTGCCGGCCGAGATCGCCCAGCACATCGAGCAGGCCAAGACCGGCGAGGGCCAGCCGGGCTGACAGCCTGACCAGCGTCGATACCGCGCGCGTGACGGCACGGGAACGAAGCATGGTGCCCAGCAGGCTGCTGCCTGACCTGGCAGGGCGGTCTGCGCACGCTGCTGTTGCTGTTCGCCGTGTGGTGGGCGTGGATCTACACCGCATGGGGTGACCAACTGGCCGCATCCCGACGTCAGGGCTGTCCGCGCGGTGCTGCTCGGCGTGATGCTGGCCAGCCTGGTCGTGTCGGCGACGCTGCCCGGCGCGTGCTGGCTGGCCGGCGGCCTGCTGTCGGGCACCGCGCGGACGTGCTGTGGGTGGCGGCCGTGGTGATCGACTTCCTGGCGCCGGCATCCGGGTTCGTCGTGCCGGGACTGGGCCGGTCCACCACCGCCGACTGGAACATCGCGGGGGAGCACCTGGCCGAGCGGTGCCAGCTGTTCATGATCATCGTGCTCGGCGAGTCCATTCCGGACACCGGGACGAGCCTTGGCCACGTGTCGTTCACGACGCCGACGATCGCCGCGTTCGTGTTGGCGTTCCTGGGCACAGTGGCGTTGTGGTGGGTCGAAGGACAGCGGCAAGGCGATCGCGTCCTCACCGGGCCCCGGCCGGTCCGCGTACACGTACTCCCACCTGTCGATGGTCGCGGGTCACGGCCACTGTCCTCGGCGGTCCCGCGCTGTTCCTGTTCGGACACCTGCTCTTCAAACCGTCCGTGTTCCGGTCGCTGTCCTGGCCGAGGCTGATCGCGATCCTGGTGTTGGCCGCGCTGGTGGCGCTCGGTGCCGTGGTGTCACCGCTGGCGTTGGGCGGCATCACGGCTGTCGTCGTCATCGGGGTGGTCGTCGCCGACCTGGTCATGCATCCGAGCCAGCAGGCCGGCTAGTGCCGCCCGACCCAGCGCCGTCCGGTCCGCGCCGAACTCGGCGAACGTGATCGTGTGCAGCTCCGCGGCCGGCAGGGCCGTCGTCCAGCGTGCGGCCACCCCGATCGGGTGCACCGGATCGTCGAGACAGCATGCGACACCGGCCGGCACGGTGATGCCGGCCAACATGTCCAGTGTCGGCGCCGGCCGGTCCACGGCGACCAGCAGGGACGCGGCCAGTTCGTCGCCGGCGCGGCGCCACGCCCTGTCCAGCTCGGCCGCCAGCCACGGCGGCACGTCCCGGGTGGTCGCTGCCAGCGCCGCGTCGATGCCGTCGGCGGCCACGGCCGCCGCGCTGATGCCGGCCGTGGCCGAGCCGGGTGCCGTGCCGTCGGCCGTGTCCGGTGCGCCGTACCAGCCGGGCATGGCGGCCAACAGTCCTGCGCACCGGTCCGGATTCGCGGCTGCCCACTCGGCGGCCAGATGCGCGCCGAGTGAGATGCCGCCGACCACGATCGGGCCGTACTTCTCGGCCGCCGCGTCCAGCGCCGCCAGGTGGTGCTCGGCGAGGTGGCTGCCGTGCCGGGGTGCCGGGGTCACCAGGTGTAGTCCGACCTCGGCCGAGGGGGCACCGAACACAGCTCGGACGAACACCTCATCCGAGCCGGTACCGGGCAGAACGACCACCGTGCCGACCGCTCGGCGCATTGCCGCCTGTGTCACAGGATCATCCTGCTCCTGAGGGGTTGAGCAGGGCTCCGGCGCGGTTACCCTGACGTTGAACGGGCCGAGTCGGGGCGGCCCCACCACTATCCGGGAGCACGAGGATGTCCACGTCGAAGGACGGCTACTGGCGGCGCCTGGCACGCCGGTTGAGCAGTGACGTCGAAGTGTTGGATGCCGATGACCTGTCCCGTGAAGCCGAGGCGGCCGGTGCCACACCGGCCCGGAACTGCCACTGCGGTGACGAGGTGACCGTCCGTGGCAGGCTGCGCAGTGTGGAGCTGTGTCCGAAGGACGCGAACGCCACGCTGGAAGCCGAGCTGTACGACGGCACCGAGGGTGTCACGTTGGTCTGGTTGGGTCGCCGGAGTATTCCCGGCATCGAGCCTGGCCGTACCATCAAGGTGACCGGCCGGATGGCTGTCCGTGACGGTCACAAGGTCTTGTACAACCCCTACTACGAACTGCAGACGACTTCATGACCCCATCAGGGCCGACGCCCGCAGCGCAGTCATCCGAAGCGCAGTCCACCGAACCCGCTACCGAGCCCGAGGCCGAGGCCGAGGTCACCCCGGCCGAGGGCGCCGACGAGGAGGAGAAGGAGCCGACGCAGACGCTGCTCGAACAGATGGGCGGCGTCGCCGGGCTGGTCTACTCGTCGGTCCCGGTGCTGGTGTTCGTCGCCGTGTACCTCCCGACCCACCGCCTCGCGGCCGGCATCTGGGCCTCGGTGGCCAGTGCCGTGGCGATCCTGGTGTTGCGGCTCGTCCGCAAGGAACCGGTGCAGCCCGCGATCTCCGGGTTGTTCGGTGTCGCCATCGCGGCGTTCATCGCCTACCGCACCGGTTCGGCCCGTGGGTACTTCCTGTTCGGCATCTGGACCAGTCTCGCCTACGGCGGTGCGTTCCTGCTGTCCATGGTGGTGCGCTGGCCACTGGCCGGCGTCGTGTGGTCGACGCTGAACGGCACCGGTACGGCGTGGCGGGCCGATCCGAGGAGCCGCCGCTACTACGACGTGGCCACGGTCGTGTGGGTGCTGGTGTTCGGCGCCAGGTTCATCGTGCAGCACTCGCTGTACGCCACCAACCAGGTCGGTTGGCTCGCGTTCGCCAGGATCTCGATGGGCTGGCCGCTGACCGCGCTCGCCGCGCTGGTCACGGTGTGGGCGGTGCGCAAGGCCGACCAGCGCCAGAAGGAGCTGACCGGCGACACGGACGATGCGCCCGATCAGGCCGCAGCCGAGCCGGAGCCGGCCGCCCCGGTATCCGTGCCGGACGCCTGATCCCGACCCGGGCACGCGATGGCTCGACTCGGCAGGCGGCCCAGGCACGGATTCGGTGACGACGGCACACTGCCGCCGCCGCCGGATGTCCGGCTGAGCAACAACGGCCGACGTCGCAAACCACCGGGCAAGCTGGCCATCGCGTGGACCGTGCTGTGGACGCTGGTGCTGTTCGGCGTCAGCGTCGGCTGGTTCGTCACGTCCGCCGTCACGCTGCCCTACCGGGCAGGCTGGGCCGGTACACCGGGTGTCGCGTCCTCGGTGCGCTGTGCGGCGGTCGGGACCGACGAGGACAAGTCCGTGGACTGCTTCGCCTCGTTCACATCGGCCGACGGTGCGACGTTCGTGCCCTACGTCGGCATCGAGGGGCACACCGACTTCCGGGACGCGGACCATGCGGCCCGGCTGCATCCGGACGGCAGGACCATCTCGGTGGTCGACGCCAGGACCGTGCTGTTCACGCTGGCCGCGATGGCGGGCGCGCTGGTGCCGATCGTGCTGCTCGGCAGCCTCGGGTACTTCAGCAGCTCGAACTTCGTGCGGCGGCGGCTGGGCATGCCGATGCGGCCGGCCAAACGGCGGCTCAAGGTCACGCTGCTGGTCGCCACGGTCGCCGGCATGTCAGCGCTCGGGCTGGTCATCGCGGGCGCCGTGGTCGGCGGCTGAGCGGGGTTTGTTCGGGGCGGGGTTTGTTCGGGCGGCGTTGTTCGGGCGGTGTTATTCGGGCGGCAGACCGACCGCGCGGCGGATGGCGGGCTCGACCTCGACGGACGCCACGAACAGGAGTTCGTCGCCCGCTTCGACGGAGTCGTCGTCGCTGGGCACGATGACCCGGCCACCGCGCAGGATCGCCACCAGCGCCGCGTCGTGCGGCAGGTCCATGGCCCTGGCCCTGGTGCCGGCCAGGGGAGTGTCCTCGGGCAGCGTGACCTCCACCAGGTTCGCCTGGCCCTGCCGCAGCGTCAGCAGCTGCACGAGGCCACCGATGCTGACCGCCTCCTCGACCATCGCGGCCATGATGCGCGGCGTCGACACGGCCACGTCCACGCCCCACGAGTTGGTGAACAGCCACTCGTTGCGTGGATCGTTCACCCTGGCCACCACTCGCCGGACCGCGAACTCGGTCTTGGCCAGCAACGCGACCACGATGTTGACCTTGTCGTCGCCGGTGGCCGCGATCATCACGTCGCAGGTCTCCACCCCGGCCTCCTCCAGCGAGGAGAGCTCGCAGGCGTCGGCGAGCACCCATTCGGCCTGCTCGACCACGGGCGGGTCGAAGTGCTTGGCATCCCGCTCGATCAACATCACCTGATGGCCGTCCGCGACCAGTTCCTGGGCGATGGACCGGCCGACCGCGCCAGCCCCGGCAATCGCGACCCGCATCAGTGCTGATCCTCCTCTGGCGGCCGTGCGGCCGCCGCGGTGACGTCGGTGACGGTGCCCGACACCGCGGCCACGTAGACCGCGTCGTCGGCCTGCAGGACGGTGCGCACGGTGGGCAGCACTCCGGTGCCGAACCGCATGATGAACGCCACCCGGCAGCCGGTGCCCTCCTGCAGGTCGCGGACCGACCGGCCGACCCAGGCGGGGTTGATCGGCAGTTGCAGGACGGCCACGGTGCCGGTCGGGTCGCGCCACGCGGTGGCGGTGCCCTCCGGCACGAGGGTGCGCAGGAAGCGGTCGGTCGTCCACGGCACTGTGGCCACCGTGGGGATGCCCAGCCGCTCGTAGACGGCGGCGCGGCCGGCGTCGTAGATCCTGGCCACGACGTTGGCCACGCCGAACGTCTCCCTGGCCACTCTGGCCGAGATGATGTTCGAGTTGTCCCCGTTGGACACGGCCGCGAACGCGCCCGCCCGCTCGATACCGGCCTTGACCAGTATGTCTCGGTCAAAACCGTTACCAACTAGATACGTGCCGTGGAATTCGGCGCCGAGCCGACGGAAGGACTGCTCCTCCTTGTCGATCACGGCCACGGTGTGGTCCAGCCGCTCCAGCGCATGCGCGAGCGACGATCCCACCCGGCCGCAGCCCATGATGACCACGTGCACGTTCTGCCTCCTCCGCCGACCGCGCAGACCGTATCGCGCCTTGCCTGAGGGGAACGTACTGCCGGCCCGGCGACAGGGCGGCATCGGAGCGCCTAACCTGTCGACTCGTGCTGAAGCTGTCCACGGTGGCCAAACGGTTGATGCTCGGCCGACCGGTGCGGAGTGACCGACTTGCGCACACTCTGCTGCCCAAAAGCATCGCCCTGCCCGTGTTCGCGTCCGATGCGCTGTCGTCCGTCGCGTACGCACCGGAGGAGATCTTCCGGACGCTGAGCGTGTCCGGACTGTCCGCATACGCGTTCGCTCCGTGGGTCGGCGTCGTGGTCGCCGTGGTGATGCTCACCGTGGTCGCGTCCTACCGGCAGAACGTGCACGCCTACCCCAGCGGCGGTGGTGACTATGAGGTCGCCACCACGAACCTGGGCAGCAGATTCGGCCTCACCGTGGCCAGTGCCCTGATGGTGGACTACATCCTCACGGTGGCCGTGTCCACGTCGTCGGGCATCGCGAACATCGGCTCGGCGATCCCGTTCATCGCCCAGCACACGGTGCTGTTCTGCGTGTTGGTGATCGCGCTGCTCACGGTGATGAACCTGCGTGGCGTGCGCGAGTCCGGCGCCGCGTTCGCCATCCCGACGTACGGCTTCATGATCGGCGTCTTCGGCATGATCATCTGGGGCCTGATCCGGTTGGCCAGCGGCGCGGACATCGAGGCGGCCAGTGCCAAGTTCCACCTGGCCGCGTCCAACACGGGGCTGGTCGGGTTCGGGTTCGCGTTCCTGGTGCTGCGCTCGTTCTCGTCCGGCAGCGCGGCGCTGACCGGTGTGGAGGCGATCAGCAACGGCGTGCCCGCGTTCCACAAGCCCAAGTCGAAGAACGCGGCGACCACGCTGCTGCTGATGGGCACGATCGCGGTCGTGATGTTCCTCGGCATCATCACGCTGGCCAGGGTCACCCACGTGAACTTCGCCGACAATCCGGCCACCCAGCTGATCGGCGCACCGGCCGGCTACCACCAGAAGACGATGATCGCCCAGGTCGCTGGCGCGGTGTTCAGCAACTTCCCGCCCGCGTTCTACTACGTGTCGTTCGTCACCGGCATCATCCTGGTGCTGGCCGCGAACACCGCGTTCAACGGCTTCCCCGTGCTCGCCTCGATCCTGGCCCAGGACTCGTTCCTGCCCCGCCAACTGCACACCAGGGGCGACCGGCTGACCTACAGCAACGGCATCCTGTTCCTCGCGGTGTTCGCCGGAGTGCTGATCGTCGCGTTCAAGGGTGACGCGACCCGGTTGATCCAGCTCTACATCGTCGGTGTGTTCGTGTCGTTCAACTGCAGCCAGGCCGGCATGATCCGACATTGGAACCGCTTGCTGCGCAACGAGACCGACCGTGCCGTGCGGCACAGGATGCGCAGGTCCCAGACGATCAACACGATCGGTCTGTGCATGACGGCGGTCGTGCTGGTGATCGTCGTGATCACCAAGTTCCTGGAGGGCGCCTGGATCGCGATCGCCGCGATGGTCGTCTTCTACGTGCTGATGAGCGGCATCCACCGGCACTACGCGCGGGTCGCCGAGGAACTGGCCACCAGCGAGGAGGACACCGTCCTGCCGGCGCACAATCACGCGATCGTCCTGGTGTCCAAGCTGCACCTGCCCACGCTGCGCGCGCTGGCCTACGCCAGGGCCACCCGGCCGGACGTGGTCGAGGCGGTCACCGTGAACGTGGACGAGCCGGGCACCAGGGCACTGATGGACCGGTGGGCCAAGGAGGACTTCCGGGTGCCGCTGAAGGTGATCGAGTCGCCCTACCGGGAGATCACCCGGCCGGTCCTGGAGTACGTGCGGCGGGTGCGCAAGGACAACCCGAGGGACGTCGTCACGGTGTTCATCCCGGAGTACGTCGTCGGCCGGTGGTGGGAGCAGATCCTGCACAACCAGAGCGCGCTGCGGCTCAAGAGCAGGCTGCTGTTCCAGCCGGGGGTGATGGTGGTCAGCGTGCCGTGGCAGCTGGCGTCCTCGGACAAGGCGAAGGCCAGGGTGCAGCGCAAGGCGGTGCGGAGCCTGGCCGCGGCTCCAGGTTCGGTCCGGCGCGGTTTCCAGCCGAGGCGACCGCCCCAGCAGACATCCACCGACCAATCCTCCACCGACCAACGAGCGGACCAGCACTGATGGCCACTGCGCCGACCGAGAACCACACCGTCGACGACGCACCCGAATCCTGGCTGGGCAGGCGGATCGAGGTCGAGGTCGGTCCGGTCGCGCACGGCGGCCACTGCGTGAGCAGGGTGGACGGCCGGGTGGTGTTCGTCCGGCACGCACTGCCTGGCGAGCGGGTCGTGATCGAGGTGACCGAGGACAACGGTGGTGCGTTCTGCCGGGCCGACGCGGTGGACGTCGTGACGGCCTCGGCGGACCGCGTCGCGGCGCCCTGCGCACTGGCCAGGCCGGCAGGCTGCGGTGGGTGCGACTGGCAGCACGCCACCCCGGCCGCCCAACGCGCGCTCAAGGCGGCCGTGGTCGCCGAGCAGTTGCGGCGGCTGGCCGGCATCGAGTGGCAGGTGACGGTCGAGGAGCTGCCCGGTGGCCCGCTGCACTGGCGGACCCGACTGCGGCTGGCCGTCGACCCGGCCGGGCACGCAGGCCTGCGTCAGCACCGCAGCCACACCGTGCTGCCGTTGGACGACTGCCCGATCGCGGTGCCGGACCTGCTGACCGGGGTGGTGGACCGGCAATGGCCGATGAAGGCCGAGATCGAGGCGGTGGCCGACGACAGCGGCCGCCACCACGTGGCACGGCGGGATCCGGTGCCGGGCACGAAGCGCTGGCGTACCGACTGGGTGCGCGGCGGCCGGGCCGTGCAGCGTGCCGCGGGCCGGACCTGGCAGTTGCGTGCCGACGGCTTCTGGCAGGTCCATCCGGCCGCCGCTGACACGTTCGCGGCCGTGGTGGCCGAGTGGGCGGACACGCCGGTCGGCGGCCGGGCCTGGGACCTCTACGGCGGTGTCGGGCTGTTCGCCGCCGTGCTGGCCGAGCAGGTCGGGGTCACCGGCTCGGTGCTGCTGGTCGAGTCGGCCCGGTCCGCCGTCGCCGACGCCGAGGCGAACCTGGCCGACCTGCCGCAGGTGCGCTGTCTCGCCGATCGGGTCGAGCGAGCCGTGGTCAACGGCATCGCGCCGGACGACCGGCCGGACGTCGTCGTGCTGGACCCGCCACGCAAGGGCGCGGGCCGGGCGATCGTGGACGCGATCGCGGCGCGCACGCCGGCCAGGGTCGTCTACGTGGCGTGTGATCCGGCCGCGCTGGCCAGGGACGTGGCCACGTTCGCGGGCCACGGCTACCGGCTGGCGCAGCTGCGGGCCTTCGACGCGTTCCCGATGACCCATCACGTGGAGTGCGTGGCGCTGCTGGTCCCGTGAGTTCATCGTGCGGTGCCACGATGCCCGGCACGGAACCGTTTGCCAAAATGGAATCGTTGACTGCCTTCGACCGCGCGGCCGTCGTCGTCACCGCCGTGGTGGCCGGCATCACCGACGACCAGTACGGCCTGCCGACCCCGTGCACCGAGTGGACTTCTCGCAGTGTGCTCAACCACATTGTGATCGGCAACATGATCGCCGACGCGATCGTCGCCGGACGGGCCCATCCGGACCGCTCGATCGACCGGCCGGACCGCGATCCGAAGGCGACATTGGCCCGGTCTCCGGCCGGCACGCGCGCCGTTCTCGGCCAGGACGGCCTGTTGCAGCGGACCGTGAGTACGCCGATGGGCGAGGCGCCCGGCCCGACGCTGGTCCACACGCGAGTCGCTGAGCTGCTGGTACACAGTGGGGACCTGGCGACGGCCACCGGTCAGGCCACCGATCTGGACCCTGAGTTGGCCGAGTACGTGATGGCCGAGTGGTCCACCCGACCGGGTGACCGCCCTCGGAGCATGCTGCCCTTCGCGGACCCACAGCCAGTGCCGAATGGCGCCTGCGCCGCTGACCGTCTGGCCGCTTACCTGGGACGCCCAGTAGTCGTAGCGTGACACCCCATGGCGCTCGTCGGATCGGGCCGGGGGATCACACGGTCCTAGACTGGCCCGAACCGCGACCGAGGTGAGGTGGAGTGGTGTCGTTGCTGGAGTCTGTGCATGGACCCGCGGATCTCAAGCGGCTCGCCCCTGACGAGTTGAGCAGGTTGGCAGCCGAGATCAGATCGTTCCTGGTGGAGAAGGTGTCCAGGACCGGTGGCCACCTTGGCCCCAACCTCGGGGTCGTCGAGCTCACGATCGCGCTGCACCGCGTGTTCGACTCGCCACACGACGCCATCGTCTGGGATGTCGGGCACCAGGCATACGTGCACAAGATCGTCACCGGCCGGCAGGCCGACTTCGACCGGCTGAGGCAGCGCGACGGCCTGTCCGGCTACCCGAACCGGTCGGAGAGCGAGCACGATCTCGTCGAGAACAGCCACGCGTCCGCCGGACTGTCCTATGCGGACGGCTTGGCGAAAGCGTTTCAGCTGGCCGGCGCACGTCGGCACGTCGCCGTCGTCGTCGGTGACGGCGCGCTGACCGGTGGCATGTGCTGGGAGGCGCTGAACAACATCGCGGCCGACCCGACGCGGCCGGTGGTGATCGTGGTCAACGACAACGGCCGCTCCTACTCGCCGACCATCGGCGGGCTGGCCGACCACCTGGCCAACCTGCGGCTGCGGCCCGGGTACGAGCGTGCGCTGGAGGGTGGCAAGCGGGCACTGCTCGGCACGCCGGTCGTCGGCAGGCCGCTGTACACCGCGCTGCACGCCGCCAAGCGGGGCCTGAAGGACGCGCTGGCACCACAGGGCATGTTCGAGGACCTCGGGCTGAAGTACATCGGCCCGGTGGACGGGCACGACATGCCGGCCATGGAGTCCGCCCTGGAGCGGGCCAAGGCCTTCGGTGGGCCGGTCATCGTGCACGCCGTCACCCGGAAGGGCAACGGCTACGCGCCTGCCGAGAACCACGAAGCCGACCAGATGCACCAGACCGACCCGATGGACCCGTTGACAGGTGCCCCGACCAGCGCGAAGAAGCTTGGCTGGACCGCGGTGTTCGCGGAGGAGCTGGTGGCCATCGGCGCGCAGCGGCCGGACGTCGTCGCGATCACGGCGGCCATGCTCGGCTCGACCGGCCTGGACAAGTTCGCCGCCGCCTACCCGGACCGCTGGTTCGACGTGGGCATCGCCGAACAGCACGCCGTGACGTCGGCGGCCGGCATGGCCATGGGCGGCCTGCACCCGGTCGTGGCGATCTACTCGACGTTCCTGAACCGGGCGTTCGACCAGCTGCTGATGGACGTGGCGCTGCACGGCCAGCCGGTCACCATGATCCTGGACCGGGCCGGCATCACCGGCCCGGACGGTGCCAGCCACCACGGTATGTGGGACCTGTCCATGCTGGGCATGATCCCGGGCATCCGGGTGGCCGCACCTCGGGACGCGGACACGCTGCGCACCGAACTGCGTGAGTCGGTCGACATCGACGACGGCCCGACCGTGCTGCGGTTCCCGCGCGGCGGCGTCATCGGGTCGGTGCCCGCCGTGGCCAGCGTGGGCACGGTGGACGTGCTGCGCGCGTCTGCCGACAACGAGGACCGGGACGTGCTGCTGATCGCCGTCGGCGCGTTCGGCACGCTGGGCCTCGCGGCCGCCGAGCTGCTCGCCGAGCAGGGTGTCGGCGTGACCGTCGTGGACCCGAGGTGGGTCGTGCCCGTGCCGGGTGAACTGGTCGACATGGCCGCCGAGTACCGCCTGGTGACCACTGTGGAGGACTGCGGTCGGCACGGCGGTTTCGGCTGGGCGCTGGCCGCCGCGCTGCGGGACGCCGAGGTGGACGTGCCGCTGCTGGATCTCGGTGTGCCGCAGCGGTTCATCCAGCCTGGCACCAGGGACGAGGTGCTGACGTCGATCGGACTGACCGACAAGGACATCGCGGCCGCCGTCACCGGTCGGCTGAACCGGGTCGCCGCCAAGCCCGCGTTGCGGTTGGCCGAACGCGCGTGAGCTCGGGTGCCACACCACCCGGCCGGGGTGGTGTGGCACCTTAGAAGAGTGCGCATCCTGGTAGTCGAGGACGAACAGCCGCTGGCCGAGGCGATAGCCCGGGGACTGCGGCGTGAAGGCATGGCGGTCGACGTGGCCCTGGACGGTGACACGGGCCACGAGAAGGTCTCGGTCACCCGGTACGACGTCGTCGTACTCGATCGGGACCTGCCCGGTATGTCCGGTGATCAGCTGTGTCAGGAGATCGTCGCGTCCGGCGCGATCAGCAGGGTGATCATGCTGACCGCCAGCGACGGCATCGCGGACCGGGTCGAAGGGCTCTCGCTGGGCGCCGACGACTATCTGGCCAAGCCGTTCGCGTTCCCGGAACTGGTCGCGCGGGTCCGTGCCCTGGCCCGCCGTTCCACGCCGGCCACGCCGCCGGTGCTGCGGGCCGGTGATGTCGAGCTGGACCCGGCCAAGCACACCGTGACCAGGTCCGGCTCGGCCGTCGAGCTGACCCGCAAGGAGTTCGGCGTGCTGGAGGTGCTGCTGGCCGCAGGTGGCACCGTGGTCAGCAGCGAGGAGCTGCTGGAGCGTGTCTGGGACGAGAACGCCGACCCGTTCACGACCACCGTTCGGGTGACCGTGATGACGCTGCGCAAGAAGCTCGGTGAGCCGGGCATCATCGACACCGTGGTCGGCTCCGGCTATCGGGTGCCGGCCGCCGGTCAGGTGGGCGTGGAGGTCGATGGCGGCGTTGGCTGAGCACACCGCGGTGCGCGGCCGGCGTGGACCTGGGCTCCGGGTCCGGCTGACTCTCCTGGCCACCGCGTTGACCGCAGGAGTCAGCGGTCTGCTGCTCTGGCTCGGCTGGCTGCTGGTCGGCAACGTGGTCGCGGCAACGCCCGACCTGCCGCCGAACTCCACGATCAGCGTGGACGGTGTCCGGGTGGGCGCGGACCAGTGGTCGGACCTGCTGCGCGACCACGCACGGGACCGGGTGCTGCAAGCCGGCTCGGTGGCGTTCCTGCTCGTCGTGATCGCGGCGGCGATCCTGGCGTGGACGCTGACCGGCAGACTGCTGCGCCCGTTGCAGGACGTCACGGCCACCGCGCGGCGGCTGTCGGCCGAGTCGTTGGGCGAGCGGATCGCGCTGCGCGGGCCGCGCGACGAGGTGGCCCAGCTGGCGGACACGTTCGACGCGATGCTGGACCGGTTGCAGGCCACGTTCGAGGCGCAGCGCCGGTTTGTCGCCAACGCCAGCCACGAGTTGCGTACACCGTTGTCGGTGATCCGCACCGAATTGGACGTGACCCTGTCCGACCCGGCCGCGGACGTGCCGGAACTGCGTCGGATGGCGGACGTGGTCGGTCAGGCGGCGCTGCGGGCCGGGCAGCTGGTGGAGGCGTTGCTGCTGCTGGCCAGGACCGAGGGCACCGGCCTCGGTGTGCGTGAGCCGGTGGACCTGGCCGGTGTGGTCGCGTCGGCGTGGCAGGCGACCAAGACCGACGCGGACGCACTCGGCCTGAACACCGTGTTCCACACCGAGCCCGCGTTGGCGGTCGGCGATCCGGCGTTGTTGGAGCGGGTGGCCGGGAACCTGCTGGAGAACGCGATCCGGCACAACGTCGACGGCGGTTGGATCGACGTGCGGGTCGAGGCGGACGAGCTGTGGTCCACGTTGCGGGTGCGCTCGTCCGGCCGTCCCGTCCTGGCCGACCGGGTCGCCGAGCTGTTCGAGCCGTTCCGCCGTGGGGGAGTGGACCGCACCGCCCAGTCGGGCACTGGCCTCGGCCTGTCCATCGTGCGTGCGGTGGTGTCGGCCCACGGTGGCCAGTTGTACGCCGAACCGGTCCCGGATGGCGGCCTCGCCGTCACGGTCCGCCTACCAGCGGCGCGGTGACCTGCGTACTACGTTGTAGTACATGATGGAGGACGAACTTGAGCAGCGCCTCCGTGCTGAGGCCGGAAGCGAACCCTGACCGACCGTTGTCCGACGGCGCTGGGACGAGGCCGAATCTGGCCCATTCCACGGTCTACTTCGGTGCGCTGAGGGCGGACGAAGTGGCAGCCGTGCGGGCCGCCGCGGATCAAGCTGGGCTGCCTGCGTCCACTTTGGTCCGATCGTGGATTCTGCAACGGCTCAGCGGCGGCAGTCCGGCCGAAGTCACCCTGCGGGGCATTGATCCGCGAGGAGGTTCAGACGGCGGTGCGGGCGGCGGTTCAGGAAGCGCTTGCCTCCTGAACCGCCCGCCACCGATCAGGCCGGTACCGACGCCACTCCCTTGGCCAGGAACGGCTTGCCGTTGACTCGTTCGGACACGCCAGACCGGTCCAGGTAGGGCGTGATGCCGCCCAGCCAGAACGGCCAGCCCGCGCCCAGCAGCAGGCACAGGTCGATGTCCTGGGCTTCGGCGACCACGCCGTCGTCCAGCATCAGCCGGATCTCCTGGGCCAGTGCCGCCAGGGCGCGTTCTCGGACCTGGTCCGCATCAAGCGGTTGCGAGTCTTGCTGCCACAGCTCCGCCACCTCGGGGTCGACACTCTGCTTGCCCTGCGCGTCCCACGTCCACACCGCTGTCTTGCCCGCCTCGACGAACCGCCGCATGTTGTCGCTCACGCCGAACCGGTCCGGGAACGCCGTGTGCATCGTCTCCGCGACGTGCAGCGCGACCGCCGGGCCGACCAGTTGCAACAGCACCAACGGGCTCATCGGCAGGCCCAACGGCTCCAGCGCCCGGTCGGCCACCTCGAACGGCGTGCCCTCGTCCACCGAGGCGACGACCTCGCCGAGGAACCTGGTGAGCAGCCGGTTGACGACGAACGCGGGCGCGTCCTTGACCAGCACGCTGGACTTGCGCAGTTCCTTGCTGATCGCGAACGCCGTGGCCAGCGTCGCGTCGTCGGTCTGCTCGCCGCGCACGATCTCCAGCAGCGGCAGCACGGCGACCGGGTTGAAGAAGTGGAAGCCGACCACCCGCTCCGGGTGTTGCAGCTTCGCCGCCATGTCGGTGATCGACAACGACGACGTGTTGGTGGCCAGCACACACTCGGCCGACACGTGGTCCTCGACCTCGGCGAACACCTGCTGCTTGACCGACAACTCCTCGAACACGGCCTCGATGACGAAGTCGGCGTCAGCAAAGGCAGCCTTGTCCAGCGAACCGGACACCAGTGCGGTCAGCCGGTTGGCCTCGTCCGGCGACACCCGTTTCTTGGCCAGCAGCTTGCCGATCTCGGCGTGCACGTAGCCGACGCCCTTGTCCACCCGCGCCTGGTCCACATCCGTGAGCACGACCGGCACCTTCAGCCGCCGGACGAACAGCAGCGCCAACTGGCTGGCCATCAGTCCGGCACCAACGATGCCGACCTTGGTCACCGGTCGCCGCAGGCTCTTGTCCGGCGCTCCGGCAGGCCTCCGCGCCCGCTTGTTGACCAGATCGAACGAGTACAGGCCGGACCGCAGCTCATCGGTCATCAGCACGTCGGCCAACGCCTCGGTCTCGGCCGCGTAGCCTGCGTCCAGGTCGTTGGACCTGGCCAGTGCCAACAGCTCGATCGCCTTCGACACGCCGGGCGAGGCCCCGTGCGTCCGGCCGTCGGCCACCGCGCGGGCCCTGGCCAGTGCCGTGTCCCACGCCTCGCCCCGGTCGATCTCCTTGCGCGCCATGGTGATCTCGCCGCGGACCACCGAAGCCAGCCACAACAGCGACTGCTCCAGGTAGTCGGCCGAGTCGAGCACGACGTCCACGATGCCCAGCGCGCCCGCCTCGCCCGGCTTGAGCGTCTTGTTCTGGTTCAACGCGTTCTCGATGATCACGGTCACCGCGGTGTCCGCGCCGACCAGGTTGGGCAGCAGTTGCGTGCCACCCCAACCGGGGAACAGGCCGAGGAAGCACTCCGGGAACGCGATCGCGGCCGCGTTGCCGCTCAGCGTCCGGTAGTGGCAGGACAGCGCCAGCTCCAGCCCACCGCCCATGACCGCACCGTTGACGAACGCGAACGTCGGCACGGCCGAATCGGTGAGCCGGCGAAAGACCTCATGGCCCTGTGCCGCGATGGCCAGCGCCAGGTCGCGGGAAGCCACCTGCCCGACACCGGACAGGTCGGCCCCGACGGCGAAGATGAACGGCTTGCCGGTCACGGCGATGGCGGCGGGTGCGGCCGCGAACGCCTTGTCCAACGCGGCATCCAGACTGAGCAGGCCCTGCGGGCCGAACGTGGACGGGCGGGTGTGGTCGTGGCCGTTGTCCAGTGTGATCATGGCGACCGGCGCGTCCAGGCCGGGCACCCGGACCAGTCGGGTCGTCGCGTGCGTGACCACCTCGTCCGGGAAGGCGGCCCTGGCTTCGTCGATGTTCACTTGTCGGCGCCTTCCCAGTTGGTGTTCTCCCAGATCACGGTGCCGCCCATGCCGATCCCGATGCACATGGTGGTCATGCCGTAGCGCACGTCGGGCCGCTCGGCGAACTGGCGGGCCAGCTGCGTCATCAGGCGGACACCGGAGGACGCCAACGGGTGGCCGCACGCGATCGCGCCGCCCCACTGGTTCACCCTCGGGTCGTCGGCGGAGATCCCGAAATGGTCCAGGAACGCCAGCACCTGCACGGCGAACGCCTCGTTGATCTCGAACAGGCCGATGTCGTCGATGCTCAATCCGGTGCGCGCCAACGCCTTCTCGGTGGCCGGCACCGGTCCGATGCCCATCACCTCGGGCTCGACACCGACGAACGAGTAGTCAACCAGGCGCATCGCGGCCGGCAGGCCCAGCTCCCGCGCCGTGTCCTCGTCGGCCAGGATGCAGCCGGTGGCGCCGTCGTTCAGGCCTGCCGAGTTGCCGGCGGTGACCCTGCCGTGCGGCCGGAACGGCGTCTTCAGCTCGGCCAGTCCCTCGACGGTGGTGCCGGGGCGGGGCGGCTCGTCCTCGGTGGCCAGACCCCAACCGAGTTCGGCGCTGCGGGTCGCCACCGGGACCAGTTCCGGGCCGATCTTGCCGGCCTGCACCGCGTCGGCGTAGCGCCCCTGGCTGTGGGCCGCGTAGGCGTCACAGCGTTCCTTGGTGATCTCCGGGTAGCGGTCGTGCACGTTCTCCGCGGTCTGGCCCATCACCAGTGCCGACGGGTCGACCAGCTTGTCCGCGATGATCCGGGGGTTCGGGTCGACGCCCTCGCCCATCGGGTGCCGGCCCATGTGCTCGACACCGCCCGCGATGACCACGTCGTAGGCGCCGAACGCGATACCGGCCGCCGTGGTGGTGACCGCGGTCATGGCACCGGCGCACATCCGGTCGATGGCGAAGCCGGGCACCGACTTGGGCAGGCCGGCCAGTAGACCCGCGGTGCGGCCGATGGTCAGGCCCTGGTCGCCGATCTGGGTGGTGGCCGCGATGGCGACCTCGTCGATCCGCTCCGGCGGCAGCTCCGGATGCCGGCGCAGCAGTTCCCGGATGACCTTGACGATCAGGTCGTCGGCCCTGGTCTCGGCGTAGATGCCCTGCTGACCGGCCTTGCCGAACGGCGTGCGCAGGCCATCGACGAAGACCACGTTGCGCACGGCGCGCGCTGGTGCGGCCACGGCAGTCCCTCCCTGGCTATTACTGGCTGGTAACACCACTCTAGCTGTGGTTACCAGACGGTAACAACCTGGGTCACCCGATGATCAGCCAGCGGCGGCGTGCAGGGCCGTGGTCAGCGCGGCCACGGTCAGACCGATCTGCCACTCACGGGCGCCACCGGCCCGCAACGCATCGCCAACGGCCTGTTCGTCCAGCGCGGCGGGCGGCTCCCAGCAGGTTCTGCGCACGAGATCGGGTTGCAGCATGTTCTCCACCGGCAGTCGGTTCGATTCGGCGATCGCGGTCAGCGACGCCCGGGCGGCGGCCAGTCGAGCAGCCGCGTCCGGGTCCTTGTCCGCCCACCGGCTCGGCGGCGGTGGGCCGTCGTGTGGGGGAGCGGGATCGGGCAGTTCGGACTTCGGCAGTGCCCGCGCCGCCCGCAGCGCCTCGGACCACGTGCCGGCCAGCCTGCGCTGTGCCCGGCCGCGGAACACCGGTAGTTTGACCAGTTCCAGCTCGTCGGCCGGATCGGTGAGCGCCGCCTCGACGACGGCCCGGTCGGGCAGCACCCGGCCGGGGGAGAGGTCCCGCTCCCTGGCGATCGTGTCCCTGGCCTGCCAGAGCGCCCGCACGGCGGCCAGTTGCTTGGGGGTGCGCAGCCGGTGGATGCCCGAGGTCCGCCGCCACGGCTCCGGCCTCGGCTTGGGTGGTGGTGCGGTGCGGACCGCCTCGAACTCCTCCAGCGCCCACTCCAGCTTGCCCTGCTCGGCGAGCTCACGTTCCAGCGTGTCCCGCAGCGGGATCAGCAGTTCCACGTCCAGCGCCGCGTAGTTCAGCCAGTCCGGCGGCAGCGGTCGTTGGGACCAGTCGGCAGCCCCGTGGCCCTTCTCCAACTGGTAGCCGAGCAGCCGTTCCACCAGCGTGCCCAGCGCGACCCGGTCGTAGCCGGCCAGGCGGCCGGCCAGTTCGGTGTCGAACAGCGAGTCGGGCCGCAGGTTCAGCTCGGCAAGGCAGGGCAGGTCCTGGGATGCGGCGTGCAGCACCCACTCGGTGCCGGACAACGCCGTGACGAGCGATGCCAACTCGCCGTTGAACGGGATCGGGTCCACCAGCACGGTGCCGGCGCCCGCCCTGCGCAACTGGACCAGATACGCCCGTTGGGAGTAGCGGTAGCCGGATGCTCGTTCGGTGTCCACGGCGATGGGACCGGTGCCGGCGCGCAGTGCCGCGGCAGCAGCCAGCAGCGCATCGCGTGCCATCACCACCGGTGGTACACCGTCGGCAGGCTGGGTCAACGGCACCGAAGTGCTGCCGGTGTCGTCCTCGGCCTCGGTCGGCTGCGAGTCAGATGCGGGATCGGCCAGTGGTGCGCGCTCGTCGACGGGGTCTGCCTCCACGTAGCGACCCTACGTGGCTGGCAGCCACGATGTTCACGACTTGCCACGACTCGCCGCCCGGCAACCGGCACTTCTGTCCACTTCTGGACAAACGACACCTTCCCGTGTCCCCGTGTCGTCAAGACACGGGGACACGGGATGTCGGTTGGTGCTCCACCCACCGCGCCCGTGGTGAGTGGCAGACCGTTCGCCGAGTGGTGCGGTTGCGCACGAACTAGCGAATGACGCCAGCCCGCATGGCAAGAGCGACCATCTGCGCCCGATCACCGGTGCCGAGTTTGCGCCCGATCCGGGACAGGTGACTCTTCACCGTGAGCGCCGACAGGTTGAGCGCCTCGCCGATTTCCTTGTTGCTCTGGCCATCGGCGACCAGTTGCAGGACCTCGACCTCACGCGCGGACAGTTCCCGCGGCGTGTTGTCGGTGCCCGGCACCCGGGTGCCCGTAGCAAGTACGGGCGCCACGCTCGGGTCGGCGTACACCCCGCCGTCGAGCACTCGACGCACCCCGTCGGTGACCACCATGGGCGATGCGGACTTCAGCAGGTAGGCCTGAGCGCCTGCCTGGAAGGCCGACCGGACCGCATAGGGGTCGTCGGAGGACGCGAGCACCACGATGCGTGGCCAACCATGGGCACGGAACTCCGTGACCAGGTCGATGCCACTACCGTCGGGTAACCCGAGATCGAGTATGGCGAGGTCACACGGGCCGGTCGCCAGGGCGCGAGCCCTTGCTTCCGCCACCGATGCGGCCTCATGGACAGTGCCCGCGCCCATCTGGGTGAGCCGGGCGGCTATCGCCTCCCTCAGCAGCGGGTGGTCATCGACCACCAGCACCGAGAACAGTTCCTCCCGCGGGTGCGGGACCATGTTCGCCGGCAGAACACCGGCTGGCGTGGTTCGAACGGCCTGACCTAAGCCGACGGCAGCCACGTCACTACCTCCCTGGAGTCGGTCGTGCCCCCCGACCGGCACCGGGCCCTTCGTCCGATCAGCCGCGCCACTGATCGACCGAAAGTGGTGTCGACGTTGGCAGCGTAGCCGCCCAAGCGGGTCAGCGGGACGATCATTTGGGTATCTGTCCCCATCGAGTAGTGACTCTTTGCCAGTTTTGTCCCACGATTGGGTGACAATCGAAAGAGTCGCTAACGCGAGGAACCCTCACGACGACATCCCTTTTTACGGGTTGCGGGGCCGCTAGGCCATCCGGGTGTCGGGGCTGCTGCGAGCGCATCGGCCGGATGGTCGCAGCCGTTACCGAATCGTGCCGATTAGACCTCATTGATACGTCCGAACGGACTAGCTCGCCAAGTCCGAATGGGCCAGGGGCTTCCGCAAGTGCCGACCGGTGCTTGCCGAGGGCGCTCGGCGGGCGGTCAGACGGGCGGTCAGACGGGCGGTCAGACGGGGCGTGGGCCGGCTGGCCGCGACCGCTCCGGGGGCGGCTCGGACGCGACCAGTCGGCCGGCCGCGTGGTCCGGAACCGACGGGATTGGCATTCGGGGTGAAAATTCGTGACAGGTGCGACGCGGGTGCGGTCAGGCGGTCCAGGGCGGGCGGGAGAGACATGTCGGGCGCGGCATGCCTCGGGTGACGCTGGGGCGATACGGCTCGGGCGCCGCGGGAGGGCGGCGATGCGGCTGGGGGTGACGCGGGTGGGCGGCGACGCGACACGGGTGGCGCGGGGACTGCCGGGGTGGTGCTGTGCTGGGCATCAGGGTTGGTACTGGGCCTGGGTACCGGGCTCGGGTGGCGCAGCGGTTCGCTGGTGCTTCGGAGCGGCGCTGCGGCCGGATTGGTGCGGCGGTCGGACTTTCTGGACGAGGCTCGTGCGGTGGCTGGGCACTGCTGGGGTCGGGTCGCCGGTTGGCGCCCACGGTAGGCGTGCCCACCACACCAACGACACCGCCGACTGCCGGATACGGCCTTGGTCTGGTCAGGATCCGTTTCGCTGGCCGAACAACGTCACGCCGACCGGCGGTAGGCCGACCGTGCTGGCCAGGAGCTCGCAGAACGCCTCACCGTGGGCCGTCAGATCGGCGTCGTGCGCAGTCCAGGATGCCCGCAGTTCCAGATCATCGGTCCGCGCCGGCCCTGCGATGTCGCCGAAGCGCGCCGAGGACGTCTGGGTGACCGTGCCGCCCAACGCCGTGTACTCCGCGCCGCAGCCCTCCAGCGCGTCCGTCAGCCACGACCAGCCCACCTCGGGCAGCAGTGGGTCGGTGGCCAGTTCGGCGTCCACCTCGGCCCGCACGTAGATCACCAGCCGGAGCACGCCGTCCCAGGCCTGCTCGCCGTCCGGGTCGTGCAGCAGCACCAGTCGGCCGCTGGCCAGTTCGCCGTCCGGTCCGCTCACTTCGGCGGACACGGCGAACGCCCAGGGCGCCAGTCGCTGCGGCGCGCGTACGTCACCCAGTTCGATCTCCGGCCGGGGTCGTACCGACGACAGCGAAGCCACCGCCCGCCGGAACAGCTCAGGCTCCTCCGGGGTAACCGTCACCGGGCCTCCTCGCCGTTTGCCAGTACCCCGCCCGGCCCGGCCCATCCTCGTCCGGTCCAGCATGGTCACGTCAGGTGACTGTAGAGCCACCCGGACGTGGGGTTGGCTCGCCACGCCGGGCAGGTGTTCGGCCGTGTCCGTCATGTCCCGCCGGCCGTGGGACGATGGGTGTGAGATGACTAAGAGCGCACTTGTCTCGGCTCGCCGGGACCTCCCCGATGCCCCCCTGCTGGTGGCCGCGCGCGGTGCGGCGCCGAGCCGCCTGCCCGTCTGGTTCATGCGCCAGGCCGGCCGCTCACTGCCGGAGTACCGGCAGGCGCGAGGCGATGTTCCGATGCTCCAGTCGTGCATGACACCGGAGCTGGCCTGCGAGATCACGATGCAGCCGGTGCGCAGGCACGGCGTGGACGCCGCGGTCCTGTACAGCGACATCGTCGTGCCGCTGTACGCGGCCGGGGTGGACGTGGACATCGTGCCGGGCACCGGACCCGTGATGGGTTCGCCGGTGCGCACGGCCGAGGACGTCGCGGCGCTGCCCGAACTGCGGCTGGAACAGGTGCAGCCGGTGATGGACGCCATCCGTTTGTTGATCACCGAGTTGGGTGACACCCCGTTGATCGGCTTCGCGGGTGCGCCGTTCACCTTGGCCTCGTATCTGATCGAGGGCGGACCCAGCCGCAACCACGAGCGGACGAAGGCGCTGATGCACGGCGCACCGGACGTGTGGCACGACCTGGCCGGCCGGTTGGCCGATCTGGCGCTGACGTTCCTGCGGGCCCAGGTGGCCGCCGGGGTGGACGCCGTGCAGTTGTTCGACTCGTGGGCCGGTGTGCTGCCCGAGCGCGACTACCGCGAGTTCGTGCTGCCGCATTCGACCGCGGTGCTGGCCGGTCTGGCCGACGCGGGCGTGCCGAGGATCCATTTCGGCGTGGGCACCGGCGAACTGCTCGGCGCGATGCGCGAGGCCGGGGCCGACGTGGTCGGCGTCGACTGGCGGGTGCCGCTGGACGTGGCCGTGGACCGGTTGGCCGCCGCCGTGCCGGACGGCCAGGCGCCGGTCGTGCAGGGCAACCTGGATCCGGCCCTGCTGTTCGCCGACTGGCCGGTGATCGAGGCCGAGGTGCGCCGGGTGGTCGCTGAGGGCAAGACGGCCGGTGGGCACGTGTTCAACCTTGGTCACGGCGTGCTGCCGCAGACCGACCCGACCGTGTTGACGAGGGTCACCGAACTGGTGCACGGCCTGGCATGACTCGGATCGCGGTGGTCGGTGGCGGCATCAGCGGGCTGACCGCCGCGTACCGGCTGCGCACCGCACTCGGCCCGGCCGCCGTGATCACGGTCCTGGAGATGACCGACCGGACCGGCGGCAAGCTGCGCACCATCGAACTGGCCGGGCACAGCTACGACGTGGGCGCCGAGGCCTATCTGGCGCGTCGGCCGGAGCTGACCGCCCTGGTCGACGAACTGGGGCTGGCCGGTCAGCAGGCCCATCCGACCCGGGCCGGTGCCCGTATTCGGGCCGGTGGGCACGCCAGGCCGATCCCGCCCGGCACCGTGCTCGGCGTGCCGGTCGGCGTTGCCGAGGTGTCCGGTGTGTTGTCCGACGACGGTCTGCGCAGGCTCGCCGCAGAAGCCGAGCTACCACCCGTCCGACTCGATGGCGCCGACGTGTCGGTCGGTGAGCTGCTGGCGCAGCGGCTCGGACCGGAGGTGCCCGATCGGCTGGTCGACCCGCTGCTCGGCGGTGTCTACGCGGGCCGCGCCGCCAACCTCGGGCTACGCGCCACCATGCCGGCACTGGCCGCGAAACTGGACGCCGGGGAGGGCTCGGTGCTGGCCGCGGCCGCAGGCCTGATGCCGCCACCGGCGCCCAACGGCAACCGGCCGCCCGTCTTCGGCACGCTGACCGGTGGCCTGCGCACGTTGGTGGACCGGCTCGTCGAGGCGTCCGGTGCGGTCGTTCGGCACGGCCAACCGGTGAGGGCACTGCACCGGCGCGATGACGGCTGGCGGCTGGAACTCGGTTCGGCGCCGCACCCGGAGTTCCTGGACGCGGACGCCGTTGTCCTCGCTGTGCCGGCGCCAGCGGCACGCAAGCTGCTGGCCGACGTGAGCCCAGCAGCTTCGGCCGCGTTCGGCCGGATCGACGTGGCGTCGATGGCCGTGGTCGCGTTGGCGCTGCCCGCCGACGCACCGCTGCCGGAGTCGTCCGGCGTGTTGATCGGGTCCGGCGAGGCGCACGACGACGGCACGCCGTTCACCGCCAAGGCGTTCACGTTCTCCAGCCGCAAGTGGGCCCACCTGGCCGGCCCGGAGCACCTGCTGGTGCGGGGTTCGGTCGGCCGGTTCGGCGAGACCGAGATCCTGCATCGCGACGACGCCGATCTGGTCGCCGCGGTGCGTGCCGACCTGGCCGAGCTGACCGGTGTCAGGGCGGCACCGGTCGACTCGGTGGTCATGCGGTGGGGTGGCGGGCTGCCGCAGTACGGCGTCGGCCACCTGGATGTGGTGGGGGCCATCGAACGCGCGGTGGCCGACGTACCCGGTCTGGCGGTGGCCGGTGCCGCGCTGCACGGAGTCGGCCTGCCGGGCTGCGTGGTGAGCGCGGATCGGGCCGCCGAGCGGATCGTCAGGCAGATATCTCAGCCTGCGCGACCACTCTCGTGATCCGGCCCCGGACCAGCAGCTCGCCTTTGACCGCGTTGCGCTTGCCGAACTGCTCCGCGGCGTCCGCCCCCATGTAGCGGGCGCCGAGTTCGGTCGACCAGGGCAGCATTTCGTCCAGATCGTCGGAGATTTCGGCCACACCCGAGATCGTGACGAACGAGAACGGGGGCTCCTGGTCGTCGACGCACACCGAGAACCGGGGGTCGCGGCGCAATGCCTTGCCCTTCACGGTGTTCTCGCCGGTGTTGAAGATCACGTAGTCCTGATCGTCCACGGTGTCCAGTACGAACCAGATCGGCACCACGTGAGGTGATCCGTCGGCCCGCACGATGGCGAGCTTGCCGGTCCGGGTGCCGGCCGTGACGAATTCGTGCCACTCGTCTCTGGACATGTTGTGCATGTACGTCCTCCTGTGTTGGTCGACCAGGTCATGCAACCATGGATGACATGGCCCGTCTGAACTACAACGAACTCAACAGCACCATTCGCTACACGATGTGGTCGGTGTTCCGGTCCGAACCCGGCCGGCTGCCCGTCGACCGAGGTCCGGCGGCCACTGAGGCCCAGGACTTCCTGGCCGGTCTGGCCAGCAAGGACGTGGTGGTGCGCGGTGTGTACGACGTCGCTGGTCTGCGGGCCGACGCGGACTACATGATCTGGTGGCACGCCGAGGAGATCGAACAGTTGCAGGCCGCGTACGCCGGTCTCCGCCGGACCGCGTTCGGGCGGGCGTCGGCGCCGGTCTGGAGCCAGGTCGCGCTGCACCGGCCCGCTGAGTTCAACCGCAGCCACGTGCCGGCGTTCCTGGCTGACGAGGAAGCCCACAAGTACGTGTGTGTGTACCCGTTCGTGCGGTCCTACGAGTGGTACCTGCTGCCGGACGAGGAGCGCCGCGCGCTGCTCGCCGAGCACGGCAAGCTGGCCAGGGAGTACCCGGACGTGCGCGCCAACACGGTGGCCTCGTTCGCGCTCGGCGACTACGAGTGGATCCTCGCCTTCGAGGCCGACGAGCTGCACCGGATCGTGGACCTGATGCGGCATCTGCGGGCCAGCGAGACGCGGCGGCACGTCCGGCTGGAGATCCCGTTCTACACCGGCACCCGGATCGCGCCGGCAGAACTGGTCAACAACGTGCCCTGACGGATTGGGCAAGCCGCCCGCCTTCGGCGGTCGCTTCGCTCCAGGGCCTATCTCGCCGGATCGATGACCTCGATGTCGCTGCGGATCGCGGCGCAGGCCGTGTTGATCTCGCTCTGGTGGTCGGCGAACTGACAGTTGATCTCGACCTCGGTGTAACCGCGGAACACGAAGTAGATCGATGACGCGTACTGGCCGTCGTTCTGCTTGATCGGGATCTCGAACGCCCGCGCGTTGTCCACGGTGGTCGGGGTCGGGTCGCCGGTCACCGTGAAGCCGGCCGACTCACCCTGGCCGAGCACGGCACTGACCTGGTCCCCGAGCACGCTGGCACTGAGCCCGTCGCTGTTCTCCCGCAACGGATACACGGCGACGATGATCACGTCGTGCACGGCGACGGCCACTGCGGTGTCGTACTGGCTGGGGTTGTCGCTCTGGTAGTTCAGCATCAGCTGGTCGGTGGCGTCGGTGAAGCCGCTGGGCAGCAGGTAGCAGTAGGGCGCGCCCTTGGGCTGGATCACCTTGGTACTGCCCGAACAGCCCAGCGTCGTGCGGACCGGGGGAGGGACCGAGGTCGTCGGACTCGGGGGCTGCTGGGGTCGTGCGTGGGCGCCTGCGACGGCCGAGCCGGTGACCGTTGTCGTGCAGCCCGCCACCAGTGCCGCGACCAGCAGCGCGACCAACAGCACTGCACCTCGCCCGGCCCTCGTCACCGGTCCATCGTGCCGCATCGGCTCAGGCGTACGGTCCGTGCATGCTGGACGCCTTCACCGACCTGTACCAGCACGTCGCAGGACACGGCCCGGACCAGGCCGTCGTCGTGGGTGACGAGCCGGTGCTGCCCGGCCGGTTCCAGGTCGACGCGGCAGCCGCGGCCTGTGTCGGCACTGCGACGCTGGCAGCCGCCGAACTGTGGCGGGCCAGGGGCGGTGAGCCCGGTCGGGTCACCGTCGACACGCGGCACGCCGCGCTGGCGTTCACCACCGAGCGGTGGCTCCGGGTGGACGGCCAGGTGCCCGGTGCTGCCTGGGCCGAGCTGTCCGGTGACTATCCGGCCGCCGACGGCTGGGTTCGTTTGCACTGCAACTACCCGCACCACGCCAGGGCGGCGTGTGCGGCGCTGGCCGTGCCGGCCGACCCGGCGGCGGTCGCGGCTGCCGTCGCGCTGCGGCCCGCGCTGGAGATCGAGGAGGGTGTGCTGGCAGCCGGTGGTGCCGCGGCAGCCATGCGGACCGAGGCGGACTGGCGGGCCCATCCGGCCGGCCAGGCCGTGCGTGGTGTGCCGTTGGTGACCGTGGACCGGATCGTGGACGCGCCGGTCCGGCCGCTGCCACCGGCTGATCGGCCGCTGTCCGGCATTCGCGTGTTGGACCTCACACATGTCATCGCAGGGCCGGTGTGCGGGCGGACGCTGGCCGCACACGGCGCGGACGTGCTGCATGTGGGCGCGGCGCACCTGCCGACCGTGGGACCGCTGGTGATCGACACCGGGTTCGGCAAGCGGTCCACCCACCTGGACCTGCGGACGCCCGACGGCATGGCGACCCTGCGTGGCCTGATCGCCGACGCCGACGTGTTCGTGCAGTCGTTCCGGCCTGGCACGCTGGCCGCCCGTGGCCTCGGCCCGGAGCGGTTGGCCGAGTTGAGCCCCGGCATCGTGGTGCTCGATCTGTCCGCCTACGGGCACGCCGGTCCGTGGCGGCACCGCAGGGGGTTCGACAGCCTCGTGCAGATGGCGTCCGGCATCGCCGACGACGGCGCGAAAGCGGCGGACGCGGCCCAGCCCACACCGTTGCCGGTGCAGGCCCTGGACCACGGCACCGGCTGGCTGGCCGCGGCAGCCGTCATGACCGCACTGCGCCGCCAGCGGGCGGCTGGTGGTTCGTGGCGGTTGCGACTGGCGCTGGCCAGGACAGGAGCCTGGCTGGATGATCTCGGCAGGCTGGCCGATGGCGTGTCGCCCGGTCGGATGCCGGGCGACGACGACGTGGTGGAGCTGCTGGCCGAGACGGACAGCCCGGTCGGCCGGGTGCGGCACCTGCGGGTGCCCGGCGACCTGCCGGGCGCCCAGCCGCGTTACGACTTCGGTCCTCGGCTGCCGGGCAGTGACCCGGCAGCGTGGTGGTGACTCACGCCTCCTGGACCGGCACCAATTTCAGCGAGATGGAGTTGATGCAGTAGCGCTGATCGGTCGGCGTGCCGTAACCCTCGCCCTCGAACACGTGCCCGAGGTGGCTGTGACAGTTGGCACACAGCACTTCGGTGCGCACGGAGCCGAAACCCCGGTCCTCGCGCAGGATCACGCTGTCACCGGCCAGCGGCGACCAGAACGACGGCCAACCGCAGTGCGAGTCGAACTTGGTGTCACTGCGGAACAGTTCGGTGCCGCACGCACGGCACTCGTACACGCCGACAGTCTTCGTTTCGGTGTATTCACCGGTCCACGGCCGTTCCGTGCCGGCCTCACGCAGGACGTGGTACTCGTCCTTGTTCAGTTCCGAACGCCACTCACGGTCCGACTTCACGACCTTCGGGGTAGCGCCGACGACAGGTTTCATGACTCCACGGTAGCTCGGTCGCGCCACTGCGGGGCGGCCATGGAGCTAGTGGCCGAAAGTGGAGAAGACCGTGCCCAGTGTCTGCCAGACGGCCCACAGCACGCCGATGAGGATCAGCCCGACGACGATGACGGCCATCAGCCTGCGGTGCCCGTTCGCCCTGTTCGCCGAGTTGGCGAACTCCGAGACCCCGCGCACGTATCCCTCGACGGTGAAGGAGTTCGTCGGCGTCTGCATCCGGCGCAGGTGCGCGGCGAAGGCGAGTGTCTCCGGGTCGTCGGGGTCGAGACCGATCAGCTCGTCGGCGATCGGGTCGTTGTCCCGGTCGTCCTGAGCAGCGTTCACACCCCTACGGTAGCCGCGCGCCCATCGTCTGGTCACCCCGTGCCGGTGACCGCGCTGGTCGGACGGATGGCGCCGACCGGCTCGCCGTGCCCGAGCACCGGTGTCTCGGCCAGCTCGCGCAGACCGTCCGCGTCGACGCCGAGCCGCCGCAGCGCGGCCACCATGACCACCGACCTGGCCCGTGCCGAGCCGTCGGCGATCTTCAGTGTGACGGCGCGGCCGTCCGGCAGGCCGATCGCGTAGACGCCCTCGGCGCCGTCCTTGGCCACCGCGCCGGGCAGCGCCCGCATCAACGCGGCCACCTCGCTGCCGGTGCCGCCGACCCACTCCGGGTAGCCGGCCATGGCGGTGCGGATCTGGTGCTCCGCCGTGCCGTCGGTCGCGGTGGCCAGATTGTGGAACGCCCTGGCCAGGCCGATCAGGCTGGTGCCGAACAGTGGCGCACCGCAGCCGTCCACACCGACCTTGTCGATCGACTCGCCGGACAGCTCGCCGACGGTCTGCCGGATGGCCAGCTGCAACGGGTGGCCGGGGTCCCGGTAGTTCACGGTCGGCCAGCCGTTGCGCACGCAGGTGGCCAACATCGCCGAGTGTTTGCCGGAGCAGTTCATGTACAGCGGCGCCGGCCGGGTACCGGCCGCGACCAGCGCGAATCGTGATGCCTCGTGACCGGGCAGCGCCGGGGTGCACTGCAGGTCGTGCGGGGTCAGGCCGGCGCCGGCCAGGATGCGGCGGGCCCCGTCGATGTGGAACGGCTCGCCGGGATGGCTGGCGCAGGCCAGGGCGAGCAACTCGTCCTTCAGGTCCAGCCCGTTGTGCACCATCGCCAGGCCCTGGATCGGCTTCAGCGACGAGCGGGGATACGTCAGCACGTCGGGCTGCCCGACGGTGAACGCGATCGAACCGTCACTGGCCAGGCCGACGACGGAGCCGTGATGCACGGACTCGGCAAGATCGTTGCGCCACACCTCGGCGATGACCTCGTGCACGGGCGCTCCTTACCTCGTCTGGCAGGACATCAGGCATTCTTGACAGTAGTGGCCGTCCCGCGATGGACTGGTTACCGAGAGTCGAGCTGCTGACAGTCAACTGTTGACAGTTTGGAGTGCCCGCAGGGGACTGTCGAGACTTGGAGACGCAGATGACAGGTGCTGTGCCGCATCGGCAGAGCTTGGCCGGACAGACCGTGGACGTACTGCGTGAGCTGGTGCTCACCGGCGAGATCCCACCGGGCTGTCGGGTCAACGAGGTCGAGGTGGCCCAGCGGATGCGCATCAGCAGGGGTCCACTGCGGGAGGCCATCCGGCACCTGATCAGCGAAGGGCTCCTGGTCTACGTGCCGCACCGGGGCGCGTACGTGCAACAGGCCGACGTGCCCGAGCTGTACGCGCTGTTCGAGCTGCGCGCCGCGCTGGAGTGCACGGCGGCCCGGTTGGCGGCCACTCGGCGTACCGAACTCGGCCTGGCCACATTGCGCCAGGTCAGCGCCGACTCGCGGCAGTCGTTCGAGGCGGGTCACCGTTTCCCGTACCGGTTGGACGTCTCCTTCCACCGCACCCTGCTCGACGCCGCGGACAGTCCCCGGATCGCCGACCAGGTCCGGCTGGTCCAGCAGCAGGTGATCCTCTTACGCAGCATCCATGAGGTCGATCCCGCGCACTCCAGGGCGTCCATGGACGACCACGACGGACTGATCGCCGCGATCGCGGCGGGTGACGGGGCCAAGGCCGCCGAGGTGATGGCGACCCATCTGGACCGGGTGCGCGACCAGATGGTCGCCGCCATGCGTGCCAAGCCGACCACCGACCTGCACGGAGCCGTCCATGTCGGCTGAGCAGCAGTCCGAACAGCAGCCGTGGGCGTGGCCGGAACCGACCTGGCGGGGCCACGTGGACCGGGTCCGGGCCGGCACGTCGCTGGCGCCCACCCAGTGGCCGGGCGGCGCCAAGGTCGCCGTCGCGCTGTCGTTCGACTCCGACCATGAGACCATCTCGTTGCGTGCCAACGAAACCAGCCCTGGCAAGCTGTCCCAGGGTGAGTACGGTGCCCGGGTCGGCGTGCCGCGAATCATGGAACTGTTGTCCCGCAACGGCATCCCGGCGACGTTCTTCGTGCCGGCCGTCTGCGCGCTGCTGCGTCCGGACGAGATCAAGTCCTATGTGGATGCCGGTCACGAGGTCGCCATCCACGGCTGGATCCACGAGCGCAACGTGCTGCTCGACGAACCGACCGAGCGGGAACTCGCGCTGCGCGCCTACGACACGCTCAGCCAGGTGGCCGGTGTGGCACCGGTCGGCATCCGCACACCGTCCTGGGACTTCAGCCACCACACGCTGGCCATCTCGCGTGCGCTGGGCCTGGCGTACGACTCGTCGCTGATGGCCGACGACGAGCCGTACGAGATCGTCGCCGAGGGCACACCGACCGGCATGGTGGAGATTCCGGTGGAGTGGATCCGCGACGACGCGCCGTACTTCACCATGGACCGGTTCACCAACTCCCGGCCCTACACCGCGCCCCGCCAGGTGCTCACCATCTGGCGGGACGAGTTCGACGCGGCCTACGCGGCAGGCGGCCTGTTCCAGCTGACCATGCACCCGCACGTGATCGGGCACCGGTCCCGGCTGGCCGTGCTCAGCGAACTGGTCGAGCACGTCGCGGGCCACCAGGGCGTCTGGTACGCCACGCACGCCGACATCGCGAAGTACGTGCTGACGGCGCCCTGACCGCTACTCCTGCGGGTGCTTGCCCCACTGCGACCACTCCATGGCGAAGCGGGTGAACCGCACGCGCATGCCCCCGCCGGTCGGTGAACAGCAGTACGGGCCGGCCATCGCGACGGCGTCCGGCGCCAGCGGCGCGAGCCGGATCTGCCGCAGGTCCTCGTCCCCGGCGCCGGCCCACACGATCAGCGAGTCGTCCACCCTGTGCACCTTGATGGTGACCGACCTGTCCGCCCACTCCGGGACGGGCGCCTGTGACCAGTCCGACACGCCGTTGGTCATCACCGCGCCGACCAGCAGGCCGCCTGCCATCTCGACGCCTGCCTTGAGCCAGTGCTCCGCGTCGACCCGGACCAGCACGCCTGCCTGGTCGTACAGGTTCTTGCTGTCGGCCTCGAAAGTCACGTGTACCGCCATGTGGTTGCCCAGCGGTGCGGGCGCCAGCAGGGCATGCCCGTTGTCGGTGATGTAGCCGTAGTTGGTGGTGCGCCAGAAGTCGGTCTTGGCGCTGGTCGTGACCACCAGATCCCTGCCGTCCACCCGCACGTCCGGCGGTTCGTTGAGCCAGGTCGCCGTGTCCCACTCGATGTCCAGCATCCGATGTGCCTCCGAGAAAATGGTTCGCGGAACGTCCTGGCAGGTGGTCAGACCGCGGTCATGCTGGCACGTGATCTACACGAGGACAATCGCCGGTCCTGGAACTCGTCGAGTTCGCCGCCACACTCGCCGCCGACTCCGGCATCCGGACGACGTTCGTGCGCAGCGATCTGTTCGACTGGTTCGACCACGCCGGTGCCGACAGCTTCGACATCGCGTTCAGTTCGTACGGCGCGGTGTGCTGGCTGTCCGACCTCGCGTCGTGGGCCGCCGGCATCGCCAAGGTGCTGCGGTCGGGCGGCCGGTTCGTGATCGCCAACGTTCATCCGCTCTCGGGCTGATGTTCGACTGGGGATGGCAGGCCACCGAGGACTACTGGAGCGGTGGCGAGGGCGAGGTCGTCGAGACCGGTGTCGGCGACTACGTGTCGTCCGACATCATCGGTGCCCAGTTTTCCCATGATGTACGGGATTCGCGCGCTCAAACCGTGATGTCGGCCCGGCCTCGGTCCAGCACCACGTCGCCGGCTCCGTCGGCCGTGCGGAACACAACGGTGTCGCCGTCCCGCCATGCGGTGACCACCAGTTCGTCGCCGGGTGTCACCGGTTTCGTGAAGCGACCGTCCACGGCGGACAGTCGGCCGGGGTCACCGGCACAGAACTCGTTGAGCAGCAACCGAACCGCGATGCCGTAGGTGGCCAGGCCGTGCAGGATCGGCTGTTGGAAGCCTGCGGTGGCCGCGAAGGCGGGGTCGGCGTGCATCCGGTTGCGGTCACCGGTCAGCCGGTAGAGCAGCGCCTGGTTGGGTGACGTGCGAAAGCGCAGCACAGCATCGGGCGGCCGATCGGGGAACGAGTGGTCGACCGACGGGCCTCGCTCACCGCCGAACCCACCCGCACCCCGGATGAACACCGACGAGCGGGTGGCGAACATCGGCGTACCGGTGGCCGGATCGGTGCCTGTGGTCTCGGTGACCACCAGCGCCCCGGAGCCCTTGTCGAACGTGTCGGTGACGCGGCTGGTCAGCTCGACCGAGCCGGCCACCGGCAGCGGCCGGTACAGCCTCAGCGACTGCTCGGCGTGCAGCACCTTGGTCAGGTCCACGCCGGTCAGCCCGGCCTGCGGACCCCCGTACTCGGCCAGCACGATGGCGAACGTGGGCAGCGCCAGTTGGCTGACACCGGCCGTGTTCTCCGTCGTGAAGGCCAGTTCGACGGTCGGGTCGTCCTGACCGGCGCCGACGGCCAGCGCGTAGAGCAGCGAGTCGTTCTCCGTCCAGGACCTCAGCCGAGCACCCCGCTCACGCTGGCACGGCCCTGGATCAGGTTCCAGGCGATCGTTCGGCGCTGGATCTCGTCGGTGCCCTCGTAGATCCGCAGCAGCCGCAGTTCGCGGTACCAGCGCTCGACCGGCAGTTCCCTCGTGTAGCCCATGCCGCCGTGGATCTGGAGCACGCGGTCCACGATCTCGTTGGCCTTGGTGCCGCCGTAGAGCTTGGCCATCGACTGCGCCTGCCGGGAGTCCAGGCCCTCGTCCACCTGCCAGGCTGCGTGCAGCACCAGCCAGCGCAGTGCCTCGATCTCGACCGCCGAGTCGGCGATCATCCACTGGATGGCCTGCCGGTTGGCGATCGGCTCGCCGAACGTGACCCGTGTCTTGGCCTGCTCGATGCCCATCTCCAGCAGCCGTTCACACGCGCCGAGCGCGCGGGCCGGCAGCAGGTAGCGACCCCGGCCGATCCACTGCATGGCCAGCTCGAAGCCGCGGCCGACCTCACCGAGGATGTTCTCCTCCGGCACCCGGACCTGGTCGAACACCAGCGCTGCCGGACCCCATTCGCCCATGGTCGGGATCGGCTCGGACTTCCAGCCCATGTCCCGGTCGACCAGGAAGCAGGTCACGCCGCCGTTGGCGCCCTTCTCCTTGTCGGTGACCGCGAACACCATGGTGAAGTCGGCCTCGTTGCCGCCGGTGATGAACGTCTTCTCGCCGGTGATGATCCAGTCCGTGCCGTCCCGGTAGGCGGACGTCCGGATGTTCTTGGCGTCCGAGCCGGCACCGGGTTCGGTGATCGCGAAGCAGGACAGCCGGTCGCCTTCGATCGTGGGCAGCAGGTAGCGCTGTTTCTGCGCGTCATTGGCGTGGAACAGGATGTTGTCCGCGGCGCCGCCGAACCGGAACGGCACGAACGAGCGGCCGAGTTCCGCTTCGAGCAGCGCGGTCATCACGGCGGACAGCCCCATGCCGCCGTACGCCTCCGGGGTCTGCACGCCCCAGAATCCGGCCTCCCGGGCCTTGGCCTGCAACTCGGCCAGTTCCGTCCTGCTCAGGCCGGGTTCGCCGACCCGCTCGCGTCGCAGCACGTCCGGTTCCAGCGGCATGATTTCGCGCCGGACGAACGTACGCACCCAGTCACGAACTTCCTTCTCTTCGGTACTGAGCGTGAAATCCATGAACGCCTCCGGAAAACCGAACACTGTTAGGTTGTAAGGTAGTCCCGATGTCCGGCTACCCGCAAGGGGTGGATGAGTTGGGTCGACCGCGAACACCGGTGTTGAACAGGGAGCGCATCCACCAGGGTGCGCTGCGCATCGTGGACACGGAAGGCCTGGACGGGTTGTCCATGCGCAGGCTTGCCGCCGAGCTGGGGGTGCGGGCGCCGTCGCTGTACGGGCACGTGGCCAGCAAGGAAGAGCTGCTGCACTCGGTGGCCAACGAGGTCATGCTGCATGTCGACGTGAGCATGTTCGGCGGCGGCGACTGGCGGCTCGGCCTGCGGGTCTGGGCGCGTTCCTACCGGGCGGCGCTGGCCAGGCACCCCAACCTCGTGCCGTTCCTGGCCTACGGGCCCGCTCGCCGGGAAGCGTCGCTGCGCGCCGCGGACGCGGTGCACGGCGGGCTCGTCGGCGCGGGCTGGCCGCCGCGTTACGCCACCATGATCGGCGCGTCCACCAAGTACCTCGTGGTCGGCGCCGCGATGGGCTCGTTCTCCCGTGGCTTCGAGGACGACGTGCAGATCTACCTGGACCGCTACCCGAACCTGGTGGACGCGCCGTCACTGCGGGAACACGCCGACGAGATCGACGCCGACTCGTTCGAACTGGCGCTGGACGCGTTCCTGGACGGATTGGCCACGCTGTACCGCACGGTTGTCGGCCCGAAGCCGTAGTCTCGGGCGCGTGGCTGAGCCTCTTCAGTTGACCGTGGACGGCCCGCACGGCGAGCGATCGGTGCGGGTGTCCAATCCGGACAAGGTCTACTTTCCGGCGCGCGGCATCACCAAGCGCCAGGTCGTCGAGTTCTACCTGACCGTTGCCGACCCGCTGCTGCGGGTGCTGCGCGACCGGCCGACGACGCTGAAACGCTTCCCGGACGGCGTGGCGGGCGAGCCGTTCTACGCGAAGCGGGTGCCCAAGGGCGCGCCGGACTACGTGGAGTCGGTGCAGATCACGTTCCCGTCCGGCCGGACCGCCGACGAGGTCTGCCCGACCGAACCCGCTGTGCTCGCGTGGGCGGCGAATCTCGGCACCCTGGACTTCCACCCGTGGCCGGTGCGCAGGCCCAACGTGGACCACCCGGACGAACTGCGGATCGACCTCGACCCCCAGCCCGGCACCGACTTCGCCGACGCGGTGCGGGTGGCAGGCGTGCTGCGGGAAGCACTCGTCGACGCGGGCCTGACCGGTTTTCCGAAGACTTCTGGCGGTCGGGGCATCCACGTGCTGGCGCGGATCCGGCCGGAATGGGACTTCATCCAGGTCCGGCACGCCGTGATCGCGCTGGCCCGGGAGGTGTCCCGCCGGATGCCCGACCTGGCGACCACGTCCTGGTGGAAGGAAGAACGCGGCGAGCGGATCTTCCTGGACTACAACCAGGCGGCGCGGGACCGGACGATCGCGTCCGCGTGGTCGGTCCGGGGGACGGAACGGGCCACCGTGTCCACGCCGGTCACGTGGGAGCAGTTGACCGACGTCGAACCGGACGACTTCGACGTGTTCACGGTGCCGGGTTGGCTGGCTGAACACGGTGATCCGTTGACGGGGTTGGACGAGCGGGCTTACGGGCTGGAGCGGTTGCTGGAGTGGTACGAGCGGGATGAGCGGGATCACGGTTTGGGTGACCTGCCTTATCCGCCGGACTATCCGAAGATGCCTGGGGAGCCCAAGCGGGTTCAGCCCAGTCGGGCTCGGTCGGATACCTGATCGCTGGTCGGTTCGGGGTTGGTTTTGGCTGGGCCTCCTCCGCTCCCTCGTCCTTGCGAGGTGTGGCCGCGTTGCCGCCGCTGTGCTCGCTGGGCCAATTCGGTGAGTTCGGTAGTCCGTCTGGCGGAACAATGGCCGTTGCTGGGTGTGCCCGTGGGGGCCTGGTGCGCAATGCTGGCAGGCTGGCATGGTGACGAAGGACGACTGGGCCGTGGCCGAGGCATGGACCGGGCTGGGTCTGCACTGGCATGGCTACGTGGAACGGGTGGCGCTGGCCCATGCCGCTACCCGGGACGACAGGTTGAGCACCGAGCCGGAAGAGGTGATGGTCAATCCGGACGAAGTGGCCGCCTGGTTGGAAGGCACGATCAAGGCCGCGACATCACCGGCGCCGCTGAAGGGCACCACCCTCAAGGGCACCACGCTGGAGGACCTGCGCGACTTCGCCGACTCGATGCGGGTCTGGCGTTCGCTGGCGTCCCGGGGTGAGTCGGTGTCGACGGGTGTCAACGGCCAGATCACGGTCACCGCGGAGGCTGTCACCGAGCGCGAGTGCGACTGCCAGATCGCCGGACCCGGGCCGGTGTCCCGGCTGAGCAAGGGCCGCCGCCGGTAACGAATGGCCTCAGATAACGGCCGCATGCCAGTTTCCGCGCGCGGTATCGGCTTTGTCGGCATGGACCGGCACGATGCACGGTGTTCACCACGTCACCATCCGCATCGAGGAGTCCGTCCATGCCGACCGGCAGTCCGTCCCCGCTGTCCACCGAACAGATCGACCAGTTGCGTGCCGAACTGGCCGACGGTCGTCGCCCGATGGTGTGGTTCACGCCGGCAGCGGTGGGGGTGGACGCGGGACGCTCCGCCAAGGTGGTCGCGCTGACCGAGCCCTACGACGGTGACTTCATCCAGGTCCGACCGACCGGTTCGCACGACGAGCTGTCCTTCTCCCCGAACGAGTTGACGATGGACAAGCCACCCCGCAGGCGCAAGGGCGACGAGCCCGTGAAGCTCGCATTGGCACCGGTGCCGACATCCGCTCCGCCGCCGATGGACGAACTGCTCGTCGTGCGCGAGCGCCCCAGCCGCAAGGCCGCTGTAGCCAAGGAGCCGGCAGTCAAGGAGGCCATTGCCAAACCGGTCGAGCCCACCAAGGGCCGGCCGGCCGCCAAGGGGCGGACCAAGCCGCCTGCGCCGATCACCGTCACGCTCAGCTCGACCGCCGAGGGGGAGTGGACAGTCGAGGTGCAGGCCGGCAGCAGACGCACGGTCCGGCCGCAGCCGGTCGGCGCCGGTGCCGTGGCGCAGGCCGCGCGGGCGCTCGGCGGGGACATCGAGACGGCGATCGAGGGCGCGATCACCGCGGCCCGCGAACAGCAGCGGGCCAGGGTCGAGATCCTGGAGGCCGAACTGGCTGCCGCCCGCCAGGCCCTGGACGAACTCAACAGCTGAGCACACCCGCACGGCGGTGCACGCAACGTCGGGCCGGGCTTACGTTGAGTGTGCGGAACCATTGGGAGGTCGTCATGGAGCACCCGACGGAGAGCACCGCGCCAGCGGGCGGTTGCAGCTGCTGCGGTAGCTGCACAGGGCCTGGTTGCGGCTGTTGCGCCAACTGCAAGTAGCTGATCAGGGCGGGCAGGTGGTCGGGTTCGCCGGCACCTTCCCGTTGACGAGGAAGTTCTGCGCGGCCTGGGTCGCGCACGCGGACTGACCCAGTGCACCGTGCCCGGAGCCCAGCCAGTTGACCAGCACCCCGCTGGCCAGCTGCTGGGCGGTGCGAGTGGTGCCGGTACTCGGCGTGACCGGGTCGTTCTCGGTGCTCAGCACCAGGATGGGCGGCGTGCCCTTGGCCGTCGGCTTGGGCAGTTCCTGGCTGGGTACCGGCCACGGCCCGCACAGCAGCAGGTCCTGCGCGATCAGGCCGCCGAACAGTGGGTACGTGCCGGTCCACGACTTCATCGTGTTGCTCACCTGGTCGGGCGCCAGCCGGTCCTCCTCGTCGTTGCACCCGGACACCAGGTCGGCGTCCAGGCGAGCCGGATCGGTGCCCGAACTGGACACGACGGGGTCGACGAACGTGGCCAGTGCCGTGCCGTCGCCGCCGCGTGCCCTGGCGATCGCGGTGGCCAGGGCCGGCCATTCGGTCCGGTCGCCGAGGGCGAGCAGCACGGCGTTCAGTGCTGTGCCGTTGGTCAGCTCGGTGCCGTCACTCAGCTCGATCGGCTTGGTGCGCAACTGGGCCAGCAGCTGTTGCAGGGTCGACTTCGGGTGGGCGCCCAGCGGACAGCCCTTGCTCTCGCAGTTGGTGACGAACGCTGCGAACGTCGCCTCCGCGGCCACCGCCTGCGCCTTCGCGGTGTCGGTGGCGTTCAGCGTGGGGTCCGGCGAACCGTCCAGGACCAGCCTGCCGACGTGCTTCGGGTACCGGTTCGCGTACGCGGTCAGCACGCGGGAACCCTCGCCGTGGCCGATCGCGTCGAGCCGGTCGACGTCGAGCTGCTGGCGGATCATCTCCAGGTCCTCGGCGTTGCGCTGGGTGTCCAGCGCGGCCGAGCGGGTGTCCAGCGCCAGGATGCACTGCTGGCTCGCGTCCAAGCTGGCGTTGAGCAGCCCGGACAGGTCGGTGTCGGTCGGGTCGTAGCTGACGATCTGCTGCCGGTCCGCCTCCGGCACACAGTGCACCGGGTCCGAGCCGCCGGTGCCCCGCCGGTCCAGCCCGATCAGGGAGAACGTGTGCAGGAACTCGGCCGGCAGCTGGCCGGCCAGTTCCGCCGTGTAGAGCGTGCCGGGCAGGCCGTCCAGGTCGTTGACCACCAGCAGCGGTGTCGGTCCCTGGCCCACCTTGAGCAGTTGCAGCCGAACCAGGCCCTCACCGGGCGCGCTCGGCGAGTCCAGTCGGGTGGCCATCCTCGCGCACTGGAACGTCAGGTCGGCCGGCACGGTGACCGGGCCGAGCCGCTGCCGGGTGACGGTCGAACAGTCGCTCCAACCGATCCCGCCGCCGGACGGGTGCTCCAGCGGCGGGAGGGCCATGGCCGACGAGTCGTGCTGGGTGGTCACGGCGGGCACGTCGCCCTCCACCACGAGGCCGGGCCGCTGCGACGGGCCCACGGTGCACGCGGCGAGCGATGCGAGCGCGACCGTCATGGCCAGTGCTGGCCGCCAGGATTGGGCGACCACTCGGCGCGGCACGTGGCTTCCTCGCTCTCTGTGTCCGCCGGGTGGCGGGGTCGACGGCCCGACCCAGCCGAGCGTCGCACTCCCGTGGTATGACCCTGGTGAGCGGGATTTCCGGGATTCCGCTGTCCAAGCTCGTATCACAGGATGAAACTCGGTCGCGACTCTCGTGGCCGGCGGGTAGTCATGGCTGTGGTTGGGGCTCTGGTTAAGGCTTTGCTTATGGCTGGCGCCGGTTGCTAACAGTATCGCCGGGCCTGGCCGACCGGGTGAGGAGTGACTCGTGGTTACCGCGTACGTGGAACGGACACCTCGGCGGATCTGGCCGCGCGGTGTGCTGGCCGCGTTGGCAGGCCGTGGCCTTGGCAGCGTGCCGCCACCCGCATTGGTGCTGGCCGGGATCGTGAGCGTGCAGGTCGGCGCATCGCTGGCCAAGCAGTTGTTCCCGATCGCGGGCGCGGTCGGGGTGGTGACCCTGCGCCTGGTGTTCGCCGCCGTCATCCTGTTGATCGCGTGGCGGCCGTCGTTACGAATGACCAGACAGGCGTGGCTGGTCGTTGCCATGTTCGGCACGGTCCTCGGTGTGATGAACGTGGCGTTCTACGAGTCGATCAATCGGATTCCGCTGGGCGTCGCGGTGACCATCGAATTCCTCGGCCCGCTGGCCCTGGCACTGGTCGGGTCGCGGCGGTGGCTGGACGGCCTGTGGGCGCTGCTGGCCGGGGGCGGGGTGGTCCTGCTGACCGACGGCGGTGGGCCGGTGGTGTGGACGGGTGTGCTGTTCGCACTCGGCGCGGCTGCCTGCTGGGCCTGCTACATCCTGCTCAGCGCCCGGCTGGGCGCGCAGACCAGCGGTGGTGGCGGGCTGGCCATCGCGATGGCCATCGGCGGCATGCTGGTCGCGCCGTTCGGGGTGGTCAGCGCCGGCACCGACCTGCTGCGGCCGGAGGTGCTGGCCGCCGGGTTCGGCGTCGCCCTGCTGTCCTCGGTGGTGCCCTACTCGGTGGAGCTGGAGGCGCTGCGCAGCATCCCGCCGAGGGTGTTCGGCGTGCTGATGAGCCTGGAGCCCGCGGTGGCCGCGCTGTGCGGTCTCGTGGTGCTCAGCCAGTCCCTGCACCCGGTGCAGTGGATCGCGGTGTGCCTCGTGGTGGCCGCATCGGTCGGCGCCACCCGCACCGACAAGCCGGCACCGCCGACGGCCGAGGTCTGAGCTACTTCGCCGCCACCTCACCGCGCAGCACGGCGTCCAGGTCGTAGCCCGCCGGCTCGTCCAGCTGGTCGTACCGGCAGGTCGCCGGTTCGCGGTCCGGGCGCCACCGGACGAACTGCGTGGTGTGCCGGAACCGGACCGGATGGCGACCCTCGGTGTGGTCGTAACTGACCTCCACCACGAGTTCGCGCCGCAGCGGCACCCATGGCTGCTCGCCGGAACGCCACCGGTTCACCGAGCCGGGCAGCCGTCGGCCCTCGACGTCCCCGGTCAGCCACGGGTGGTCCTGCTCACCGCCGTCGGCCAGCGGTGTCAGCTCGGCGGCCAGTTCCTGCCGGCGCGCGACCGGGAACGCCCCGACCACACCGACGTGGTGCAGCACGCCGGCATCGTCGTGCAGACCGAGCAGCAGCGAGCCGACCGCGGTGCCCGGCTCCGTGTTGGCGTGCCAGCGCATGCCGGCCACCACGCAGTCGGCCGTCCTGGCGTGCTTGAACTTGATCATGGTGCGCTTGTTCGGCGTGTACGGGCCGTCCGCGGGCTTGCCGATGATGCCGTCCAGGCCGGCGCCCTCGAACAGGGTGAACCACTGCCTGGCCACGGCCGGATCGGTCGTGGCAGGAGTGATGTGCAGCCCGGCGCCTGGCGTGATGGCGTCGGTCAACGCGGTCCTGCGGTCCTGACCCGGCCGGTCCAGCAGGTTCTCGTCGCCCAGCGCGAGCAGGTCGAACGCCACATACCTGGCCGGTGTCCGCTCGGCCAGCAGCGCGACCCGGCTGGCCGCCGGATGGATGCGTTCGGTCAGCGAGTCGAAGTCGAGGTGGCCGTCGAGCTCCACGACCAGTTCGCCGTCCAGCACCACCCGGTCGGGCAGCGCGGCCAGCAGGTTGGTGATCACCTCGGGGAAGTACCTGTTCAGCGGCTTGCCGGACCGGGACTGCAAGGTGAGCTCGGCGCCGTCCCGGAACACCAGGCAGCGGAAGCCGTCCCACTTGGGCTCGAACAGCAGCGCCTTGTCGTCCGGGATCTTGGCCGCCGGGGACGCCAGCATCGGCTTGACCGGCTCGGTCACCGGGAGTGCCATGTCACGCCTCCCTGAGGTAGCGCAACATCAACTGGTTGTCGCCGTGCAGCATCGAGGCGAGGCGCAGCCTGGTCGGGCCGGGTGGCATGTGGCCTGCCGCGATCCGGCCCGCGTCGCCGCCGACCAGCAGCGGTGCGATGCTCAGGTCCAGTTCGTCCACCAGGTCGCCCGCGATCAGCGAGCCGAACAGTTGCGGGCCACCCTCGCAGCACACCCGCCGCAGCCCGCGTCCGCTCATGTCGGCGAGCACCGCGGCCAGATCCACGTCGTCCTCGCCTGCCACGACCACGTCGGCACCGGCTTCGACCAGCGCGTCCGTCCGCTCCCGCGGCGCGGACGACGTGGTGTACACGATCGTCTGCGCGATCGCCTTGGTGATCAGGTCGGAGTTCGGTTCGACCGAGCAACGGCGGGTGACCACCGCGATCGGCGGCACCGGCGCGAGCCCACGGTCGGCCCGCAGGTCGGCGGGCACCTCGTGGGGCTGGACGCCCTTGTACCGCTCGATCAGCGCGGTGTGCGAGCCGACCATGATCACGTCGGCGAGCGCCCGGCCGAGCAGGAAGATCTTCTTGTCGTTCGCGTCGGACAGGCCACCGGACCGCCCACCGAGCGACACCGCGCCGTCCACGCTGCAGATGAAGTTGACCTTCACCCAGGCGCGGTCCAGGTCCGGCGGAAAGTCGTACAGCCGGGCGAGTTCCGCGTCGTCGGCCACGGTGGACACCGGGTGTTCCGTTGGCAGGAGTCGATCCACCGGATCATCCAAGCAGGCGTGACAAGTACCGGCCACCAGACCGATCAGGAATCAAGAAGCGCTGGTCACAGCACCCGGCTTAGCGTCATCCGCATGACGCACATCGATTCCATCACCATCGAGGTAACCGACACCGACGCAGCCGACCGGTTCTACGCGGCGGCCTTCGACCTTGGCGACCGGCTGCGCCTGCGTGCCACGACGGCACCGACGACCGGCTTCCGTGGCTGCACGCTGTCGCTCACGGTGGCCCAGCCTGCCACCGTCAGCCGGTTCGTCGACGCCGCCGTCGAGGCGGGCGCCACCACGTTGAAGCCGGTCGCCAAGTCGTTCTGGGGCTACGGCGGTGTCGTGCGGGCGCCGGACGGGACCATCTGGAAGGTCGCGACATCGGCGAAGAAGAACACCGGTCCGGCCACCAGGGAGATCGACAAGATCGTGCTCCTGCTCGGCGTCGCGGACATGGTGGCCAGCAAGCAGGCCTACGTCGACCACGGCCTCACCGTGGCGCGGAGTGTCGGCCGCAAGTACGTCGAGTTCGATGCGTCGGGCCCGATCACGCTGGCGCTCTACGGGCGCAAGGCACTGGCCAAGGACGCTGGTGTCCCGCCGGAGGGCGGCGGGTCACACCGGATCGTGGTCGGTAGCGATGCCGGCACCTTCACCGACCCGGACGGGTTCGCGTGGCGGCCCGCTGCGCTGCTGGCCGGTCCGGAACGGTCTGCCGACGCCGTTCGCCGAACCGGTCGGTGGCCACGGTGAGCGGCAGCGTCACGCCCAGCGCGACCAGGAAGCCGCCGACCGTGTCCGTCGCGTAGTGGTAGTCCATGCCGACCAGGCCGACCGCCAGCACGAAGCTGGTCAGCAGCAGCAGGCCCATCACCGCCACCCGGTATCGGTCGGGCCAGTCCACGCTCACCACCAGCGCGGCCACCGTGAGCGCGGCCACGGCACTGACCGTGTGCCCGCTGGGATAGCTCAGCACGCCGTCGTCGGTCCGGTGGATCAGTGGTTTGAACAGCAGTTCGGTGAGCACGACGCACACCCCTGGCGCGGCGACGGCCAGCGCGGCCCGTTCCCAGCAGCGCTGGAACA
>DASUJK010000083.1:0-10792 GCA_036279295.1 Pseudonocardiaceae bacterium | reverse complement strand
TGTCGGCCACGTCGTTCGGATTGAACGTGATGCTGACGTAGAAGAACGTGAAGAAGATGATGAGTGCGCCGTACGTGAGCATGTAGATCGGGTGCGAGCCACGCGTGAACGTGGTCGAGACCCAGACCTGCCAGGGCGCCGTGCCGTCGGTGAACTGCACGATCAGCGCCGGCAGGTAGAGCAGGGACGACGCGAAGATGACCGGGATGACGCCTGCCTGGTTGACCTTGAGCGGCAGGTAGGTCGACGTACCGCCGTACATCCGGCGGCCGATCATGCGCTTGGCGTACTGCACCGGGATTCGGCGCTGGCCCTGCTCCATGAACACGACGCTGGTGATGATCGCCAGACCGAAGATGCAGACCACGGTGAAGACCAGCGCGTGGCCGTTGGTCAGGATCGAGTTGCCCTCGCTGGGGATGCGGGACGCGATGTTCGCGAACATCAGGATCGACATGCCGTTGCCGACGCCGCGCTCGGTGATCATCTCACCCAGCCACATGATGATGGCGGTACCGGCGGTCATGGCGACGACGATGATGGCCAGCGAGAACACCGACTGGTCCGGGATGACCTGCTCGGGGCAGTTGCCGAACAGCTGTCCACGCACGGCCAGCGCGATGATGCCGGTGGACTGCAGGATGGCGAGACCGATGGTCAGGTACCGGGTGTACTGCGTCAGCTTGTTCTGGCCGGACTGGCCTTCCTTCTTCAGCTGCTCGAACCGCGGGATGACAACGGTGAGCAGCTGAATGATGATGCTGGCCGTGATGTAGGGCATGATGCCCAGCGCGAAGATCGACAGCTTGAGCAGTGCGCCGCCGCTGAACAGGTTGATCAGCTGGTAGACGCCGCTGCTGCTGACGTCGTTGGTGCAGAGGTTGACGTTCTTGTACGACACGCCCGGTGCGGGCAGCGTCGCGCCGATCCGATACACAACGATGATCCCGAGCGTGAACAGGATCTTCTTGCGTAGGTCCGGCGTCGCGAAAGCCGAGCGGAATGCGCTGAGCACGCGAGACCTCCTGGGCGGCACCCGCCGCGCTGCGGCTTGGCCCGTAGTTCGTGGCCGGCGGTGACCGGCAGGGGTGGCGACCTGCTGCACAGGCCGGTGCGCCACGCACCTGCGGGCACGAAGCGCGATGTCGACTCTAACAGGCCGATGGCAGCCGTTGACCTGCCCGTCACCGATTCCACCGGGCGGATCAACACCGGTACGCCGACAGGTCCCGAACACTCAGCACGTTGACATGTCCAGCTGCGGTCTTGTTGCGTTACGAGACAGGCGCACCGCCAGGAGAACCAGATTCGGAGCCAATGATGACCGATCCGAGCACCGGCACGTTCGTGTACGTCACCCACATCGCGGCCAGCCCGGCCGAGGTCTGGGAAGCGCTGCTCAACCCCGAGTTCACCAGGCGGTTCTGGCAGGGCCGCGTCATGGATTCGGACTGGCGGGTCGGGTCGAAGATCACGTTCCGGCTCGTCGACGACGACCTCGTCGAGTCCACGGGTACCGTGTTGACAGCCGATGCACAGCGGACACTCAGCTTCGTGACGACCGATCACGACGGTCGGGACAGCACGGTGACGTTCGATCTGGTAGCGAACGGCGACGTTGTCGCGCTGACCGTCACACACACCGGTCTGGACACGGCGAGTTCAATGTTTCGGCTGGTCAGCAACGGTTGGTCGCTGGTCATGTGCAATCTGAAGACACTCTTGGAAACGGGCCGTATCCTGCCGATGCCCGAATCCTTACCATTCGCTTACCGGTGACCGTCCAACACCTCGTGCAGCCGCACCGCGATCAGCGCGGAATCAGCGGGCGCCACGGTGAGCGTGACACCGTCATTGGTCATCAGATAACGGCCGGAAATGGTGTCGAACCACGACACCACCGGAATACCGCGATACAGACCGCCGGACCGGCGATCCGCCAGGTTCGCACCGAACTGGCCGCCACGTAACCGCTCCTCGGCCAGCCGCACCAGGAGCGCGGCGTCGGCCGGTGACACACCGGCATCGGTCAGCGCCACCAGGTCGGTCGGCCCGTCGCCGGCCAGAAACTTACGCACCGCGGCCACCGGGACGGTCAGCTCGTGCCCCGGCCCGGCGTGCACCACGGGCAGCAGCGCCACCACCGACTCCACCAGGCTGCCCGCGCGGATCGGCGCCAGCACCACGGTGCCCCGGTCCAGCACGGCCAGCGCCGCCACACCCCGGGCCGACGCGGCCAGCGCGGCCAACTGGTGGCCGGCACCGCCGATGGCGTCCACCGAGCGGTCCGGCCAGGCCAGCACGGTCAGGCACGCCGTCCACTGGTCACCGATCCGCAGCCCACGCTCGGCCAGGACCGTCAACGCCTGCGCACGGGACATCCGGCGGCCGGGGCCGGCCAGCGGGAACGGCACAGTGCCCAGGCCGAGCACCGACCAGGCCGCTTCGAACTCCACCAGGGACAGGGTGGCCGCAGGCATCAGCGCGAGTGCCCCCTCCAGTCCCGGCCCGTTCCCCGCGTGGCGGACGGACCAGCCCTCCACCACGCAGTGGGCAAGATACCGGTCCGCCACGGACGCGACGAGGGCCGGCGGGACAGATTCCCGTCGGCCCTCGTGCTGCCAGTGATGTCACCGCTTGGTGGTGGATCCCCCGGCCGCGTTGATCTTCTCCACCGCGCTGCCCGAGAAGGCATCCGCGGTGATGTCCAGCTTGACGGCCACGTCGCCGTTGCCGAGCACCTTCACCGGCTGGTTCTTGCGCACCGCACCGGCGGCGACCAGCTTGTCGACGTCGACCTGACCGCCCTCGGGGAACAGCTCGGCGATGTCGCCGATGTTCACGACCTGGAACTCCACGCGGAAGCGGTTGCGGAAGCCCTTCAGCTTCGGCAGCCGCATGTGGATGGGCATCTGGCCACCTTCGAAGGCTGCCGGCACGTTCTTCCGTGCCTTGGTGCCCTTCGTACCGCGACCAGCGGTCTTGCCCTTCGAGCCCTCACCGCGACCCACCCTGGTCTTCGGGGTGTTCGAGCCGGGGGCCGGCCTCAGGTGATGAATCTTGATGGTCATGAGGTCACCTCCTCGACGGCAACCAGGTGCCGCACGGTGTGGATCATGCCGCGCACCTGGGGGCTGTCCTCACGCACCACGGACTGGCGGATCTTCCGCAGGCCGAGGGTGCGCAACGTGGCCCGTTGGTTCTGCTTGCAGCCGATGGTGCTGCGCATCTGCGTCACTCGAAGCTGTGCCATCACGAAGTCCCCTGTCCGGCCCTCGCCCGCAGCATCGCGGCAGGCGCGACGTCCTCCAGCGGCAGGCCACGGCGAGCCGCGACCTCTTCCGGCCGCTGCAGGCCCTTCAGCGCCGCGACGGTCGCGTGCACGATGTTGATGGCGTTGTCGCTACCCAGCGACTTGCTCAGCACGTCGTGCACACCGGCGCACTCCAGCACCGCGCGCACCGGGCCACCGGCGATCACACCGGTACCGGCGCTGGCCGGACGGAGCAGCACCACACCGGCTGCCGCCTCACCCTGGATGGGGTGCGGGATGGTGCCGGCGATCCGAGGCACGCGGAAGAAGTTCTTCTTCGCCTCCTCGACACCCTTCGCGATGGCGGCCGGCACCTCCTTCGCCTTGCCGTAGCCGACACCGACCATGCCGTCGCCGTCACCGACGACCACCAAGGCCGTGAAGCTGAACCGACGACCACCCTTGACCACCTTGGCCACGCGGTTGATCGCGACGACCCGCTCCAGATGCGGAGTCTTCTCCTGGGCCTGCCCGCCGCGGCCGCCACCGTCGCGGCCGCCACGCCGGTCCCGGCGCTCGCCGCGCTCGTTGCCGCCCTGACCGCCGCCCTGCTGGCCGCCGCCGAACTGCCGTGTGCGTCCCGGCATCAGGCGTCCCTCTCAATCCTCGTCAGGTACATCAGAACTCCAGCCCGCCTTCGCGAGCCGCGTCGGCAAGGGATGCGATCCGACCGTGGTAGCCGTGGCCACCGTGGTCGAACACCACCTTGTCGATCCCGGCACTCCTGGCCCGGGCCGCCAACACCGACCCGACCTTGGCTGCGCGGGCCTTCTTGTCCCCGTCCAGCGCACGGACGTCGGCCTCCAGGCTCGACGCCGACGCCAAGGTGTGGCCGGCCAGGTCGTCCACGATCTGCGCCACGATGTGCCGCGACGACCGGTTGACGACCAGACGCGGCCGCGCCGGGGTACCGCTGACCTTCTTGCGCAGGCGGAAGTGACGGCGCGTCTTGCCGATCCGACGCTTCGTGGAGGCGTCCTTGCCAACCGGCTTGCGCTTGGTTGCAGTGGTCTCGGTCATGTCACTTACCCGTCTTTCCGACCTTGCGCCGGATCTTCTCGCCCACGTACCGCACGCCCTTGCCCTTGTACGGGTCGGGCTTGCGCAGCTTGCGGATGTTCGCGGCGACCTCGCCGACGCGCTGCTTGTCGATGCCCGACACGGAGAACCGGGTCGGTGTCTCCACCGCGAAGCTGATGCCCTCCGGCGCCTTCACCGGCACCGGGTGGCTGTAGCCGAGGGCGAACTCAAGGTCCGAACCCTTGGCCTGCACGCGGTAACCGACGCCGTGGATCTCCATCTTCTTCTCGTAGCCCTGCGTCACGCCGACGATCATGTTCGCCACCAGCGTGCGCGAGAGGCCGTGCAACGACCTGCTCTTGCGCTCGTCGTCGGGGCGTTTGACGGCCAGCGTGCCGTCGTCGTCCCGCTCCACGGTGATCGGCTCGGCCACGGTGTGCGAGAGGGTGCCCTTCGGGCCCTTCACGCTGACCAGCTGACCCTCGATGCTCACGTCGACCCCGGCTGGGACGGTGATCGGCAGCCTTCCAATTCGCGACATTGCTGCTTCTCCTTCCCTACCAGACGAAGGCGAGGACTTCCCCGCCCACACCCTGCTTGCCGGCCTGCCGATCGGTGAGCAGGCCAGTTGACGTCGAGATGATCGCGACGCCGAGGCCACCGAGCACCTTGGGCAGGTTGGTCGACTTCGCGTAGACCCGAAGACCGGGCTTGGACACCCGGCGGAGGCCTGCGATGCTGCGCTCCCGGTTCGGGCCGTACTTGAGCTCAATGATCAGGTTCTTGCTCTGCTCACCCTGCTCGGTACGGAAGCCCGACACGTAACCCTCGCGCTTGAGGATCTCCGCGATGTGCACCTTGAGCTTCGAGTGCGGCATCACGACCTCGTCGTGGTATGCCGAGTTGGCATTGCGCAGACGCGTCAACATGTCTGCGATCGGGTCGGTCATCGTCATGGTGACCTCATCTACCTTTCTCGCCGTGGTCCCCAGGTTCTGCCCTGGGCCTGCGGCGAAGTGGAGTCAACTGGCGGAGCGCGTCGAGCGGGACTACCAGCTGGACTTGCTCACGCCGGGCAGTTCGCCTCGGTGCGCCATCTCGCGGAGGCAGATACGGCACAGGCCGAACTTACGGAACACGGCGTGCGGACGGCCGCAGCGCTGGCACCGGTTGTAACCCCGCACCTTGAACTTCGGCTTGGCCGCCGCCTTGATGACAAGCGCCTTCTTGGCCATTCTCAGTTCTCCTTGAAGGGGAAGCCCAGGAGCTTCAGCAGCGCCCGGCCCTCCTCGTCGTTGGTCGCGGTGGTGACCACCGTGATGTCCATGCCCCTCGGCCGGTCGATGTTGTCCGGGTCGATCTCGTGGAACATCGACTGCTCGTTGAGGCCGAACGTGTAGTTGCCGTTGCCGTCGAACTGCTTGCCCGACAGGCCGCGGAAGTCGCGGATACGGGGCAGCGCGATGGTCAGCAGGCGGTCCAGGAACTCCCACATGCGGTCGCCGCGCAGGGTCACCCGCGCACCGATCGGCATGCCCTCACGCAGCTTGAACTGCGCGATGGACTTCCGTGCCCGCCGCACCTCCGGCCGCTGTCCCGTGATGATGGACAGGTCGCGGACGGCGCCCTCGATCAGCTTGCCGTCCCGCGCTGCGTCGCCGACGCCCATGTTGACGACGACCTTGACCACACCGGGAATCTGCATGGGATTGCCGTACTCGAACTGCTTGCGCAGCTCGCCGGCGATCTCCTGGCGGTACCGGGTCTTCAGGCGGGGGACAGTCTTCTCAGCAGTGCTCATCAGATGTCCTTACCGTTCCGACGGGACACACGAACGTGCTTGCCGTCGTCATTCGTGCGGTAGCCGACGCGAGCCGGCTTGCCGTCGGAGTCCACGACCATCACGTTGCTCACGTGGATGGTGGCTTCCTGGGTCACGATCCCGCCCGACTTGGCGCCGCGCTGGGTCTGGCTGACCCTCGTGTGCTTCTTGATCCGGTTGACGCCCTCGACCAGGATTCGGTCGCGCTCCGGGTAGGCCTGAATGACCTTGCCCTTGGCGCCCTTGTCCTTGCCTGCGATGACGACGACCGTGTCGCCCTTCTTGACCTTCATGTTCAGAGCACCTCCGGTGCCAGGGAGATGATCTTCATGAAACGCTTGTCCCGCAGCTCACGGCCGACCGGGCCGAAGATGCGCGTACCACGCGGCTCGTTGTCCGGGCGGATCAGCACGGCGGCGTTCTCGTCGAACTTGATGTACGAGCCGTCCGCGCGGCGCTTCTCCTTCGTGGTCCGGACGATGACGGCCTTGACCACCTCGCCCTTCTTCACGGCGGCACCGGGGATGGCGTCCTTGACCGTGGCGACGATGATGTCGCCGATACCCGCGTAACGACGCGACGACCCGCCGAGCACACGGATGCACAAGATCTCCTTGGCACCCGTGTTGTCGGCGACGCGCAGTCGCGACTCCTGCTGGATCACAACAACTCCTGACCCGTTGTGGCACGCCAGATTTCCGACCTGACGCGCGCGGTCCGCATTCCCAAAATGGCCTTTACTTCGCTTTTTCCAAGATCTCCACCAGCCGCCAGCGCTTGGTCGCCGACAGCGGACGGGTCTCCATGATCTGCACGCGGTCCCCGACACCGGCCGTGTTCGCCTCGTCGTGTGCCTTCACCTTGCTGGTGGAGCGCACGACCTTGGCGTAGCGGCGGTGCTTCTTGCGGTCTTCGAGCTCGACCACGACCGTCTTGTCCATCTTGTCCGAGACGACGTAGCCCTCACGAACCTTGCGGTAGTTCCGGGTCACCGCCGTCTGCTCGGTCCCTGCTTCCTCGCTCATCCGAGCTCCTCGCTGCGCTCGTCGCCCGCATTCGCGGAGCACTGTGCCAATGGTTCGCTCGCAAGCTCGCTCACGCGGCACCCTCGGCATCGTTGTCGGGCGACACGGAGAGCCCCAGTTCACGCTCCCGCATCACGGTGTAGATCCGCGCGATGTCGTGGCGGACCGTGCGCAGCCGGCGGTTGTTGTCCAACTGCCCGGTGGCCATCTGGAAGCGGAGGTTGAACAGCTCCTCCTTGGCCTCCCGCAGGCGCAGCACCAGCTCATCGTCGGTCAGCTCGCGCACCTGCGCGGCCGGAGTACCTGCCGCCATCAGAAATCACCGCCATCTCGCGTCACGATCCGGCACTTCATCGGAAGCTTGTGGATCGCGCGGCGCAGCGCCTCGCGCGCCACCTGCTCGTTCGGGAAGGTCATCTCGAACAACACCCGACCCGGCTTGATGTTGGCGATCCAGTACTCGGGCGAACCCTTACCGGAACCCATCCGGGTCTCCGCGGCCTTCTTGGTCAGCGGACGGTCCGGGAAGATGTTCACCCAGACCTTGCCACCACGGCGGATGTGCCGGTTGATGGCGATACGAGCCGACTCGATCTGCCGGTTGGTCACGTAGGCCGGCTCCAGAGCCTGGATGCCGAACTCGCCGAAGGTGACCTTCGTACCGCCCTTGGCCGGACCGGAACGGCTCGGGTGGTGCTGCTTGCGGTGCTTGACCTTGCGTGGGATCAGCACTTGTTCAGCCCTCCCCGTTACCCGTGTCCGGAGCGGTCTCGACCGCGGCGGAGGTGTTCTCGGGCGCCGCCGGGGCGGTGTCCGACTGCTCGGCGGCAGCAGCTGCCGCGCGCCCGGCCTCGGTACTGGTCGCCGTGGTGCCCGAAGCACCCGAGCGACGCGGCCGAGCCGGCCGGTCGGTGCGCTCACGGCGCGGTGCGCGGGCGTCAGCCGCCGCGTCCCGCTCGCGACGCGCGCTGATGCCGCCGACGACCTCGCCCTTGTAGATCCACACCTTGACGCCGATGCGGCCGAACGTGGTGCGGGCCTCGAAGAAGCCGTAGTCGATGTCGGCACGCAGCGTGTGCAGCGGCACGCGACCCTCGTGGTAGTGCTCGGAGCGGGACATCTCGGCACCGCCGAGACGACCACTGCACTGCACCTTGATGCCCTTGACCTGCGGCGAACGCATCGCCGTCTGGATCGCCTTGCGCATCGCACGCCGGAAGGCCACGCGGTTGGACAGCTGCTCGGCCACGCTCTGCGCGACCAGCTGGGCATCCGACTCGGGGTTCTTGACCTCAAGGATGTTCAGCTGGACCTGCTTCTTGGTGAGCTTCTCCAGCTCGGCCCGGATGCGGTCCGCCTCGGCGCCACGACGACCGATCACGATGCCGGGGCGGGCGGTGTGGATGTCCACCCGCACCCGCTCCCGCGTGCGCTCGATCTCGACCTTGGAGATGCCGGCCCGCTCCATGCCCTTGGAGAGCAGGCGACGGATCTTCACGTCCTCGGCGACGTACTCCGCGTACTGCTTGTCCGCGTACCAGCGCGACTTCCAGTCGGTGGTGATACCAAGCCGGAAGCCGTGCGGGCTGATTTTCTGACCCACTAGCGGGCCCCTTCCTTCTGACTCGCACGGCCCCGAGACTGCGCCCTGGTACCGCGGCCGCCCTTGTTCTCGACGGACACGGGCAGCGACTCCAGCTCGATGGTGATGTGGCTGGTCCGCTTACGGATCCGATACGTGCGCCCCTGCGCCCTCGGCCGGAACCGCTTCAGGGTCGGCCCCTCGTCCACGAACGCACTGGAGATCCACAGGGTCTCCGGGTCGAGTTCGAGGTTGTTCTCGGCGTTGGCCATCGCACTGGCGAGCACCTTCGCCACCGGACCGCTGGCGGCCTGCGGCGCGAACTGGAGCACGGCCAGGGCCTCCCGGGCATTGCTGCCCCGGATCAGGTCGACCACGCGACGCAGTTTCATCGGCGTCATGTGGACGTAGCGGGCGCGCGCCACTGCGCGCGGAAGCTCCTCCGCGCCTGCGGCGTCGTTAGCCATAACTGCTACCCCTTTGTACTGGTTCGTGTCACAGCCGGCCTAACGGCGGCGCGACTTCCTGTCGTCCTTGATGTGGCCCTTGAAGGTGCGCGTCGGGGCGAACTCGCCCAGCTTGTGCCCCACCATGGCCTCGGTCACGAACACGGGAACGTGCTTGCGACCGTCGTGCACGGCGATCGTGTGCCCCAACATGTCCGGGATGATGGTGGACCGTCGAGACCAGGTCTTGATGACCGTCTTCTTGTTGGCCTCGTTCAGCACGTCCACCTTCTTGAGCAGGTGGTCGTCGACGAATGGACCCTTTTTGAGACTACGTGGCATCCTTCACTCCCTCCCTGCTCAGCGCTTCTTACCGGTGCGACGACGCCGGACGATGAGCCTGTCGCTTTCCTTGCGGCGGCGGGTCCTGCCCTCGGGCTTGCCGGCCGGGTTGACCGGGTGCCGGCCACCGGACGTCTTGCCCTCGCCACCACCGTGCGGGTGGTCGACCGGGTTCATGGCCACACCACGAACGGTCGGGCGCCTGCCCTTCCACCGCATACGACCGGCCTTGCCCCAGTTGATGTTGGCGTGCTCGGAGTTACCGACCTCGCCAACCGTCGCCCGGCACCGCACGTCGACGTTGCGCACCTCGCCGGACGGCATCCGCAGCTGCGCGAAGGGGCCGTCCTTGGCGACCAGCTGAACGCTGGCGCCGGCGGACCGGGCGATCTTCGCGCCGCCGCCGGGCCGCAGCTCGATGGCGTGCACCAGGGTGCCGGTCGGGATGTTGCGCAGCGGCAGGTTGTTGCCGGGCTTGATGTCGGCGCGCGCGCCGCTCTCCACCTTGTCGCCCTGCCGCAGCTTGCCCGGCGCGACGATGTAGCGCTTCTCGCCGTCCACGTAGTGCAGCAGCGCGATGCGGGCCGTGCGGTTCGGGTCGTACTCGATGTGCGCGACCTTGGCCGGGATGCCGTCCTTGTCCGCCCGGCGGAAGTCGATCAGGCGGTAGGCGCGCTTGTGGCCACCACCCTGGTGTCGGGTGGTGATTCGTCCGTGCGCGTTGCGGCCGCCCTTGCCGTGCAGCGGGCGCAGCAGCGACTTCTCCGGCGTGGACCGAGTGATCTCGGCGAAGTCGGAGACGCTGGAGCCGCGACGCCCAGGCGTGGTCGGCTTGTACTTGCGGATGCCCATTGTGATTCTCGTCCCTTACGCGGCGGGGCCGCCGAAGATCTCGATCGGCTTGCTCTCGGCGGACAGGGTCACGATGGCTCGCTTGGTGTCCTTGCGCTTCCCGTAGCCGTTGCGGGTGCGCTTGCGCTTGCCCTGGCGGTTGAGCGTGTTGACGCTCACGACCTTGACTCCGAAGACCTTCTCCACCGCGATCTTGATCGCGGTCTTGTTGGCCCTGGGGTCCACCAGGAACGTGTACTTGCTCTCTTCGAGCAAGCCGTAGGACTTCTCGGAAACCACCGGTGCGATCAGGATGTCGCGCGGATCGGGGATCACTGGTCGCTCTCCTCAACCTCAGTGTCGACGCTCGTCTCCGCAAGCGAGACTTCGGAGGAGCTGGCGACCGCCTTC
>DASUJK010000082.1:0-11536 GCA_036279295.1 Pseudonocardiaceae bacterium | reverse complement strand
GGATGGCTGACGTGCAGTTCGATGAGATCGCTTCGAATGTCGAGCGCTTGACCTTGCAGGACGGCGCGGCCGAGTTCGAGTAATCCCAGCGCTCGAGCCGCCGCATCGGGTCCGCCTGCCTCCAGAGTCAGCGCAGCCGCGTCGCTAGCGAGGAACGCATACTGGCTCAGCACATGTTGTTGGTCGGATCGTGTGAGCTGGCGGGGTGTGGTGAGCGGCAGCAGTCGCACCGCGTCCGCCAGTAGTTCGGCTGCGTGGGCCGGTGCCAATTCTGCGGCGAACTGGGCACCGGCTTCGGCAGCCGCGATGCGTACTCCGGGCGCGGCGGAGTCGTGTTGCGCCGCCAGGGTGTAGAGGGTGATCGCGGCGTCGGCGTCCTCGTCTTCTCCGGTTTGGTCGAACTTCGCTTCGTATCCGAGACCGAGGCTGATGAGTATCTTGGCCTGCTCTGGGCCATCGGTGAGCACGGAGGCACGTTCCATCGCGGCGAGCGCCTTGTCGAGGTCGGCGTCGCCGTCGACAATGGAGGACCGCAGCTGCAGGGCCGTACCCAATTGCTGCAGACAGAGGGCTTCGCGCGGGTCATCGTCCGAAAGCTCCTCCACGGCGAACGTCGCCGCCTCGACTGCATCGTCGAGCAGGCCAGAGTCTTCGACTTCCAAGAATTTGGCAGTCAAGATTGCACTGAGGGTCATGCGATGTATCGGCCTGTCGGGATGTCCGTCGGCGGTCGACGCCACGGCTTGACTGGCTGTCGAGAATGCCTCGTCGAGATCATCCATGTCATTGGTTCGAGCGTGTCGCATCCGCAGTGCCTGGGCAAGGCCTGACAGGAACGCCGCAGTGTCCGGATGCCCCGTCGGTGCCGCATCCACTGCCGCCCGTGCGGCTTCGAGGCCCGCGTCGAGGTCAACCTGCCGGCCGGCCAACTCGAATCTGGCGAGCAAAGCGATGCTCAGTCGGCTCATCAGGCCCGACGCGCTGAAGTGGCCAGGTGGAGTCTCGTTGACAGCGCGCCAATCGGCGTCCACGGCCGCATCCAGCTCGGCCGGATTGCCCGTGTAATGGAACTTCCACAGCCGCGCCAAGCCTAGGTTGCCCAGGCACAGCCAGCGTCCAATTCGGCCGCTCCGGTCAGCCGCCGCGCCGCGCTCGAAGAGACCGATTGCCGCATCCACATCGGACCAGGTTCGGGCTCGCTGCGCGCGGAGCAGAATCGTAAGGCCCAGATGATTCGCCGCTGTCACGAAGTGGGGCTGATCATCTTCGGTTGCCGTGACTGCCTCGGCGGCACTGCCAGCGGCTAGTTCGAGATCGGCGAGAACACCGGTTCGGGTATGGCGCAGCAGCAGACTTTCGGCCAGTTGAGCCAGAGCTATTCCGCGGCCCCAGTCGTCGTCCGGCATCGCCTTCACGGCTTCGGTGAGCACCGCGATCCCAGCGTCTAGGTCGTCGGCGGAATCGGTCAGCCGTGTGCGGTTCGTCAGTGCGGTGCCAAGCTGTACCCGGGCCAACTGCTGTTCTACTTCGCCCGCCGTCGCGTCGACGGTCCGGCGGCCCGCGTCGATAGCCTGGTCGAGTACGTCCAGGTCGCCGGTGCGCAGGAATTCCCGCAGTAACGCGTCGGACAGGAATGCGTCGATGACGATGAATACCCGTGGATTCGTCGGGTCGGCCGTGCTGGTGGCCTTCCGCAGCAGGGTGATCGCTTCGTCAAGGTCAGTCGGATCACCGGTACCCGCGTGCCGGGCGCAGAGTGTGCCGCCCGTCAGCGCCAGGTAAAGCGCCAAGTCCGGATGATCGTCGCCAGCTGCCGCGACAATGCGTCGCCACAGGTCGACGATCGGTGTCAGCGTTTCGGCATCCAGCGTTCTGACAGCCTGCAGAAGCGACCCGTCGATCATCTCGCTGGCGATATCCTCGGCGACGAATTTCCGAAGCACATCGGGTACCGGCCGACCGGCGAGAAACGACGGCGTATAGGCGTGGATCGCCGCGGCCAGCGCCTCGTTCTGCGGCTCGGCTGGCTGGCCTGGCAATGCCAGGCAACGGCACCACTCGAACATGCCGACGTCCTCCCAGGCGTGCAGGTCAGGCTCATTGTCCCCGTCGAGCAGCGCGGTCAGCCGCCGGACTTCGTTCACCGCATCGGGATCCAGCGCGGTGGACATGTCCGACGGACTTAGCCGCTCGACGAGTACAGTGACGGCGGCGACCTGTTCCGCGCGATTCGGATCGGCCGACCGTGGAGGTTCGGGTGGCCTGGCGCGCAACGTGTCGGCCAGGTTGAGCCGATAGCTCACCAGGTTCGCGTGTCCGAACGGAGTGGCATCGACCGCCGCGCGGCTCAGCATCAGTGCCTCATCCAGATCGGCTTCGTCCCCTGCCCACTCGAACCGCAGCCGCAATGCCCGACTCAGGTCATCCTGATACATGGCCCGCTCGACGCCTGGAGGCGCTACCGTCAGTGCTGCTCGGAGGGTGGCGACGGCATCGTCGAGTTCGGCTGTGGCGGCGGGGCCGGCACGCCGCCCCTTGGCGAGCAGCATTCGGCCAAGGCCGAGCAACGATGGCCCATGGTTGAACTCCGCTGCCTCGCGGTAGACGGCGATGGCCTCGGCCAGGATCGCTTCGTCGCCGGTGCGTTCGAACTGAGCTTCCAGGGCCGTGCCTAGCACAGCCTGGATACTCAGTTCGTCGGACTGTCCGGCGATGGTCAATGCCATTGCACGGCGACACATGACGATCGTCCGGTCGAGGTCGTCGGGCTTCTTCGTGACTGAATGGCGGTCGAGCAACGTGGAGGCTGCGTAGGCCAGGATCATGGGCAGTCTCGGATGGCCCGGCGCCACGAGCGACAGCACCCTGTCGCTCGCGGCGATGCTCTCCTCCAGGTCAGCCAACTGATCGGTGCGAGCGAACCGAGCGCCTTTGGCGGCTGCAAGGTTCTGGAGGTACAGCGGTAGCATCGAATCGTCGTCCGGAGTGTCGTGAACGGCGTCCCGGAGCAGTGTGAGTGCTTCGTCGAGATCGGGTAGCGCATCGGTGAGACGGAATCTGGTCTGCAGCGCGTAGGTCAGGTTTAGGAGCTGCATGCCGTGTTGATGAGGCGCGGTGGCGTTGGTAGCGATCGCCTCCCGGAGACACGCGATGGCCTCGTCTGTGCCAGCCAGATCGTTGCGAATGTTCGCGTCCGTGATCAGAACCTGGCCGAGGTTCGACAAATACCAGGCCCGGGTCGGGTGGCCTTCCGGCACAGCTGCGAGCGCCTGCCTGCACAGCACGATGGCCTCGTGTAGGTCGCTCATCGCGCTGGTCTGGCCGAATCGCGCGGCCAAAGTATTGCCGAGGTCGCACAGGCACACAGGCCGCCGGGGATCGCTCTCCCTGAGCGCATCGAGCGCCTGCCGGTATTGCTGTACGGCCGATTCCAGATCCTGCATGGCGCCGGTCCGGCCGAACCGTGCGAAGAGCGCTGCTCCGGCAGCCTGCAGCGTGTCCGGCAGTGCTTCGCCGCCTGTGGCGGCCGCGACAGCCCGAACGCTGAGAGAGACGGCAGACTCAAGATCGTCGGCATCGCCTTTGTTCTCGAATCGGAGCCGGTAGGCCTGTCCTAGGTACATCATGCACGCGGCGCAGTCGCCGGAGCCGGTGGGATGCACACGTAGCGCCTGTTCGAAGGTTTCGATCGCCGCGTCGAGATCCGCGTGGTTGCCGCTGCGCTGGTAGCGGATCACCTGGGCGCTGGCGACATGCGACAGCATGTCCGGCAGGTCGCCGTCGCCGGCAGTCGTCGCCTCGATCGCTTGCTTGCCGAGGGTGATGGTGGCGTCCAGGTCGGCGGGGTCGTTTAACCAGCGGTAGCGCTGCGCCAATGTGGCACTGAGCCGGAACAGGTATACCGGCCGAGCCGGGTGACCGACGGGAACCGACTGGATGGTCCGCTGCCAGAGGCTGGCGACGGCGGTGCAGGCCGCGACGTCGGACGACTCCAGTGCCCGTTTGAACATGGCTACGGCAGTGTCCGCTGCCGTCGAACCTGTTGTCCGGCTCGGCACGGCTGGGCCTGCGCCGAGACATCGAGAGAAGGCCGCTGTCATCGCCTCGCGATCCGCCGGAGAATCCTCGCCGTGTTCACGAAAAGCGATGACGCGGTGCAGGTAGTACCGGCCGAGCAAGTGCCAGGTTTCGAGGTCCTCAACCTCGCCGCCAACTAGCGACTGCAGTTGCTGAGCAGTCGCGAGCACAGTGTCATCCAGCGCAGCGACCCTATTCCAGCGACGCTCCAACCGGTGCACGTGCGCGGTCATAGGGGCCATCCATTCCTCGCGCATGACCCTCTATTCCAGCAGTTGGCGGATCGTATGGAAGTCCAGCGGTGTGCCCTCATCGTGGAGTCGGTCGAACAGGCCCAGTCGTTCGCGTTCGGCGTTCAGTTCGGCCATCGCGTCTCGGTATCCAATGGATTCCTTCAGCATCCGAATCCGTGGCCACTCGTGCACGACCTCCGGCTCACCGTCCGAACCAACACCGTCGATGTGCCGGGCTATCCACTCTTCGCGTTCGGCCCGCATCGCGGTGACACGCTTGTCGAATTCGGAGTCGATCGGACGGTGATCTTCCTGCGCCACCATGTCCAGCAACGATCGCGACTTGATCTGCTGGACGGCGGCGAATGCCTCGGCATAGCGGCCGAGTATGACGCACACTTCGATCAACCGATGGTAGGTGGACAACCGACTGGCCAGGAACGCTTGGCGTTCCTCGATCCCGCCCAACGACGCGCGGCTTCGCTCCTGCTGTCCCACCGCCGCGACCAGATGCTCATACGCCGGTTCCAGCTCACACCGTTCCCGGAACATCGCGGCCAGATTCAGATGGGCAACCAGCACGATGTAGCTGTGGCTGCTCGGCGACCCGTTCGCCACCACCGACGTGAGCGTCGCGATGGCGGCGTCATGGTCGCCCAGCCGCCTGTGGCACAGACCGATCACGAGATCGATGTTCAGCATCTCTGCCAGGTCGCTGTCGGCTTCCTTGACCTTCTCCAGCAGTGCCAGTGCCGCCACCGGATTCGAGTATCTGAGCGCCATGCCGCGTGCGGCATCGCCGCTGATCGAGGCGAGTCTGACCAACTCGTCGGTGAACTCGTCGTCGAACTCGTCGTCATCCGGCAGCGGCAGCATCGGGACTTCGTCGTCCATGCAGTCGTCGGCCATGCGTTCCCATTGCTTTGCTTCGACTGCGTGCCCGGCGGATCGGGCGGCAATGGCCGCGCCTCTGAGCATCCCAGAACGCGGCGGCGGCGCAACCGGGAAGCCGTACATCCGGCTGACCTCCACCGTTGTCGGAGTGATCGGCTCGGCCAATAGCGGCACGAGCATCCGGAACCGGCGATAAGTGGTTTCCACGTCGCCCGTGCCCATATGTACGTGAGCTGATCTTTCCAGCGATGCGATGCGAAACGCTGGATGGGGCAACTGAGAGATCGCCAGCGCCAGAGCCTCTTCTACGTGTTCGATGGCGGTGCCGAAATCACCGATGATCATGTCGATGGTGGCAAGTTGCCAATGCGTGGCCCAGAACACCCCAACACCGTTGCTCCGGGACAACACCAACTCGAATAGTTCCCGCGCCTCATGGTGGGCCTGCCGATCGGCCAGGTACATGGCCGCCTCGAACAGCAGGTCACCACTGGCCTTCGAGCCGTCCACCTCGACCAGGATGTCGTCGGCCTGTCGGAATTCGGGGATCGCCCTGGCGATGTCGCCTCGCCGCTCGTACACGAATCCGACCATGTGGTGCGCCTCGGCGAGGATGCGCGGCGGTGCCCCGGCGGGCGCGCTGGCTAGGCACGCGAGGCCGAGTTCGATGGCCAAGTCGAGGTTGTCACGCGGCGCGAAATGCTCGAATGCGCTGTATCGAGCCAGGAACTCGTCAACGAACTCGCCGAGCTCGTGCAACCGTGCCGCGGCCTGTGTCCCTGCCATCAAGGTTGCGTCGTCTTCTCCGCGCTCGCTGTGTGCCTCGGCCAGTGCGGCCCACAATGCTGCTGCGAGAGCGTCGTCGTCGATCCGGTTCAGCAGTCGTTCCAGCGCGGCAAGCAGCCCGTCCGATCGCTGATCTGATGGCCGAAGATCCCAGAACAGATTGGTCAGCCGCTCGGCGACCATCCCGGCCAGTTCGTCGTCGACGCGATCGACCAGTGCGACGCATGGCAGCAGTGCTCGCACCGCGGCCGCCGGATCGTCGTTGGCTGCGTGCGCGCGGACCACCAGTTGGGTGGCGGTCACTAGGTCGTCGGCCGAGTCCAGGCCCGAGTAGATGCCGATCGCATGTCTGGCTTCATCCAATACCAGCGCCAGCGAGTCGTCCCGCGAAGGAGCCGCCGCGTCCAGGTTGTTCAGCACCTCTGCGGCGTGCCACACCAGGGCCTCGGCCCGCGCTTTCGCCGTGCCACCTAGCAGACTCGCCCGAACCGCCAGTTCACACCACCGGCGCGCCGACCCATGGTCGCCCGATTTCTGCGCGAGGTAACTTTCATCCAGCAGGCCGCTGATCACCGCGTCGTCGATCCGGGCGGCATAGCGGGTCAAAATGGTCTCCGGGTCGGGCGTATGGGTCAGGACATGGACCATGCCCTCGGACCGACGATCCCGCCACCAACCGGCCATCACACGTGTGCCGCGCCGCGCACCGCTTTGCGGAGCGCTGAATTCGGCTCATCTGGGCGTACCCGCTCAGCGAACCGTCCAACGATTTCGAGCAGCCGCCGATGCTGACCACCTGTGCAGTCGGCACCGCTGACCAACACTGCGGCCACCTCGTCCAGAATATGCGCCAGTCGCGGCACATTACGCTCCAGCGATGTGCGGGCCCGGACATTCAGCTGTTCCTCGGTGATCTCGCCAAGGATCCGGGCGTGGATCTGGCCGAGTATTTCGGTACGCGCGACTCGGACCTGCCGCTTCGCTCGGGCCACGTCGCTCTCCGGCATCACCCAATAGATCAACCACAACACCAGGAAACCGACCCCGGTGAGCCAGCCGAACGACAGAAACAGCAGAACGTCGGCACCTGCAGCCAGCACCACGGTCGCGACCACTAGGGCGAGTAGCACGCTTTCCAGACTCTGCATCGGACGTTGCTCGTCCGCCGCGACGAAGATCTTCTGGAAGGCGTGCACGCCAAGGCTCACGACGAGCCCCAGTAATGTCCACAGCGCGGGCGCGACACCGGCGAGCGCACCGAGCAGAACCAGTCCTATCAGGATGATAATGTAGTGTCGGATCGTCATCATCGCGGAACTCCGACCAATTGATAGGTCCTGTCGACCTCGTTCTTCCTACGCAGCATAGGAAGCACGCGGCCACCCGCGACCGCTACCTGAGACCGGAAGTTGAACCGGGCCACAAGCGCTGCACCCGGCGGGACAGTCGCCAGCAGCCGCAGCTCGCGATCGGGGTGGAGATCGGCGTCTTTCGTGGACCGGAAGTCCCACACCGCACGGTCGAAACCGCGACCCGACGTCAGCACGACCGGGTAGTGGGTCGTCTCCTTTGTCTCCCGATCGCGCTTCAGCTCGCCCGTGGCCACCGTGCCGATCTGAAACGACAGGTTCGCTCCGATAGTCGTGGTGATCTCGACTGGGTGCTCACCCCGGACCTCGCGCGGCGCCATGTCGCGGACGATGGCACCGGGCGTCGCCCGAAGATCGACGACTAGCTTGGCCGACTGGAAATGACAATCGGCTTCAGGATGAATGACGCAGCGCAACGGGATGTCCCAACCCACCGCATCACTCTCAGGTGTAGGGCCCAGAGCGATCGGATCGCCCAATGCCAGCGCGATACGGTTCGGTCGACCCCGCACGAGCACCTCTTCGTCGGCCACTATCGTGCTGCCGCGCATGCCCCCGTCATCGTCAACGTCCAGTTCGGCCTCGAACAACAACTGCCAGTTCTCCGACATTGCAGTCCCCCTAGTGCCAGTCGCCGGTCAACACGAACGGCGCCCAGTGATACAGCGACGACCATTCCGGCCGAGACATCGTGTCCACCATCGCCGCCTGCAGCGCGTGCGCAGTCGAGACAGTCCTATCGCTGAACAGATGCGAGTAGAACCGGCCCATCAGGAACGCGGTGGACTGATCCGCGACGGACCAGAGGCTGACCACCAGTGCCGACGCTCGCGCATACAGAAAGGCGCGGGTCAGACCGACCAGCTCGTCGCCGGGCCGATTGCGGCTGACTCCGGTCTCGCAGCCGCTCAGCGTGATCAACGATGCCTTGACCGGCGGTAGCCGGAACACGTCCGCAGCGGACAGGTTATCGCGCTCCGCGAGAAACACCCCGGACGCCAACGGGTCGTCGTTGACAAAATGACCATGCCCAGCGATGTGGACGACGTCGGCGGTCGAGAGTCCCTCCAAGAGCGCCGGGCGGGTAGCGTCCGAGCCCAGCAACGGTTTAGTCCCCAGCAGGTCTGCGATCTGAGTCGCCTCGGCCCGGGAGTACGGCAGGTCTCCCAGCGAGTCGCCGAGGACGGCAACCTCCGGAGCAGACAGACGGGTGCGCCGAGATCGGATCGAACCGAGCACCGACGCGCTTGGACTGTAAACGATGGGATTTCGCTCTACGAGCGGACGACCATCCACGCGCCACGCATGTATCGGAACGTAATGCAGGACGCCGTGTGGGATCAGATAGACCACGTCGCCAGGTTCGCACCACTCTTTCACTGGCGCGATCAACCTATCGTAAAGGTGCCACGCCGGTTCCATACCCAACTCGACGAAGTCACGTACCTGCTTACCGGAACCGAAATTTGACTCAACGAACAAGGCTAAATCAGACATATTCATTGGAAATCGGGCTACGGCGGGTTGGTTCCAGTCGCGCCTCACGCCGAAAACGATCACACCCTCAGGGAGCAACAGGTACTCCACAAGCAGTGTGCGCACCACCATCACTCCGTTCGGATAGTCTCTGATACCCATCGTGACCGAAATGCTGGGCGTTACGGAGTGAGTACGATGCGCTTGTTCTAGCAGGTCACGAACAGGACGTAGCGCGGGGACTGCCCACGTCTGGCTGGTGTGCTGGCCAGACGCGACGGTGCTTTGCGACTGTCGGTCGGTGGTGAACGCTGGTGGTCAGGACTGAGGTCGTCATGCGGGAGCAGGAGCGAAACTGGAGCGGGCAATGTGCCCGTGATTACCGGAACTGCTCTAAATTGCTTTCAACGGACCCGTGTTGCGCAGCGGATTCTCTATTCCCGCAGGTCGTGGAATTGTTGTAATGACGCTGGCAGTGTGGGGGTCGGGGGTTCGAACCCCAATGGTGCTTCCTTTAGCGGCAGGGTTGCAGGGTGATCTCGTGGTGGACCCGGCTGCTGGCGGGCGCGTCCTTGCGGGCGGGGTAGCGATGTGGGAGCTGTCCTGCAAGTCATCGGAGCCAGAGCACGATCGCGGCGATGACCAGTTCGGCCTGGTAGTAAGCCGCCCGTTTGGCATAACGCGTGGCCAGGTCCCGGAACTGTTTGAGCCGATTGAAGCAGCGTTCGACCACGTTGCGCTGCTTGTACAACTCGGCGTCGAACATCGGCGGCCGTCCACCACGGGTGCCTTCGCGGCGCCGCGGGCGATTTGGTCGGCGCGTTCCGGGCTGGCGAAAGCGACCTTGCGCCGACGCAACGCCTGACGGGTCGAAGGATGCGAATATGCCTTGTCCGCCAGCACCGCGTCCGGTCGGCACCGGGGTCGACCAGGCCCGATCCGGGCGACCCGGATGCCATCCAACAGCGGCAGCAACTGCGGGTTGTCACCCGCCTGACCCGCGGTGAGGATCAGGCGCATCGGCAGGCCGCGTCCGTCGACGGCCAGGTGGACCTTGGTGCTCAGCCCACCTCGGGACCGGCCGATCCCTTCCCCCTCGACGGCGAGGGCTTCGATTCCGGCGCTACATCCCCCTTTTTCCGGGCGTCAGCAGCATGCTGATGCGCCCGGACCACCGTGGAGTCCACGCTGATGACCCATTCGACAGAACCGATCGAGTCGTCCTTGACGATCTGGACCACCCCGGGTTCGTTGGAGGCCGTGAGTTCTGTGAAGGATGATCGGCATGGCAGCAGTGAGTAAGTACCCGGCTGAGCTGAAGGAACGTGCCGTGGCGATGGCCCGTGAGCTGGAGCGCGAGCTCGGGCCGGGGCGTGGGGCGATCGCCCGGGTGGCCGCCCAGTTGGGCATCCACCCCGAGGCGCTGCGGTACTGGGTTCGGCGCGACGAGGCCGGGCACCCGCCGGCCGGACCGTCTCCCTCGACACCGGCCAGCGCGCAGGACGAGCGGATCGCCGAGTTGGAGCGGGAGAACCGCGAACTGCGGCGGGCGAACGAGATCCTGAAACTCGCCTCGGCTTTTTTCGCCAAGGAAATGGACACTCGACCACCGCGCTGACCCGGTTCGTGGACACCCATCGGGACCGGTTCGGTGTGGAACCGATCTGCCAGGTGATCGACTTCGCCGTGTCGACCTACTACGCGGCGAAGAAACGGATCACGTCCCCGTCGAGGCGAACGCTTCAGGATGCGGAGTTGGTGCCGTTGATTCGTGCGGCGTGGGAGGATTCTCGCCGCCTGTACGGGGCGCGGAAGATCTGGAAGCAATTGCGGCGCCAGGGTGTGCGGGTGGCGCGGTGCACGGTCGAGCGGTTGATGCGTGCCGAAGGGCTGATCGGTGCGGTGGCGGCGCGGTCCAGGCCGCGGACCACGATCCCCGGGGATGCCGCCTCACGGCCTCGTGACCTGGTGGAACGGGACTTCCGGGCGCCGGCGCCGAACCAGTTGTGGGTCACCGATATAACCTATGTCGAATTGTCGGGTGGCGGATTCTGTTATGCGGCGTTCGTGACCGATGTGTTCTCTCGGGCTATTGTCGGCTGGCAGGTGTCGGACAGCCTGAAGGCCGAGTTGGCGTTGGACGCGTTGGAGATGGCGCTATGGTCTCGACGGGAGGGCATGAGTGCCGCGTTGGTGCACCATTCCGATCGCGGAGTGCAATATACCGCCATCCGTTATGGACAGCGGTTGACCGACGCGGGAATCGAGCGTTCCGTTGGCCGTGTCGGCGATTCGTATGACAACGCCCTGGCCGAATCGGTGAACGCGTTGTACAAGAAGGAGCTCATCGTTCGGGATGGGCCGTGGAATGATGTGTCGGAGGTAACAATAGCGACCGCGGAATGGATCCACTGGTACAATAACGTCAGGCTTCATTCATGGTGTGGGGACGTTCCTCCGCTGGAGTTCGAGCAAGCCTACTGGCAGCAGTCGCCGCAGGCGGCCTGACGGTAGCCCCGTGGAAGGTTGAGCCTCCACAAAACTCGGGGCGGTCCAATCTGGCCCGAGCCAGCGGCGGTGGGCGGTTTCTTTGAGTGCGCCAGTGTCGGGGTCGATGGTGATGACGCGGTCTTGGAGGTGGGTGTTGTGGCGTTGGAGGGCGGCCAGTTCGCCCCAGCGGCAGCCGGTCCAGGCGGCGGT
>DASUJK010000081.1:0-6284 GCA_036279295.1 Pseudonocardiaceae bacterium | reverse complement strand
GCTGGCTGGAGGCCAGCGGCGAGGTCGCCGCCCAACTGCTGGGCGCCGGGGATCCCACCGAGATCCTGCGGCTGATCGCCGGCCGGGCGCTGGAGTTGTCCGGCGCCGACTACGCCCTGATCGCGCTGCCCGAGGACCTGGAGGCGGCACCGGAGGACATCACCGACCTGAAGGTGGCGGTTGCGGCCGGCCTGGACTCGGCGACCATTGCCGGCCGGATCATTCCGGTGAGCGGCTCGACCGCGGGCGAGGTGTTCACCGACCACGTACCGCGGGCCGTACCCCATCTGCGTTACGACGTGTCGCAGGGCCTGGGCGTGCGGTTCGGCCCGGCACTGGCCCTGCCGCTGGGCGCCGATGACCAGGTGCAGGGCGTGCTGCTGGTGGTCCGCGTCCCCGGGGCCGGGGCGTTCGGTGAGCACGAGTTGCAGGTGGTGTCCTCCTTCGCCGACCAGGCGTCGCTGGCGTTGCAGCGGGCGGAGAGCCAGGCCGAGCGACGCGAGTTGGAAGTGCTGGCCGACCGGGACCGCATCGCCCGGGACCTGCACGATCAGGTGATCCAGCGGTTGTTCGCGATCGGCTTGTCGTTGCAGGGCACCAAGCGGCGCGCGAAGACGCCGGGGGTGGCCGAGCGGGTGCAGGACCACATCGACCAGTTGCACGAGGTCATCCAGGACATCCGGACCGCGATCTTCGACCTGCAGGTCAACGAGGCCGGTGCCGGTCAGGTCCGGACCCGGCTGCACCGAGTGATCACCGAGCTTACCCAGGACACGGCGCTGCGCACGACGGTCCGGATGTCCGGCGCGCTGGACACCCTGCCCGGTGGGTTGGTCGAGGCCGCCGAGGCGGTGGTCCGCGAGGCGGTGAGCAACGCGGTGCGCCACGCCAGAGCGCAGGAGTTGACAGTCACCGTGTCGATGGATGACCAGTTGGTGATCGACGTGTCGGACGACGGGGTCGGGATGCCAGCCCAGGTCGCGCATAGCGGGCTGCACAATCTGCGGCAGCGTGCGCTGGCGGCCGCCGGTTCGTGCGTCGTGCGACCCGGCGAGGGCGGTGGGACCCGGGTGGTGTGGGCGGCACCGCTCACCGGCGGGTCGGATACGGATCGGGCACCGGCTGGGGGATGATCACCACTGGGCAGGGTGCGTGCCGCACCGTCGCGGCCGCCACACTGCCCAGGAACACCTCGGTCGGCGGCCCTTCTCCTGCTCGCCGACCACCACCAGGTCGGCGTCCGCCGCCTGGGCCAGGTCGGTCTCCGCATCGCGACCAGCCCACCATCAGGAACTCTGAACGCGGTAGCGGCACTGGCCGGGTGCCGTTCCGGTGCCAGTTCAGGCAGTTGTGGACCGCGATCACCCCGGGCACCAGACCGGTGAGCCGCCCGGCTTCGATGACATCGCCCTGGTACTCCAGCCGGCCGGTCAGCAGCACCACGCCGTCGGCGACCGAGGCACGCACCATCTCAGGGTCGGCGTGGCCTGCCTTGCCCAGCACCTCGCCGGCCACCTCGCGGCAGATGTTCGGATCGCCACGCGGGAACGGGCGCAGCAGGTCTCGACCGGACACGATGCCGACCAGCCGTCCGCCCTCGACGACGCATAGCTGGTGCACGCCGGGACGGGCGAACTCGCGCGCCGCCGAGGGCAGCGGGAGCTCGAGCAGGCCATCGTCAATAGGGTCCGCGGGTTCAGCCAAAGGCGCGGCCAGCTTCGTGGCCGAAGCCATCACCACCGCACGGGCGGCCGGGGCCACCGACCGCCCGCATGACCTCAGTGGCGTCTTCGGACAGGCCCGTAGCCTTGACTTCTGGATCAACCAGGCGAAGACCGTATCGCCCCGAAAGTCGCTTCGTCGTCTGGACTTCTTCGAGTCCTCACACCGTAGCCTTGCTCAGCTGCGCGAACTCAGCAGCAGGTAAGCCTGCACCATTGTCGTGGTTCGTGCTGCGCCCGTCGCGGCAGATCGGCTCGTTCTTCATCACCGCTCAGGCGCACCAAGGCGTTGACCTGACGCTGGTGGAACGTGGAAGACCTCGTGGCGCGCCTTGCCGTTCCGTTTCGCTGTATACATGGCGAGATCCGCCTCGGCCAGCAGACGGCCCGCGTCGCACATGTTCGGGCGGGCGAGGGCGATGCCGATGCTGACCGCCACCGGAACGGTGCTGCCGGCGATCGTGAAAGGGTTGACGAGCACATTCAGTACTCGTTCGGCGATGTCCTGGGCGGCGTCGGTGCCAGCACGGCCGCCACTGACGAGAATCACGAACTCGTCGCCGCCCAATCGGGCGACCAGGTCTCCCGCACCTATGCATGCGGTGAGCCGTTCGGCGACCTGGACAAGCACCGCGTCCCCGGCGGCGTGGCCGAGCGAGTCATTGATGATCTTGAAATCGTCGATGTCGATGAACAGCACGCCGGGCATGTACTTCGTCTGCCCGGTAAGGAGTAGTTGGTCCTCCAACTGCCGTCGGAACGAGGAGCGGTTGGGCAGGCCGGTCAGCGAGTCCCGGGTGGCCCGGTGCTGGAGGTTGCGATGCTGCTCGTCCAGCACGGCGGCCATCGCGTTGAAGGCGCCGGCAACCTCGCTCAGCTCAGCTGGCCATCGCTGGTCGGGCTCGTCCTGGATCCGGTGTTCGAGGTTTCCTTCGCGCAGTTTCGTCACCGCCTGTCGTAGCACCTCCAGCGGCCGCACGACATCGGTGGTCATCCGCCGGGCCAGGTAGAGCGCGATCCCCACCACCAGGGTGAACATCGCACCGAGCAGTCCCAGTACGAGGTTCTGCAATGTGTCGGCGGTCGCGAGGTCACGTCGGCCGTCCTCGATTCCGCTTGTGGACAGCTGGCTCACGGTGACGCTCACCTTGTCCGAGGCCTGCGCGAACTGCTGCTGCAGGGTGAGGGTGACGCCCGGATCGGGGGCGGCCGACGGGGCCCACAGGCCACGGCTGATGAGCACCTGGCGCCAGGTCGCCGCCGCTTCGACCAGCAGCGCGCGTTGGTCCGGATCGCGGAGTTCGCGGATGCCCGTGTCGAACAACGAGATGATCTGGTTCTGCTGCCGCTGGTAGCTGCTGCGGTCGATCGGAGCGCCGTTCCACAGCGCATGCGCCAGTGCCTCATGTCCGGCGAGAGTGCCGGTCAGCCGAGAGGACAGCGCCTGCACCGTTTCCATCTGGTCGGCCGCTGTCTTGTAACGGCCGACCACCTGGTAGTCGGCCACCAGGGAGCCCGCCACGGCAACGCCGAGAGTAGCCAGCATCAGGGCGAACGCTATGTGCCATTTCCGGCGCAGCCGGCTGCGCCGGAAATGGCCCGTTCCGCTATCGATCAACGGTGGCCCCCGTCAAGAACGCCGAGGTATGACACGGGCGACCACAAGGTCGCCGACCACACAGCCGCCAATGGCGAACCATGACGAAACTGGACCTCCCAAGCTTCTCAGCCCGTTGTCCGCACGTCCGGCTGACCGGCTCAATGGACGAGACGACGCCGGAGTACGGTACCAGCGCCGCATCGGATCAGCCAGGCTCGGGGATGATCTGTGCCGAACCGCGTCGGGGATCTGTCATGGTGTTGACGATTCCCGACAGCATGCCTTGATCCAACGTGATCCCACACCGAAGTGGTGGAAAACGTGACCCACGTGTTTCGCAGTTGTGTAAGGGTCGTGCTCCGCCTGCGGCCAGGCCGCGAGGACGGCTGGTTTTCTTCAGGTGTAGCCAGCTCAGGGCATGGACCGCGAAATCTCGCGGCGATGATAACCCGCCGGAGTTTGATGATCATGTTGTCGTAGGGCGGCTAGATCTTCGTCGTGTACCTGCGCGCCCGCGCTCGATGGATCAGCACCATCGGATGACTGCCACCAGGTCACAGCACCCAGTGCCGCGCCGAGCGTAGCCAGGATGGCCAGCATGCGACGTGGCCACCCCCCTGCCATCCCACAATGGCATGGGAGAACACATCGATCACGAACGCGGCATAGCAGAACCCGCCAGCCGCCAATTCGACATACGTGGTGTCGGTAACCCGCAACTGGTTCGGCGCGGCCGCCCGGAAGTCACGTTCCACCAGGTCACGAAGCCGCGAGACCGGATCGCCCGGGACCGTGGTTCGCGGCGGGGCACGCTTGGCCACGACACCGGACATTCCCCCCTCGCGCATCAACCGTGCACCGCGCCACCACCATGCCTGCCGCAACTGCTTCCAGATCTTCCACGTCCTGTACACCCGCCGGGAATCTTACCAGCGCCACGGATCAACGGGATCAGATCGGCATCCTGAAACTGCCGGGCGGACGGAGTGCCACTCGTTTCTCCGCCGCGTAACAGGTCGACACGGCGAAGTCAATCACTCGACAGCTCGTTCCACACAGAACTGGTCACGGGGGCGTCGACGAATCTGGTCAATGCGGTGGTCGAGAATCCATTTCCTTCGCGAAAAAGCGCTGGCCGCCTTCAGAATCTCGTTTGCCCGTCGTAACTCGCGATTCTCACGCTCCAACTCGGCGATCCGCTGCGTGTCCGTGCCCACCGGCGCTGGCTGCGCCGATCCGGCCGACGGGTGCCCGGCTTCGTCTCGCCGCACCCAGTACCGCAGCGCCTCAGGGTGGCATGCCATCATCCTTCACAGAACTCTCGGCCTCCAACGAACCCGGGGTGGTCCAGGTGTCCGCGGTGCTGACTCCACCGTGCCACTGGTGGCGGTTGCGCCGAAGGGCTGGCCCCTGACGGCTCGGTCAGGGGCCAGCCGTTGAGGAGTGGCCACTCGGGTTGTCACTCGAATTCAGACAGTCGCGCGTCCGGCCGCTCCAGAGCGGCTTCAAGGCGTCGTCCGAACTCGTTGGCCATCGCCCGTATCGACGACTCGGCGAAAGCGTGCGTGTTGTAGCTCAACAGCCCGCTGAGACGTCCGTTCGGACGGTCGATCATCCGCATCCTCGGTACATTCAGATCCTGGTCTCTGACCACCGCGGTCCTGGACACCAGGTTGACGCCGACCGGGAACTGTGAGCTGGTCACCCCGGTCAAACCCGTCGGGGCTGTGGACAGATATTCCAGGCTGAACCGCGCCGGGTAAGGTATTTGGTCGATGAACTGGCAGTGCTCGAAGATCTGATGCTCACTCGCCTCGACGACAGTACGACGTACCCGGGAGAACAGTTCGGTGAACGTCGGGTTCCCGTCGGTACGAATCCGCAGGTTCAGCGTCTGGATAATACTTCCGACGAGGGGTTCGGCCTCCGGGCGGGTACGTCCCGACATGGGTGAGGTCATGATCACTTCCCGGCTTGCGGCCAGGCCGGACAGTACCGAGCTCCACACCGACAGGCCGGCCATGTACAGCGTGATTCCGTGACCCGGGAACGCGGCACCGATCCGCTTCGCCACGTCAGACGGCAAGCCGAACTCCAGACCGCGGTTGTCCTGCGGTTCAGAGGTGACCCGCTGTCCGGGTACCGGCCCGACCCACCCGGGCGCACCGTCCAGGGTCTCCTGCCAGTACGACCGGTTGCCGTCGTACTGCTCGTGCGCCCAGATGGCGAAATCCGATTCCCGCCAGGCCAGTGGCCGCAGCGGGGACGGCCGGCCGTCGCGGAACGCGGTGTACACGGCGGCCAGGTCGCGACGCAGCACGTCGATCGACAGCATGTCCGAGATCATGTGGTCAAGGACGACCACGACCACGTGATCGTCGGCAGCGAGCCTGATCACCAGCGACCGGAACAGTTCACCGCGCTCAAGGGAGAACGGGACGCTGACGAACTCCTCGACCATGCGTCTCGCCGCCGCCAGGCGCTCCTGGTCGGTGTCACCGCGTGCCTCGGTCACGCTCAGGTGCGGGTCCCGGGTGTCACGGACCACCGCGTCGATCCGACCGTCGGCGGTGGATGCGAAATAGGTGCGCAGCGAGTCGTGGCGGCCGACGATCTCCTCAAGAGCGGCCCGGAATACGTCGACGTCGAACGGTTCGGTGATTCGGTAGGCCAGTGGCGTCGGTATCGTCGGCAGTGGCGTCGGGCTGCACCGCAGGTACTTGAATTGCCGCGCCTGCCAGGAACTCAGCGGAATCCTCAGGTCGCCGGTCCGGTCCGGCCCGGCCGGTCGGCGTCCCCCGGTCACCTCGGCGGCCGGGCGCGCCGACGTGATCAGGGCGCCGCCGCGCTGGTTGGCTATCCATTCGGCCTGGTGAGCGAGTACCGGCGCGTCGAACACGGCCGACACCGGCATCTCGACGCCGAGTTCCTCGGTGACCCGGGCGGCCAGCCGTGCCGCCCCC
>DASUJK010000080.1:0-17389 GCA_036279295.1 Pseudonocardiaceae bacterium | reverse complement strand
CTCCTGCAATGTCGGTCAGCCGAGGTGGCGCGCCCGCTCGCGGACGACCTAGCCGAATATGTCACTGGCCGGATGCATGACGAGCTGTCGTGGAAGGACGTCACCGTGCATGCGTGTACCGTGCTGGCCAGTCACGACAAGGTTGTGTTCGTGACTCCAGCTGAGCTTCAGGCCGGTAGCCCACAGCTGAGATACGCCGAGGATGAGGGCTACCGATTGGTCACGGTGCCCGACGACATCTCGACACGACTCAGGAGTGCCACCGACATCGATGGCCGACCCATCTTCAACCTCGACGGGTACCGGGAAGCCTGGAATGACAGCTTTACGTTTCACTTCGTCGAACCCGGCCACCTCACCCCTGCCGAACTGGCTACGTACAAGCTGACCGAGCGACTTATCGCCCTCGCACGCGTGAGCCACCATCACACATGGGCCGGCGCGGTTCTGATTTCCGAGACAATGCGACTGGATGACAGCGGGGATAGCGTCGCCGGGTTGTGGGAGCCCGAACACAGCCGGATCGTCATCCGCCGAGACCAACTCGCTGATCCACGCGCGTACTGCGGGACGCTGCTACACGAGCTGACCCACGCCGCGTCCGGTCACCCGGACAATTCGTTGGACTTCGAGAACGCACTCACGACCATGTTGGGGCATGTAGCCGTTGAGGCACTCCGAGCACGACCTGCCGAAGCCGCTCGTCATGACACCACCGCACCGCCATCAATGGAGAGCACCAACCGATGGAGGCCAGCCTTCCGTCGCAGATAGGCGACCCGCAGCCCGTCGTGAACGCAGCGCGGCCGAGTGCACCGACGCTCGGGTTGTCACGGCTGGTCTTCCAGTTGTGCGGTAAGCAGGCGTGCTTCGTTCAACCACCGCCGGAGTTCCGTCTCGGTTGGCGCGAGCTCGTACTGATGGTAGTGGCCGGCCCGGCTGAGCGTGTTCCACAGGTCGCACACCCTGTGTTGCGTGTCGGCATCGGTGAATTTCCGTAATGCGAGCAACTGGCTCCGCCACGAGCAGCTGGCGACTTCCGGACGGTGGGAACCCCAGAACTGTCGGAGCGCCTGTTCGACGGCCAGTCGCAGCAGCCAGCACGTACAGCGCGGCCAGACGGCAGTGAAGTCGGGGCTGGCCAGTAGGAGTTCAGCGTGGTCCAGGCGCATCTTCGTGGCGGAGTTCATGCCCGTACCCAGTCGGCCAGCCGCTTGGTGTTGCTGATCAGCCGAGGTAGGTCGCCAACATCTGTCCCGTGCGCTCCCTCGGCACACATGCGCGTCGTGTCGGCGGCCCACGAACCATGGCTGTTGAGGTGCCCCATGAGGTCCCCTTCACGGCCTGGGACATCGAAAATCGCGAGTGCCATCGTCTGCCTCAGTGTGCGAGCCTTGGCCAGCGCGTTCTCGACCTCGGCGTATGCGTCGCCCCGACGGAGCCGGATGCCACGGATCTTGGTCTGCGCGGCTGCTTCGAGCGCGCACCGGCAGTAGGTGGCGACCAGTTCCTGCTTGAGATCGTCGGGCATTTGAGGAGTACGGATGATCGATCGCGCGTCGTCCAGGTTGCGGGTGACAGGATCGTCGCACTCGCGGAGTTCCACTCGGGACCGGTCGCGCCGACACACCTCCAGAACGGTCGCGTCGAGTTCCAACCTGCGGACGACCTCGGGGAGCCGGTCGTCGTGGGTGAAGACGACAACTTGCCGGGTCTGCGCGACCTCAGCCAGCACTCGTGCCAGCCCTTCGACCTTCGCGGGGTCCATCGCCTGGACTGGATCGTCGATGACCAGGAACTGGAATGGGCTCTCGTCCACCGTCGCCCGAGGAAGGAACAGGGATAGGGCCAGCGCATGCAGTTCGCCTTGGCTCATCACGCTCAGCGCTGCTCCTGCTGTGCCGTCGACAGTCACGTCCAGGACAACCTTGCTGGCGGCGCCGGTACCGGTGAGGCGAACGGCGCCGAGGTCGACGTTGCTGTGCTGGCGAAGTTGTTCCCATATCTTCTGTGACGCCGCTGCGAACGGTGACATCCGCTGGTCACGCAGGTCCGCGCCTGTGTTCTTGAGCCAGTCGACGGCCTTCTTGACGTCGCGAAGCAGCGGGGCGTCCCTGGAGACGCGTTGCGCGCGGTCATGCCAGGCGAACAGCTGGACCGCGATTGGGCGCCAGATCTCGTCCAGGCGGGAGAGCACCATCTCGGCGGTACGGATCAGATCGGCCAGACGGGTTGCGAGGACATGGTAGGTGGTTTCCATCGTGGCCGCGAACTGCTCCGGCTCGGTGATCTTGGCCGACCGTTCCCATGCGCGCCACGCATCGAGTACTGGGCCGACGTTCACGCCGACAGGCGGGGAGATGAGCACCGATGGCACCGGGGCGATCAGCAGCTTGGCGTCGGCGACAGATGTGGCCAACGATTCGTTAGCCCGTCGGAGCTGTTCAGTGACCCGTTCGAGGTCCTGCACCTGAGCGGTGGCGCGCTCGCGCCAAGCGATGTTGAGTGTGCCGACCCCGCAGACCGGGCAGGCGCACTCCTGGTCGGCCTGGTGGGCGAGCGCGAGCCGGAGGAGCGCAGCGACCTCATCGGCACGTGCGTTGTCGATGGTCGCTGCTTCGGTCAACCGGCGGGCAGCAGTGCGGATCCGCTCGATCGAGTCTGCGACGTCGGTCAGCGACGGGAAGGGCAGAGCCGCCAGCGCCCTGAGCGCGGAGATCTCAGCGGCGCTGGTGTCGTCACCGAGCGCGAGTTCCGCGACGGCTGCCAGATTCGGTGCGGGCTTGTCCATCACTTCCTCGGCTTTGCGGGCCCGATCATCGTCGATCAGGCGCAGCTTTTCGACCAGGCGAGCCCGTTCCTCCTTGATTTCCTTCGCATGCCGGTCGAACTCGCCGCGGATCGTCTTCAGGCGATTGCTGGCGACGTCGAGTGAACCCAGACCGAGCAATCGGTACAGGGCTGCGTGCAGCTGGGTCGGTTTGCCGTCCAGTAGAGCGCCGAGTTCGTTGTAGGACAGAAATGGCCGGTACAGCACGAATTCCTCGCGCCACAGCGTGTCGTCGATCGTCTCTCGCTTCGTCCCGTGCCGTTGCCGGGTGAGCTTCCCGTCATCGAGATCCCCGCCATCGGGCCAGGTCTTCCGCAGCGCGGTCGGCACCGATTCCCCGGAGATCACCAGATCGACGCCGATGCAGGCAGGGCCGTCTTCAGTGCCGTGCAGGTTTCGCCAGCCATCTCGCCACAGGCGCTGATTGTTCTCCTTGGCGCTCCAGCGTTTGTTGTCCCCCGTGAGCACCAGTTCGGCGGCCTCGGCGAAGCTGGATTTGCCCGATCCGTTGCGACCGGTGACGATCGTCAGTCCAGCCCCCGGCCGCAGCGGCAGGGTGCTGGCCGGTCCGATGCCACGGAAACCCTGCACGAGGATCGCGCTCAAGAACATCTGTGGCACGGTGGACGGCTGGGCTCGGCGCTTAGCGACTCGGCCGGCGGCCACCCCGCCAGCGAGGGCGGCGGCGAGTTGTTCCTCGCTCTCGAATGCCGCCAGCACGAGTTCTCGACATCGTTCGGACAGACGTTCGTCAGCAGCCAGGCGATCGAACAAAAGTTCGTACACGCCCTGATCGGCGTCATCCATCGGTTTACCCCCGGTCGTGACAGAGACGAAACGTTGAATATGTTCCGCCCTCGTCGAATGTAGGTCATAGGTAGGCGGTCCAAGCATGGAAGTTCTGGCAGATCTTTGTGCGGCAGTTCCTCGATTGTCCCGATTTTGGACAAGGAATGTCAGGTCATTCACTCGGTGGGCAGGGAGTCGTGCCCGGCGGCCCCTGACGAAGCACCCGTTCGTTGTCGTCAGGGTCTACCGCCTGGTGGTCTCCGCCGAGAGTCATGCGGTGCCGAGGCATCTCAGTGCGAGGTCAATGAGACCAAAGCCTGTTGACTATGTCAACAGACATCCACGTGATAGGTTACGTTCACTGTCGACTGATGGCGAAGGAGGTGCGCATGGCCGAGGACACTGCGGTGACAGCGGCGGACATAGCCCGTCTTGCGGGAGTGGGGCGGGCCGCCGTCAGCAACTGGCGACGTCGCTTCGGAGACTTCCCCCCGCCGGTCGGAGGCACCGACACCAGCCCCACGTTCAAGCTGGCCGACATCTACGAGTGGCTGCGCGTGCAGGGCAAACTTGCTGCCGTGTCAAGCCGGGAGCTGGTGTGGCAGCAACTGGAGGCGCTCGCCGGTGGATACCCCGTGGCCGGCGTGCTGGCCGCGGCTGGTGACCATCTGGCGAACAAATCAGGCCGGTCCCAGCTGGACGCCGCCACGCGCCATGCGCTGGACGACTTCGCCGCCAGCGAAGGCAGGGAAGAAGCGTTTGAGCAGCTTTGCGACCGTTTCGTGGACGCCAGTTCCCGTCAGCTAGCGGTCACCCCGCCGGAACTGGCTCGACTGATGGTCGCCCTCGCATGGCCCCTGTGCGGCGTCGTGCTCGACCCGGCGTGCGGCACCGGCACCCTGCTGCGCGAAGCCGTCATCGCCGGGCAGTCGGACGTCCGGGTACACGGGCAGGAGGCGGATCCCGCCCTCGCCGAACTTACGGCCGCGCGGTTAGCCTTCCGCGCCACCGAAGCGAAGATCCGCACCGGCGACTCGCTACGGCAGGACACCTTCGCCGACCTCATAGCCGACACCGTGTTCTGCAACCCGCCGTTCAATTACCGGAACTGGGGCTTCGAGGACCTCTCCTACGACCCACGCTGGGCCTACGGCATGCCCCCCAAGGGCGAGTCGGAACTCGCCTGGGTGCAGCACTGCCTCGCTCATCTGCGACCAGGCGGCAGCGCGGTCTTGCTCATGCCGCCCGCGGTCGCGTCCCGGCGATCCGGCCGCCCGATCCGCGCAGAACTGCTCCGCCGTGGCGCGTTGCGCGCGGTGATCGCATTGCCCGCAGGCGCCGCGCCGCCGCTCGGCGTGCCATTGCACCTCTGGGTTCTGCGCCGACCGGCCGAGCCGGTCGGCTACGCTGGCCTCCTGCTCGTCGACTCCACCGGTGGCGAACCGGGCCGGTTGGACGACCTCGGCTGGCCAATGGTCACCAAGCGCGTCCTCACCGCATGGCGCGATGTCGATGGCGTATCAGGTTCGGAACCAGGGCTGCACAAGGTGATTCCCGCCATCGACCTACTGGACGACGAGGTGGACCTGACCCCGTCCCGCCACCTGCGACCCGTTGCCAACCTGTCCGGCCTAAGCGAGAGCCGCCAGTCGCTGTCCGCCCTTCTCGGGCAACTTCCCAATCTGCTCCCCGAGGCGGTCCCGGTCGACCTCGATCCTGACCAGCGGGCGATGATCTCCATCGCGGCGCTGGCCAGGTCGGGCGCGCTCGCCCTGCACCAGCAGATCGTGGCCCTGAAGACCAGCGACGACGGAACCGGGCCGCTGGTGCTGACCACACGAGACGTCGTCACCGGCCGAGGACCGTCCACGCGACTGGCCGAGGACCTCGAACCGGCAGGGACCGTACTGAGAGTCGGCGACATCGTCGTACCGATGATCGCACCGCACCCGGTCGCGGTGGCAATCACCGAGGGTGGCGCGCTCCTGGGCTCGCAGTTGTTCCTGGTGCGGGCCGACCCCGATCACCTCGACCCGTGGTTCCTCGCCGGATTTCTGCGCAGCCGGGATGTGCTGCGCTACTCGACTTCAGTGTCAGGCACGCACCGGTTCGACGTGCGGAAAGTCGAGGTGCCCCGTCTCCCGCTGGCCGAGCAACGCCGCTACGGCGACGCATTCAGGCGGTTGGCGCAGTTCGAGAGCCGGCTCGGCCGCGCCGCCGCGCTCGGCCGGGACTTCACCCAGTCCATGACGGACGGGCTCGTGCTGGGGGTGCTGTCACCCGCCCCATCGCCGGGTGAGTAGACCAGCAACATCACGAGCATCGAATACGACAACCACTATGCGACGTGAAGACGAGGACGACAGATGACGAACGTGAGGGGCCGACGTTGAGCAGTAAGCACCAAGAGTTGGCGAGCTTCCTGTGGTCGGTGGCCGACCTGCTGCGCGGCGACTACAAGCAGTCCGAGTACGGCAAGGTGATCCTGCCGTTCACCGTGCTGCGTCGGCTCGACTGCGTGCTCGCTCCCACCCGCCAGGACGTACTGGACCGCAAGGTCACGCTGGCCGGGCAGGGCATCCAGAACATGGACGGCCTGTTGAAGCGCGCCGCGAAGCTGAGCTTCTACAACACCAGCAAGCTCGACCTGCAAGCAGCCGTGCGCGACCAGGACAACGTCGCGAAGAACATCCGGTCCTACATCGGTGGGTTTTCTCAGAATGCCCAGGAGATCTTCGAGTCCTATGAGTTCACCAACCAGCTGACCCGGTTGGACAACTCGGGCCTGATCTATCAGGTGGCCAGCAAGTTCGTGGAGATCGACCTGAGCCCACAGGTGGTGGACAACCACCAGATGGGCTACGTGTTCGAGGAGTTGATCCGCAAGTTCTCGGAAATCTCCAACGAGACGGCCGGTGAACACTTCACCCCGCGCGAGGTCATCAAGCTCATGGTGAACCTGCTGCTCGCCCCGGACACCGAGGACCTGACAACGCCGGGCGTGGCGAAAACCGTGCTCGACCCGGCCTGCGGCACCGGCGGCATGCTGACGGCGGCCGAGGACTTCATCCTCGACCACAACCCCGACGCCACCGTGAAGGTGTATGGGCAGGAGCTGAACCCGGAGTCCTACGCCATCTGCAAGTCGGACATGATGATCAAGGGTGAGGACGCCGACAACATCAAGTTCGGCAACTCGTTCAGTCAGGACAAGCACCACGGCCAGCGCTTCCACTACCTGCTTGCGAACCCGCCGTTCGGCGTGGAGTGGAAGAAGGTCAAGGACGAAGTCGAGCACGAGCACGAAGTGCGCAAGCACGCAGGCCGGTTTGGTGCGGGCCTGCCGCGCATCAACGACGGCTCGCTGCTGTTCCTCCAGCACATGATCCACCACATGAAGCGTCCGGATGAGGGCGGCAGCCGCCTCGCGATCGTCTTCAACGGCTCACCGCTGTTCACCGGCGCGGCCGGCTCGGGCGAGTCGGAGATCAGGCGTTGGGTTCTGGAGAACGACTGGCTCGAAGCCATCGTCGCGCTGCCGGACCAGCTGTTCTACAACACCGGCATCTCCACCTACTTCTGGATCCTCACCAACCGCAAAGACGCCGCCCACAAGGGCAAGGTCATCCTGCTCGACGCCCGCGAGCACTGGGCGAAGATGCGAAAGTCGTTGGGGGACAAGCGCAAGTACGTCCCGGATGACCGTATCGATGCGCTGACCCGCCTCTATGCCGATGCGCTCACCGCCGCCGAAGACGAGGCGCACCCGCTGCACGGCAAGGTGAAGATCTTCGACAATACCGACTTCGGCTACCAGCGCATTACGGTCGAACGCCCACTGAAGCTGCATTTCGAGGTCACCGACGATGCGCTCGTTGAGTTGGCGGCGGCCAAGTCGCTGGCCAAGTATGAGGGCCGCGACCGACTGATCGCGGGCCTGCGGTCGCTGGCGGGTGCCGAACCAGCGAAGAAAAAGATCGAGTTCGCTGGGCGTCTGTCGGAAGCGTTGGCCGGGCTTGGCAAACTGCCGGCGGCGGTGGACAAAACCGTCTGGTCGGCGGTGTCGGTGAGCGACCCGGACGGCGAGTTGCAGACCGACCGTAAGGGCAACCCGCTACCCGACCCCGACCTGCGCGACAACGAGAACGTCCCGCTCAACGAGGACATCGACGAGTACGTGGCGCGCGAGATCCTGCCGCACGTCCCCGACGCCTGGGTCGACCACGACAAAACCAAGATCGGCTACGAGATCCCCTTCACCCGCCACTTCTACGTCTACACGCCACCTAGGCCCCTCGCCGAGATCGACGCCGAACTGAAGCAACTGGAATCCGAAATCCAGCGCCTCCTCTCGGAGGTGACGGAGTGATTGATTCACTTGCCCTGAAGTACGTTACGCAAATCAAATCTGGTCAAAGCCCCTCTTCTGAGGATGTCCGACATCTAAATGAAGGTATTCCTTTTATTCAAGGAAATGCCGAGTTTGGCAAGGAATTTCCTACCGCTCGATTTGAGTGCAAGACCTCGCCAAAGAAATGCGAGCCCGGAGATATTCTCATATCTGTACGGGCACCGGTTGGGGCCTTGAATGTTGCGGATCGCATGTATGGTATCGGTCGAGGGTGGCGGCAATCAGACCTTCCAACTGCGAGTCGAGGTTTCTTTGGTGGTGGCTTCATTCGCAGCTCGGCTCTCTCGCCTCCGTCGCTACTGGATCAACATACGCGGCCGTTACTGCGGACGATCTGGGATCGTTGCAATTTCCACTGATTCGAGTAGAGGAGCAGCGGCGCATCGCCGATTTTCTCGACGTCGAAACAGCTCGAATCGATGGTCTCGTAACTCTTCGCCGGAGGATGCGGGGTCTTCTGGGGCTCAAGCGAGAACGGGTAATCGAAAGAGCGCTCGGTCTAGAAGGTCAATTTGTAACAGATAAAATTGTCCCCTTGGCCTATTTGTGCCGTGAGGTTGTTGTTGGCATTGTCATCACTCCTGCCGTCTGGTATGTGGAGGGAGGAGGTGTCCCTGCGCTTCGCGGATTGAACATTCGTCCAGGGCGAGTCGACAAGACCGAAATGGTTATGATTAGTCACGAGGGTCATGCGATTCACCGAAAGTCGGCCCTTGCCGCTGGCGACATCGTCGTGGTCCGCACAGGAATGGCAGGCGCGGCAGCTGTCGTTCCGCCGGAACTGAACGGCGCCAATTGTATTGATTTGGTGATAGTTCGACCCCGTTCGGATCTGCATCCGCGCTTTATCGAATATGTCCTTAACTCGCCATACGCCCGTAGAAGGGTAGATGAGTATTCAGTCGGAAGTATCCAAGCTCACTTTAATGTCGGCGCAATGAAGAAAATGCCGATTCCGTACATTCCCGCTAGTGATCAGTGGCGCATTGTGGAGTGGCTGGATAGGGAAACTGGAAAGTTTGACGAGTTGATGACGCGGATTGATAGTCAGGAGAAACTGCTTGAGGAACGGCGTCGTGCATTAATCACGGCAGCTGTGACTGGACAATTCGACGTCACCGCGGCTAGGGCTTAGGAAAATCAGGCTTGGTGATTCCGTGTTCCTGTCGCCTCATTTATAACTTGTCGAACGAGAGTGGCACTGATGAGCGTTCATAAAGAGATCAGATTCGAGGATGCGATCGAGCGGGCGCTGCTCGACTCGGGTTGGGAGCGGGGTCAGAGCGACGCCTACGACCGCGAACTTGCTCTGGACACCGATCAGTTGTCGAGCTTTATCGGCGCGACCCAGGCCGACCAGTGGAATCGGCTGCTGGAGTTCGAGGGCGGTGATCAGGACGCCGCCCAGCGGAAGTTCGCCCGGTATGTGGCCCGCGAAATCGACCAGCGCGGTGCGCTGGACGTGCTGCGCCACGGCGTGAAGGACCGGGGTGTGCTGATCCGGCTCGCCTACTTCAAGCCCGCGCACACGCTCGCCGACGACGCGCTCGTCCAGTACCGGGAGAACCGGCTGTCAGTGCGCCGCCAGTTGCACTACTCCACCAAGACGCCCGACAAGTCGTTGGACCTGGTGCTGTTCGTCAACGGCGTGCCCGTCGCCACGGCCGAGTTGAAGAACCCCCTGACCGGACAGACCGTCGAGCACGCCAAGGCGCAGTACCGGGAGGACCGCGACCCGAAGGAACCCCTGTTCGCCCGCCGCGCTCTCGTGCACTTCGCAGTAGACCCGAACCTGGTGTTCATCACGACTCGGCTGGCCGGCGCGAAGACGCGGTTCCTGCCGTTCAACACCGGTTCCGACGGGCCCGGCGTGGACGGCGGCGCTGGCAACCCGCCGGCCGCGCCCGGCGGCTACCGCACCTCCTACCTGTGGGAGCGGGTGTGGCAGCCGGACGCGTGGCTGGACATCATCCGGCGCTTCATGCACGTCGCCGACCCGAAGCTCGCCGAGGGCAAGGCCAGTGGGCGCAAGGCCAGTCCACATGACCTGCCGATGATCTTTCCTCGCTACCACCAATGGCACGCCGTTCGTGCTCTCACCGAGCACGCCGCCACCCACGGGTCCGGGCACAACTACCTGGTCCAGCACTCGGCAGGCTCCGGCAAGTCGAACACGATCGCCTGGGTCGCCCACCGCCTGTCGAACCTGCATAGCGACGCCAACGAGCCGGTGTTCGACAAGGTCATCGTCATCACCGACCGGTCCGTGCTGGACCGCCAGCTGCAGGACACCATCTACCAGTTCGAGCACAAGGCCGGCGTCGTCCGCAAGATCAGCGACAAATCTGAGGGCTCGAAGTCCGACCAGGTGGCCGAGGCGTTGGCCGGTGAGACCACGAAGATCCTCATTGTCACGCTCCAGACCTTCCCGAACGTGTTGGAGAAGGTGAGCGGCCTGCGCGGAAAGCGGTTCGCGATCCTGGTGGACGAGGCGCACTCCTCGCAGTCCGGCGAGTCGGCGGCGGCGTTGAAGAGGGTACTGCTGCGGTTGGGCAGCGACGCGATCGACGAGGACGGCGACCCGCTGACCGCTTCAGCCCTGGCGCGCGGCAGGCACGAGACGCTGTCCTACTTCGCGTTCACCGCCACTCCCAAAGCTAAGACGCTGGAGCTGTTCGGCACCCCCGACCCGGCCACCGGCAACCTGCGGCCGTTCCACATCTACTCCATGCGCCAGGCCATCGACGAGGGCTTCATCCTCGACGTGCTGCGCGGCTACGTCACCTACAAGACGTACTGGAAGCTCGCCAACGGCAACCCCGACGACCGGGAGGTCGACGAGCGCAAGGCCAGCAGCCAACTCGCGCGGTTCGCGGTGCTCAGCCCGGCCAGCATGCGGCAGCGCGCCGAGATCATCCTGGAACACTTCCAACACAGCGTGCGCAACCGGCTGGACGGCCGTGCCAAGGCCATGGTGGTGACCCGTTCGCGGGAGCATGCGATGAAATTGTTCCGCGCGCTCGCGGCGTATGCCGAGATGCGCGGCTACACCGACTGCGGCCTGCTGGTCGCGTTCTCCGGTGAGTTGACCGTCGATGGAAACCCCGAGGACAAGGTCACCGAAGCCGGCCTCAACGGGTTCGGCGAATCGGCCCTGCCCAAGAAGTTCGACTACACGCGAGCCGACGACCCACATGCCGAGACCAATCCGAAGCCCGAGTACCGCCTGCTCGTAGTGGCCGACAAGTACCAGACCGGCTTCGACCAGCCGTTACTGACCACGATGTATGTCGACAAGCTGCTGCACGGCGTGGCGGCCGTGCAGACTCTGTCGAGGCTCAACCGGACGCATCCCCTCAAGAGCCAGTCCGACCTGCTCGTCCTCGACTTCGCAAACGAGGCCGACGAGATCAAGGATGCGTTCCAGCCGTTCTACGAGGCCACCATCACCGCGCCCACCGACCCGAACCTGCTCTACGTCGCTCAGCGCACGGTGATGGACTTCGCGCTGCTCGTCGAGTCCGAGATGGACTCGTTCACCCAGGCGTACTACGCGGCCGACGGGCAGGGGACGTCGACGTCGAAGGGGCAGCGCGCCCACGCTGACCTCTACCGGCACACCGACCCGGCCCGTGACCGGTTCGCCGCCCTCCTGGACACCGATCCGGACAGGGCCGAGGAGTTCCGCTCGGCACTGCACGACTACGTCCGCAAGTAGGGCTTCCTCTCCCAGGTCGTGTCCTACCACGACTCTGACCTGGAACGACTCTACGTGTACGGGCGGTTCCTGCTCAACGTGCTGAAGAAGCGGGACGACCCCGGCCTGGACATCGGGCAGGTCGACCTCACCCACCTCCGGATCGCCAAGACCGGTGACAGCGATCTTGGGCTTACCCCGGAGGGGGAGCAGATGCTGCCCGGATTCACCGGGGATGGAGCGGGCGCCGCCACCGAGCCGGAGCAGGTGCGCCTGTCGGAGTTGATCGCCGAGCTCAACGAGCGATTCGGCACGAATCTTGGTGAGGGAGACCTGGTGGGAGGCTCGGCCCGCGCGGCGATGACCGACCCGAAGGTGAAGGCCGCCGCCGCGGTCAACAGCGAAGAGGATTTCGGGCACGTCTTTGACGACGTGTTCGAGGACAAGCTGATCGAGCGAATTGAGGACAACACCAAGGCTCTGCAACGTTTCTCTGACGACAACGACTTCAAGTCCGAACTCACCAGGATGGCCCGTCGCTATGCCTACGAGACACTTCGTCGCAACGTCGCCTGACGGCGAGCTGGCCCGGGGCGCTGAGTTGCCACACGATCTTGCCGAGCAGGTCGTGGGCATTTCGGGCGACAGCCTGCCAACAACGGCGCTGAACTGAGAGCATCCGGTGGTGAACACGACGCGACGGACGATCGCGGGCCGATACGAACTCACCGCCCCGATCGGGCAGGGCGGTATGGGCCGGGTGTGGGAGGCATATGACACCCGGCTCGACCGGCGGGTGGCCCTGAAGGTGCTGCGTCCCGACGTCCTGCCGACCGGAACTGCCGGGCGATCGGTGCTCGCCCGGTTCCGCCGGGAGGCCCGGCTTACGGCGCGGTTGGAGCATCCCGGTGTGCCAGCCGTGTTCGACGTGGGGGTCGATGACGGGCAGCTGTACCTGGTGATGCAGTTGGTCGACGGCAAGGACCTCGGCGATGTGCTGGCAGAGCGCGGGCGGCTGCCGGTTGACTGGGCGGCCGCGATCGGTGCGCAGATCGCAGCCGTGCTGGTCGGCGCTCACGCTCTGTCCCTCGTGCATCGAGATCTCAAGCCCCGCAACGTGATGCTGTCCTCGGGTGGCGTCGTCCGAGTCCTTGACTTCGGTGTGGCCGCCCTGCTCGACCCGGAGCTCACCCGCGTGACTGCGGTAGGGGAGACGGTTGGCAGTCCGGCGTACATGTCGCCGGAGCAGGTTACGTCCAGCACCGTCAGCCCACGCAGCGACCTGTATGCCCTTGGCTGTGTCCTGCATGAGTTGCTGAGCGGCCAGCAGGTATTCCCGGCCAAGGGTGGCGCACCGATGATGTATGCCCACGCCTACGCCGAACCCCAGAAGCTCCGCGAGTTGCGCGCGGAGGTGCCGGAGCCGCTGGAGCGCCTGGTGCTCGACCTACTCGCCAAGGACCCTGAAGCGCGACCGGCCGACGCCGAGGCCGTCTACTTGCGGCTGCAACCATTCCTGCCTCCGGCCATTCCGACCACGGCCGGCTCGGGCGAACTGGAACCCGCCGATCCGACGCGCCCCTACCGGTATCCACTTGCTCCTCGGCCCAAGCCCACGGGCGTATCTGGTCCCGCGAAGGCCACGCCGGTAGCCGACCCGCCCGTCGACTCGGTCGTGCTGGGTGATGTGCGTGACCAAGCCGCCGACCTCGCCGATGAGGGTCGGTTCACCCAGGCCGCCGAACTGCTCGCGGGGTTCCTCGCCTCCGCACCCCGGCATGGGCCTGCGATGCTGAATCTCCGGCTCCAGCTCGCCGGAACGTTGGTGCTGGGCGGTGACTACCGACGAGCCCTGCCGGAATATCAGCGGCTCGCTCGCGAACTCGCCGCGCTACGCGGCGAAGAAGACGAGGAAGTGCTGGGGTGCCGCACCCAGATCGCTCTATGCCACGCGGAGCTGGGCGAACTCACCGACGCCGTGCGGGAGTTTCGCGTCATCCTCGACGTGCAGCGGCGCGTCCACGGCCCCAGCCATACCGAGGTATTCGAGCTACGCCGTCAGATCGGCTTGCTGCTGGCATCCTCAGGGGATGTCAGCAGCGCGACTCGGGAACTGCATAACCTGCTCGTCGATGAGGAACGCGAACTTGGCCCGGAACACCCGGACGTACGAAACCTGCGGGCGGTACTTCGTCGGCTGGGTGAGCTTGATCGCTGAGCGCCCAAGTAGCCACCGGCCAAGGCGAGTAAACCGTAGGTCGGTACCCGTTTGGTCCGGAGCGACCGGGCAAGAGTTCTTGCCCGACCCCGTCGCCGGTTCACCGACATTGCTACTGAGTTCCTGACCAAGTTGATCCTTTAATGTATTGGCGCAGGTCGTGACCCATGTGGATCTTGTTGATTCCTATGACCTTAGGTGCTGACGCCCACCGGTCGAGCTCGAACGTCGCGGCGAGGTCTTCCTGTTGACGAGGTCGAACTCGCCGTCGGCGGCGCCGGCGAGGAAAGCGGACCACTCGCCGTCGTCGAAGCGAAGTTCGACATCAGCGGTGAGCGACCTGACCAGGGTGTAGGTGTCGATCTTGGTGATGGCGGCGACCCCGTTTGTGCTGGTGGGGACATCTTCGGAGGCGTCGCGGACGAAGGCAGCCCAGGCGGGGTATGGGAAGGTGATCATGCCTGCGGCGGGGTGCTTGCTATGCCGGATCAACACGCCGTCGGCCGTGGGGGCGACCTCGACGCAGTTGCCGGTAGCGGTGCTGTAACTGCTCTTCCGCCACGTGGTCCGGGTCTGGGCCGTTGGGGAATCGGAGTTCATCGCAGATCCTTGATCACGTCGTGGATGAGGCCCAGTGATTCTCTCGCAGGCAGTGCCTGGCTTTGCACTGAGCCGATGGCGTGGAGGTAGCTGCGGATCACGCCGCCGCGCTCGTGCACTGTCCAGGACGTCATCCCGTCGACGTAGACGGCTTCAGGATTGGTCTCGTCTGGCCACTGGATGATCACGAACGAGTCACCGAGCGCGGCGTGGGCGTCGGCGGTGAACGGGACGATCTGCACGGTGACATCGTGCTCGTGGACCATACGAGTGATATGCCGAAGTTGCTCCCGCAGGACAGCAGGGCCGCCGACCTGTTGACGGATAGCGGCTTCACCGATGATCGCGGTCACCTTCAGCCCGTCGTACAGCCGCTTCTGGCGCCGCATCCGCAGTTCCAGGTAGCGGTCGATGTCGGCAACCCGCACGTGCGGCGAGGCCGCGGTGATGATCCGCTCGGCGTAGTCGCGGGTCTGGAGCAGGCCGGGAATGATGTCGCCTTCGTAGGTGCGTATCCACGAGGCGTCGGCCTCCAGTTCGATGAGCATCTGCACGGCCTCGGAGAGGATGTCGCCGTAGTCCTGCCACCAGCCCGGCTCGTCGGCCTTGCGGCGCAGTGCCTCCAACTGGGCAGCCACGTCGGCAGGAATGCCCAGTACGTCCACGGTGCGGGCGAGCACGTTGGGGGACACCTTGGCCTTGCCCGATTCGATCTTCGACCAGGTGGCTTGGTGGATGCCGACTTGAGCGGCCAGGTCGGTGCCGGACAGCCCGCGTTGCTGTCGGTAGAAGCCCAACTTGCTGCCGAGACGGCGACTGCGCACGGTCGGTCGCATCGTGTGTCCTCCGCTCCTCACGTCTTCCTTGAGCTTCGTCGTCACGCACGGTGACCTTCACGATCACCCGTTTGGAGCGCGCCTACATTAGGCATGATGTGCGGCATTATGCCTAACATGGATGCCACACCGCAGGGCACACGGTAGACCTCCTGACGATCATCGATCGCCAGACCACAGCCCCGGCGGGGCCGGGCCGGACCCCGATCTGGTCCGCCTTCGCCGGTACCACCAACCGACCCCATACCCGTGGGTCGGTGCGATGAGCGGGGAGCGGTCATGTGGCGAACGCGACGCGGGCTCGATCAGTGGGCGGCAGCGTGCCGGGATGTCGCCGGTCGACGGCGGGAGATCCTGGTCGTGCCCACCTGCGATGACCGGGTAGTCCTGGTCTTCCCGCTGGGCGCAGTCGCCGTTCTGGAGCCATTGCAGGCGGGTCGCCTCCGGGCCGCACTTCGTGACGCGGTGCTCGCCCTGGACCATCCCGATTCCTGTGGTCGGCACCCCTATGTCGTCCCGACCGTGCAGGCAACCGCATGAACTCCGCCTCACAGGTGACCAGTCGTAGGCAGAGCTACACGTGCATGGAGGCAATTGTAATGCCGAGGGGATATCCGATACGAACGGTGCTGGCGCAACGTATCCGAGAACGCCGACTCACGTTTGAAGAATTCTCCGAGCAGTTGGAAGTATTCGCCCGAGAGAACAACGAAGTCGGTACGATGAGTACTCGACACGCGCAGCGGATTGCCGCCCGAACGCTCACGGTAGAACAGTTGCGCCCTGCCACTGTACGCCTTTTGGAGAAGTTCTTTGAATCATCCATCGATGAACTGCTAGCACCGCCGGCGGGTGTACCCAGCCCGATTCTGGCAACCTCGGTACGTGGGATGACGAGGGCCGCAGCCAGTGACGCTCGACGCATCAGTGCATGGATGGAATCCACGAGCACGAGCTCAGGCGCTGTCCAGATATACCGTGACGCCTTGATCGTGGCGTCCGGCGACTTCCTGAACCGGCCAATCGCCGAGGTATTCGACGACCTGACCGGGCTACGCAGGGAAATGTTCGGTGACATCGAGGCGCACCGGCACCATCCTCGACACGTCCGTGAACTGCTGACCCTCGTGGGGATGGCGTCCGTAGTGATGGCCCACGCCTCTCACCTGCTTGGTTACCCGGATGTAGGAATGACACAGGCTCGGCTGGCCCAACTCTGTGCTGCCGATGCCGATCATGTCGAACTTGGCGCTTGGGCGTGCGGAACACAGGCGCTGCTGGCCGAGGGCACCGGTCGTCTTCGTGACGCGCTCACGCACGTACGCACTGCCTGCGAACGGCTGGCACGATCTCGTACTCCTGGGACCGCTGCGGTCCGACTGGCCAGCTACGAAGCCCGCATCGTCGCTCGACTGTCCAGTGACACCAAGGTCGTTCGAGCCGCGCTTACCGCGTCCGAACGGGCACGCGAGGCGCTACGCGGTTCTAGCGACGTCGCAGATTTGGACGACATCGGTGGGATTCTTCAGTTCCCCGAGCCCAAGGCCGAGATGTACGCTGGACAGGTGTTCAGCCTGATCGGGCACCCGGCCATGGCCGAAAGTCATGCGCGGGCCGCCATTGACAGCTATCTTTCCGGCGAGCCTGAGCAGCGTTCCTACGGAGATATCGCGCTCGCACGCATCGATATCGCCGTCGCCCGACTGGCGGTCCACGACCTTGATGGCGTCGAGGACGCGCTCACCGACGTGTTTGCCCTGCCCGTCGTCCTGCGCACCGAACATCTCCGTCCTCCACTTGCGGCGCTTGCGACAGCGCTCGAAGCGCCGCCCTACCGTACGGTCGTGGTCGCCAACGACATTCGAGAGTCCATCCGTGCATTCGCTACCACGCCTCGCCGCGAGTTGGACAGCACGTGACGACCAAACCGGTCCCGAATCCTATCAAGAACGCCCCTCCGACAAAGGAACTCCGCAGACATCTGGAAATCGCCTGTGCACGAGTCAGC
>DASUJK010000079.1:0-4297 GCA_036279295.1 Pseudonocardiaceae bacterium | reverse complement strand
CCACGGCGGCCTTGCGCCGCGCCCGTGGCACGTCGAACAACCGCGCGAACAGGGCCACGTTTTCCCGGCCGGTGAGCGTGCCGTCGGCGGAAAGTTGTTGCGGCACATAGCCGATCAGCCTGCGCACGGCCAGTTTCTGCTTGGCCACGTCGACACCGAACACCTCGACCGCGCCGGGCGGCGCCGGCAGCAGCGTGGTGATCATCCGGATCGTGGTGGTCTTGCCGGCGCCGTTCGGGCCGAGCAGGCCGAACGTCGTGCCGGCAGCCACGTCCAGGTCGACACCGTTGACCGCGACCGTGTCACCGAACGTGTGCCGCAGACCCAGGCACCGCACGGCAAGTCGTCGTCCGCCACCGGTTCCCACGGCGTCGGCCGTCTCGGACACCTCAGTCATCAGGTCGCCCTTCGGAGTCCAGGTTGGCCAGCAGGATGCGCAGCGCCGGCAGGGCGGCGGCGATCGCCTGCCGGCCGGCCGGGGTGAGCCCGGCCATGCCGGTGCCGACGAACGCGGCCCTCGCCTGGCGCCACTCCTCCATCCGCTTGACCGCGGCATCGGTCGGGTAGAGGCGGATCGCCCTGCGGTCGTTCGGATCGGTCTCGCGGACCAGCATGCCGACATCGGTGAGCTGGTTGACCAGCGTGCTCACCGAGTTGGCCGCCAGGTACAGCTCCCTGGCCGCCGCGGCGACGCCGATACCCGGCTGGTCGTGCACGACCCGGAGCAGCTCGATCTGGGCGCCGCGCAGCTGTGGCCCGATCCCCCTCGGCCGCAGCGCACGCCGCACCTGACGGCGCATCGCCGCCATCGTCGTCATCAGCTGGTCGCCCAGCTCGACCGGATCAGCACCTCGCACGTCACCGATGATAGCTCTGATTCAGAGCTACTCGGCCACGACTACTGGCAGGTCACGTCCGAGTCGCTGCGCAGCCACAACGACGTGACCGTCCCGTCGGCACCGAGGTAGAACACGTAGGTGGCCGTGTCGTTGCCGGGCACGGGCACGGCGACGGAGCGGCCGCTGGCCGGGGCACCGGCGGCCTTCAGCTGCTCGGCGTACACGGCGTAGACCCGCTTCGCCGACGTGCCGAGTCCGATGCCCTCCGGGGTGTGCAGGCCGGTCACACCGCCCAACTGCACGATCGAACCGCGCGCCGACACCAGCACGGTCACTAGCCGTTCCTTCGCCAGCTTCTGCTCGATGACCGACCGCGCGGCGCTGGGTGCTTCTTTGGTGGGCAGCGCGTCGGTGGTCACCGGCGGCGTCGTGGTCGGGCCGTCCTGGTCGGCGGGCAACGTGGGGTAGACCGTGTAACCGATGCATTTGCCCTGCGCGTACGGGCTACCCATGATCGAGACCGGGCTGTAGCCCATCTTCAGCGCCGCACCGGCCGGCATGCCCAGCTTCAGGCCGTCGGCACCGTACGGGCCGAGTAGGTAGGCGTCGTTCCGCACGGTCGGCGTCGTGGTCGCCGGGGCGGTGGTCAGCGTCGCCGAGAGGCTGGGCGGCGCGGCAGCGGTGACCGTGTGGGTGAGGTGGCCGCCGATGCCGGTCAGCGCCGCACCCACGAACACCAGCGCGGCCACCGCGAGCACTCCGCCTGCCGCGGCCACCGTCGTGCGGTGCCTGCGCCGCCGACGTGCCCCGACGACCACGGCGTTCTCGATGTCCTCGGCCACCGGCAGGGTCAGCCGCTCGTCGGCGAACAGCCTGCGCAGTTCGGCATCCAGGTCGGGGCGGCGCTCGTCGGGTCGATCGTTGTCCGTCATCGTGCCTCCCGCCCTTCGGCCACCGTCACACCGAGCCGCGCCCGCAGGCTGGCCATCGCCTTGTTCGCCTGGCTCTTGACCGTGCCCTTGCTGATGCCGAGCGTGCTGGCGATCTCGGCCTCGGACAGGTCCTCGTAGTACCGCAACACCATCACCGCGCGCTGTCGGGGCGGCAGGGCGCGCACCGCCTGCCACAGCGGCTCGTCGTCGAACCGGTCGGGCTGCCACACGGCCGTGTCCGGCAGTTCCGCGACCAGGTTCTCCCGCCTGGTCCGCCGCCACCGGGACACGTGCGCGTTGGCCATCGCCCGCCGCGCGTAGGCCACCGGGTCACCGGTCCTGCGCAGCACGAACGACCACCTCGCGCCGATCCGCTCCAGCACCCCCTGCACGAGATCAGCGGCATCGTGCGGGTTGCCGGTCAGCGCGTGGCCGTAGCGCAGCAGTCCGGGCAGCACGGCACGGACGAACTCACCGAAGTCCTCTTCGATCTCTATGTGCCCGGCCTCATCCGGTTTCGGTTGTCTGTCCACACCGCCGACCGCCCGGGCCGTGCTCGGCACCAGTGCGGTCACCAGCGGTCTCCCCTCCCGGCGGCCTGACGACCACCGTCACCGCGTACACGCGCGAGCCCCTAACCCGGGTTGCCATCAACTCGGGACAACGCGGCCGGCAGTGCGAACGTGCCGTCGGCGCTCGGCGGGAAGTCGTGGGTCGCGACCACGGCGGACGTCGGGATCGGGCCGTACACGTGCGGGAACCACGGGCCGCCGGGCGCTGTCCCGTCGCCGGGTTCCCACCGCACCGGCACCTGGTCCGGATCGACCACCAGCAGCATCATGTCGGTCCGACCGGTGAACAGGAGATTGGCCGGCAGGTGCGCGGTGCCGTAGTCGGAGCAGTGCACATAGCCCTGCGTGGCCAGCGAGTCGGCGACGACCTCACCGGCCGCAACCGCTTGCCGCCAGCCGTCCCGACTGATGATGTGCAGGATCATGGTTGTGCACACTCCTGTGGACAGAGCTGTGGACAGCTATGGACAACCCCGCTCAGCGCAGGGTGACCTGGCGCCCGCGGAGGCCGTCCCTGGCCCGCCGCTCGGCCTCGGTGATCGGCTCGTCGGCCAGCGACTCGACGGCTGCGGCCAGCCGCTCGCCCAGCGCCCTGGCCGGCTCGTCCCACTCGCGGGCGTGCATCTCGCGGTCCAGGTCCCACACCGGCACCAACAGGCCGTGCGCCCGGAACGAACCGGCGAACCGCGACCCCTCGGCCAGCTCCAGCTCACCACGCGCGGACAGCCGGGCCAACGCGGCCAGCAGGTCCTCCTCCGGCTCCGGCCGCACCCAGCGCAGGTGCGCCCGGTCGCCAGCGTCCACCCAGTAGGCGGCACGCACACCGTCGGCGGTCAGCCGATCGGTGGGCAGGATCGCCGCGTTCGCCCGTTCCAGCGACAGCGCGACCTCACCGGAGGGCTCCTCGCTGCCCGCCGGCAGCCACCAGCCGAAGTCGGGGTGCAGTTCGGGCTCGATGTCGGCCTTCGGGTCGAGCACGTCGAGCAGCCGGACCGGGTCCGCGGACTCGTCGACCACCGGCAGCACGTCACCCTCGGCGGCGGCCTGCGCCCAGCGGATCGCCATGGCCAGGTCCCTGCCGATGTCACTGGAGTGGGCCTGCACCTGCAGGCCGGCGAACCGGGCGCTGTCGCTGCGGACCAGGCCCGCCGACGCGACCGGCAGCACCGTGGCCAGCGTGACAGCGGGCTCGGCAGGGGCCAGCAGCGGCAGCACCGCGGTGGCCGACGGCACGAACTCACGCAGCGCGACCAGCTCGCACTCGGCCGCCAGGCCCTCGAACGGCCGGGTCACCGGCGTCTCGACGGGACCGCCCGCCGCGCCGTGGCAGGCCTTGTAGCGTCGCCCCGAACCGCACGGGCACGGCTGCCTCGGGTTGATTCCCTCGCGCGCCTTCGCCGTGCCCTTGACCGCCGTACGCCTGGCCACCTGATGTCTCCTCGGTCGGCTGCTGATGCCGCCGAGGTTAGCCGTCCAGCACGGCACGGGTCGCGGCCGGGGAGTTCGTCGCGATGTACCGCACGCCGAGGCGGGCGCACAGTTGGACGTCGGCCGGGCGGTCCACCGTCCAGCAGTAGACATCCCGGTTGCGCCAGCGCGCCGCCAGTTCGGGTTCCTCGCGCAGCATGTGGATGGCGGGGCCAGGCAGGTCGGCCCACGGCGGCAGCCCGCCGCGCCGCCTGCGTTCGAGCAACAGGACCGTGGGGAGGTTCGGGGCGTGCTCCCGGACCCGGCGCATCGCCTGCGACGAGAACGACATGGCGAGCACCTGCGAGTCCTGCTTGGTCGCCGGCTTGGCCAGCCCGTGCCTGGCCAGCATCGCGACCAGCTTCGCCTCCACCAGACCCCCGTAGCGGACGGGATGTTTGGTCTCCACGAACAGTTTCGTGGTCGGTGAGATGTCGGTCACCAGGCCGAGCAGGTCGTCCAGGGTGAGCAGGCCCCGGTCCTCGGG
>DASUJK010000078.1:0-4702 GCA_036279295.1 Pseudonocardiaceae bacterium | reverse complement strand
TCGGTCGTCGTGCCGGCGCCCAGGGTCCCGTCGGTGCGCCATCGAGCGTCGCCGACACCCACGCCCACCGTGGTACCGACGCCGACAGCGGAGCCGACCGGGCTCACGATCACCGTGCCGCCCAACGCGATCCAGCACGAGCGGATCACCACGGTCGGTTGTGCCGGCCCGACATCGACCGCCTTCACCGTCACCGTGACCGGCGGTGCGTCGACGGTGGCCGCACGGCTGTCCGACGGCGACCACGGCCGGACCGAGATGCTGACCACCGCGGCCGGCTCGTCGACGTGGACCGGCACGGTCGGTCCCTACCGGTCCACCAGGGACGACAGGGACGACAGGGACGACAGGGACGACGGGGATGACAGGGCCGCCATTCGAATCGGCGTCGTGGCGATCGGCGAGCACGGCGGGATGGCCGCCGCCTTCGTGGGCACGGTGTGGCTCACCGACTGCCGACCCCATCGGTACCAGAGCGCGAGGTAGCGGTCACCCCAGGTGCTTGACGGTTACATTGGTGAAACCTTACTGTCTGGTATACGCGCGAGTAACCTTCGCGCAAGCACCTCAGCGTTGAGGAGGCTTTGTTGCGTATCCGACGATCAGCCCTGCTCAAGGGCGTGACAAGCAGTGCTGTACTGGCCGTGTCCGCCCTGTTGATCGGTGCTCTGGCACCCGCGACAGCGGCGGCGGCGAGCAATCCCGTGCAGCCCAACATCGTGTCCGCCGCACTGGCGGCCGCGGGCAACCCGGAACAGTCCCCGCCCGGCACGAACAACTTCGCATGCAAACCGAGTACCGCCCACCCGTTCCCGGTGGTGCTGATTCCCGGCACGTTCTCCGTGATGGAGGACGATTTCGGTGCGCTGGCACCGATTCTGGCGAACAACGGCTACTGCGTCTTCAGCCTCAACTACGGCGGTACCCGAGGTTCGCTGATCCAGGCCATCGGCCCGGCGGCGACATCGGTCCAGCAGGTCGCCGCGCTGGTCACGAAGGTCCAGCAGGCCACCGGCGTCAGCAAGGTGGACCTGGTCGGCCACTCACAGGGCGGCATGCTCGGCGAGTACTACCTCAAGGTCCTCGGTGGCGCCAAGAACGTGCACTCCTACGTCGGACTCTCGCCGACGACACACGGCACCACGCTGGACGGCCTGACCAACCTCGCCGCGTTCTTCCCGGGTGCCAACAGTGTTGTCGGCGCGCTGTGCGCCGCATGTGTCGACCAGGAGAGCGGCTCTGCGTTCCTGGCCCCACTGGACGCCGGCGCGATCGCCCAGGCAGGCGTGCACTACACGGTCATCGAAACGCTCAACGAGACCGTGGTGACACCGGTCGGCTCGTCGTTCATCCGCGAGTCCGGCGTGCAGAACATGTATGTCCAGAGCCAATGCTTCAACGACACCGTCGACCACGCCGACCTGCCCTACGACCAGGTCACGATCCGCGACGTGCTCAACGCCCTCGATCCGGCGCACGCCAGCGCCCCGAACTGCTTGACCGCGTTCCCGTTCCCGGCCTGAGCGCCGGTGGGGACCATCGCGGGCCGCTCAGTGCTGGTACTGACGGCCCGCGGTGAGGAACGCCGCCCAGGCGGACCGGGGGAGTGTCAGCATGCCCGCCTCGGGGTTCTTCGAATCCCGAACAGCGATGACCCGCTCTGCGAACGCCACCTCGACACAGTCGCCGTTGTTGCCGTTGCCGCTGCGGCTGCTCTTGCGCCACACCAGGTCCACCGGAATCGTCTCCCTCACGCGGATGCCCAATCGGCTGCCACCCGCTGAGCGAAGGCCATGGAGTCAACCGGTGGCAGCGCAACCGAGCGCAGTCTGTCAAAGATGAGCCTAGTGTCCCGAACCTCGTCCGGTTTTTCCACGTGCACTGCTCCGTTGGGGTATTCGGCGTAGAGCAGGCTCGGGTCTTCGGGGTCCTGGAACTCCAAGATGGTGAACGAGCCCTCCATGCCCTCGTGCGCCCCGACCGAATTGGGGATCACCTGGATGGTCACGGTCTCCAACTTGGCTGCCTCGATGAGGTGCAGGAGTTGCGCATGCATCACCTCCGGTCCGCCGACCGGCTTGCGTAGCGCGGCTTCATCGATGATCGCGGCAAGGGTGAGTGGGGACTGTTCGTCGGTGAGTCGGTTCTGCCGGATCAGCCGCGCCGCGACCTGATTCTCGAACACCTTCGGGGTTCGCCGAATACCACCGGTCTTGAACACCGCGCGGATGTAGTCCTCGGTCTGCAACAGGCCGGGAACGTAGACCAGTTGGGATGTCAGCGCCATCGTGGCTTCCGTTTCCAGGCCGATGAAGCCTCGGTCCTTGATGCCGTAGGGAATCCACCAGCCTGGCACCATCGCGTCCTGGACCATCTGCTCCAGGTTCTCGTCGTACTGGTCGTACAGATCCATCATGCTGCGCACCAGGTGCACGTCCGCCGCTGTCTCGCCCTTCTCGATCCGACCCAGTGCGCTGCGTGTCTTGTGCAACCTCGGTGCGGCCTCGGCCAGCGTCATCCCGGCGTTCTCCCGCATCTGCCGCAACCGTCTGGCCAACCGCCGTCGCCGCAGGGTTGGACTGCTCTGCGTGGTCATCCGAATCCTTTCCGTGACGGACCTCACGCAGCATGATCGCAAATGGGTTCCCGGGACTGGGAAACCCAATGAATGCGGGAAGCCCACCGCCTACAGTGGTTCGGTGCGCAGCGAACGTGTCCGACATGTGGTGTGGGACTGGAACGGCACCATCCTGGACGACAACGACGCCGTCATCGCCGCCCTGAACACGGTCTGCGCGGCGTTCGGCAGAGCACCGGTCGACCTGGACTACTGGCGCTCCATCTACCGCCGACCCCTGCGCGACTGCTACCGCGACCTGCTCGGCAGGCCGATCTCCGCCGACGACTGGGCCGCGATCGACCGGCACTACCACGCCGCCTACCGCGAACTGTTACCCACGACCAGGCTCACGCCCGGCATCCCGGACGAGCTGTTCCGCTGGCAGGAGGCGGGCGGCAGCCAGTCGCTGCTGTCCATGTGGTTCCACGACGAGTTGGTGCCGCTGGTCGGCGAGTACGGCCTGGCCTCACTGTTCGCCCGGATCGACGGCCTGCGGGTCGACGTCGGCGGGCACGGCAAGACCGGTCACCTGATCGATCACTTGACCGCGCTCCAACTCGACCCGGCCGATGTGCTGCTCGTCGGCGACGTGCTGGATGACGCCGCTGCCGCCGAGGGCGCCGGGGCGCGCTGCGTGCTGGTCACCACGGGTGTCACGAGCCGCGCCGCATTGCTGGCCAGCGGTGTTCCGGTAGTCGATTCGGTCGCCGAAGCGCTCGCCGGATATGCCTGTTGAGTGGATCACAGTGAGCGTGTGCGAACGCAATCGTCGGCTCACTGGTCTACAGGGAACTGCCAGGTCGGCGACGATACCGAGGTGTTTCCGCTGATCACGGCTCCACGATCGGTGATATGCGCATCGCTCCGCGTGTGGGTCTTGTCACAACGGACCCCGTACGCACCGGCGCAGCCGTGTCCGGTGCCGGTCCGGGCAGGTGTCGACAGGTGTCGTGACCTCGCCGGATGCCCTACCCCGCCGCAACCGCACGACACGCCGGGTGGTAAACCCGAGGTCGTTGTGGTTCCGGAGACTCCGTTCGCCAGTCGTTGTCTGGTCGCGGTGACCGTCTCGTGAGGCCACAACAGCGTGGTCATCACGAGACGAGGAGAACATGACCCTCACTGGCGTGGGCGCTCCCGGTCGGGCGCACATCGAGGCGAAGACGCTGCGCACCGACCGTTGGTGGCTGTCCCCATTGGTACAGGCAGCCGTCCTGCTGGTCTGCGTCATCTACCTGACCTGGGCTGTGCTCATCAACAAGGACTACTTCTGGGAGCCCTACATCTCCCCGTTGTACTCCCCGTGCCTCACCGGTAACTGTGTAACGGGCAGTGGCTGGGGTTGGTTCCCGAGCATCGCACCGGTCACTCCGGGCCTGATCATCATCATCTTCCCGATGGGCTTCCGGCTGACCTGCTACTACTACCGGAAGGCCTACTACCGGGCGTTCTGGGGCTCGCCGCAGGCGTGCGCGGTCGCCGAGCCGCACAAGAAGTACACCGGTGAGACCCGGTTCCCGCTGATCATGCAGAACATCCACCGCTACTTCTGGTACATCGCGGTGGTCTTCGCCGGAATCCTGACCTACGACCTGGTGATCTCGTTCCGTGACCACAGTGGAGCCTGGGGCCACGCGGGCATGGGCACCCTGGTCAACCTGATCAACATCGTCCTGATCTGGGCGTACACGGTGTCCTGTCACTCGTGCCGGCACATCATGGGCGGCAAGCTCAAGCACTTCTCCAAGCACCCGATGCGCTACAAGTTCTGGCAGGTCGTGTCGCGCCTGAACGGCTACCACATGCAGCTGGCCTGGGCGTCGCTGGTGTGGATCTCGCTGACCGACCTGTACATCAGGCTGGTGGCGGCCGGGTGGATCACGGACGTGCGTTTCTTCTAAAGCGGTAAAGGAAGCTGGAAAAACCAATGACAGAGGTCGAGCGGCACGCATACGACGTGCTGGTGATCGGGGCCGGCGGCGCCGGCCTGCGGGCCGCGATCGAGGCCCGACAGCAGGGACTGCGCGTCGCGGTGATCTGCAAGTCGCTGTTCGGCAAGGCGCACACGGTGATGGCCGAGGG
>DASUJK010000077.1:0-2512 GCA_036279295.1 Pseudonocardiaceae bacterium | reverse complement strand
TCCCTGGATTCGACGGGGTTGCGGCCGGTGATCTCGGCCACTCTGCGCAGCCGGTAGCGGACCGTGTTGGGGTGCACGAACAACAGCCGGGCACAGCCTTCCAGCGTCCCGCCGGTCTCCAGATAGGCGTCCACCGTCTCCAACAGCGCGCCACCCGCGTCCTCCAGCGGCCTGGCCACCTGGTCCACCAGTTGCCGCTCGGCCTCCGGGTCACCGGCCAGCGCGCGTTCCGGCAGCAGGTCGACCGACCGCACCGGCCTCGGCGCCGACGGCCAGCCGACCACGGCACGCAGCCCGGACAACGCGTCCGAGGCGCTCCGGTGCGCCTCGCCGAGATCGGTCACCGTCGGTCCCACGACCACCGGTCCGGCACCGAACACGTCGGCGAGCCGGGCCAGCACATCGTGATCAGCGGGCGTGTCCGTCGGACCACCGAGCACCACGACCAGTCGGGCCCCCTGCACGGACAGCAGGACGGGCCGACCGATCCGGGCCGCCCGGCTGCGCACGCTGTAGATCACGGTCGGCGGGTCGTCGGTGGACGGTGTGCCGACCAGCACGGTGGCCTCGGTGGCCTGTTCCCAGCCCAGCGCGGCGGCCCGCGACACCAGGGACTCCTCGGCGTCGCCACGGACGATGCCGTCCACCACCAGGGCTTCCAGCCTGGCGTCCCAGGCGCCCCGGGCCTCGGCGGCTGCCGCGTACGAGGTGGCCGCGGTGAACGCGATCTCCCTGCCGTAGCGCAGCACGGCCTCGGTGAGCACGGCCCGCTCGTCGGCGTCCGTGGCCAGGCTGGGCAGCCGCTGTTCGAACACCTCCAGCGCCAGCCGCACCAGTTCCACCGTGTGGCGCAGGCTGACCCACCGGTACATGTCCCTTGGCGCGGACCGGAACGCGTCGGCGGACAGCCGGAACGCGGTGGCCGGGTCGTGGAACCACTCCACGAAACCCGCGACGCCGGTCTGCGCGATCAGCAGTACGTTGGCCCGCTGGTCGGCGGGCAGCCGGGCGAACCAGGGCAGCCGCTGCTCCATGGCCTCGGCACACGCGGCAGCCAGATCACCGGACGCGCGCTCGATGGTGCGCAGCGTGGCGCTGGACAACCGGCCACCCGTAGCGTCGGTTCGGCCGGTGACTGTCATGGCTCCAGAATCGCACGGCGAACGATGGGCGGCGAAGCGCCTCCTAGCGGACGACGTGGCACGTCCGCTAGGAGGCGCTTTCTCCCCGGTCCCCACCGGTAATTCCACTCTGGACGGTGCGCTGGGACGGCGCCACCGGAAAGATCAGTTATCGCCCGATCGTGGAATAACGGACTCCTGTGCGGTGAGGATCGTTGGGGCTGGCCGCGGTGCAAGTGTTGCTGTCGGCTGTAGTTGTCGCTTATGCCGCACCGGAGTCGGACGTCTGCGGACCGGCCGCCCGGACGTCGTCGATCCGGTACCTCGTGGCCGCCTCGACCACCTTGTCCCTGTCGATCTCGCCACGCCTGGCCAGCGCGGTGAGCACACCGACGGCGATCGACGGCGCGTCCACCAGGAAGTAGCGCCGCGCTGCCGGGCGGGTGTCGGAGAAGCCGAACCCGTCCGTGCCCAGCGCGATCATGTCGCCGGGTACCCACGGCCGGATCAGGTCCGGCACCGCGCGCATCCAGTCCGACACGGCCACGATCGGCGAGTCGTCGCTGCCCAGCACGGTGGTCACGTACGGCACCCTCGGCTCGGCACCAGGATGCAGCATGTTGTGCCGGTCGATCTCGACGGCATCACGCCGCAGTTCCGACCACGAGGTCGCCGACCACACCTCGGCCCGGACACCCCACTCGTCGGACAGCAGCGCCTGCGCCTTCAACGCGTCCGGCATGGTCACACCGGACACCAGGATGCGAGCCCGTGGGCCCTCACCCTCCGGTGCCGACGCGTACCGGTACAGACCGCGCAGCAGGCCCTCCACGTCCAGGTTCTCCGGCTCGGCGGGCTGCTGGTAGGGCTCGTTGTAGATCGTCAGGTAGTAGAAGATGTTCTCCGGCTGCTCGCCATACATCCGGCGCAGGCCGTCCTTGACGATGTGCGCGATCTCGAACGACCACGCCGGGTCGTAGGCCACCACGGCCGGATTCGCCGCCGCCAGCAGCAGCGAGTGCCCGTCGTTGTGTTGCAGCCCCTCACCGGTCAGGGTGGTGCGGCCCGCGGTGGCGCCGAGCGCGAAACCCCTTGCCATCTGGTCGGCAGCAGCCCACAGGCCGTCACCGGTGCGCTGGAAGCCGAACATCGAGTAGAAGATGTAGATCGGGATCATCGCCTCGCCGTGCGTGGCGTACGCCGACCCGGCGGCCGTCGCCGAGGCGACCGCCCCGGCCTCGGAGATGCCCTCGTGGAGCATCTGGCCCTGCTTGTCCTCCCGCCACTTCAGCAGCAGCTTGCGGTCCACCGACTCGTAGGTCTGGCCGTGCGGGCTGTAGACCTTCGCGGTCGGGAACATCGAGTCCATCCCGAACGTGCGGTACTCGTCC
>DASUJK010000076.1:0-68722 GCA_036279295.1 Pseudonocardiaceae bacterium | reverse complement strand
CGCCGCCAAACTGGCGCATCCCAACGCCGGCCGGGACGCCTACGCACCCGTGCAGCGCCTGCCGCTGCTGGCCAAGCTGCTCGGCGTCGACCCAGCGGCCGACCTGCTGCTGTCCCCGGTGAACGGCGATCTGGCCGGCCTGCCGCCGGTGCTGATCATCGCGTCGGAGAGCGAAATGCTGCGCTGCGACGCCGAACTGATGGCCGAACGGCTGGCCGCCGCCGACGTGCCGGTCACGCTGCAGATCTGGGCAGGCCAGGTGCACGCGTTCCCGGTACTCGGCGACCTGTTGCCGGAGAGCACCGCCGCCATCCAGGAGATCGGCGCCTTCGTCCGTGCCCTGGCCAGCACCGCGACCGAGGACATGGCAGTAGCGGGCTGAGCAGCAAGTAGCCAGCTGTGCGGTAGCGGGCTGGTCAGCCCTTGCGGCCCTTCTGCCCGCCCGCCGTCGCCGGTTGCTGCACTCGCGGCACCGGCACACCGGACTTCGCGCTGTTGCTGATGTTCGTACCGGCCGGCACCGTGTTGGGCTTGGTCGGTGCGGCGGCGGCCGGGGTCCGCTCGTCCTCCATCGGGTCGAGCAACGGTGTGGCATCGCGCATCAGGCCGTGCGCGGCGGTGAGCTGCTCGGTGATCCGCTTGCGCAGCGACTGCAGGTCCTGGACCTGCCGCGTCGCGTCGGACACGCGCCGCGTGCACTCCTCACCGGTCTCCCGGACCTTCCGCTCGGCCCGCTCGCTGGCCTCCCGCACCCGCCGTTCGGCTTCCTCGGTGGCCTCCCGGACCTTGCGCTCCGCGGCGGCCTTGCTCTCCGCGCGCTGGTGCTCGATCTCCTTGGCCAGCGCCTGCCGCTTGTTGGCCATGCCGCGCTCGAACTCGTCCTCGATCTGGATGCGGCGCTGCTCGGCCTGCTTGTCCAGCTCGTGCCGCCGGTTGCTGGCCGCCGTGGTCATCTCGACGGCCTGGGTGCGCGCCTGGTCGACCACCTGGCTGTGCTGCGCCCGCACTTCCTGGCGCTGCTTGTCCAGATCGGCGAGCAGCTTCTCGTACCCGGCACGGAGTTTCGTCGCCGCGTCCTCGGCACCGGACCACGAATGGGTGGCGGCGGCCTGCGCCCGCGCCGTGATCTCGGCTGCCTGGTGGTGCGCGAGTTGGACCATCCGTTTGCAGCGGTCGTCGAGGTCGTCCGGATTCTTCGGCAGCTCGACCAGTTCGGTGACCTGCTTGCCGAGATCGGTGATCCGCCCGTGGGCGGACCGCAGCTGCTCCGTCAGATCGGCCACTTGGGACAGTGCGGCATTGCGATCTGCGGAGATCAGCTTGATCTCGTCTTCGAGATCTTCCAGATACTGTTTCACCTGGGCACGGTCGAATCCGTGCCACACGACGTCGAATCCGGGCTTGAGGGGTACGAGTTCACGGTCCTCGGCGCGCGCCATGCCTTGACGTTACGCGATTCCGGTATGGCTGTGGTAAGCGGCACACCGGTTTCCGTCGACTGGCGGACCCCCGTACGGTATCGCCGCTGGGTAACCTGGCCGGGTGCCAGATCGATCACTGCTCGCGATCAGCGATCTCCATGTCACCCACGAGGGCAACAGGGAGATCATCGAAGGCATCCAACCGCAGCATGATGACGACTGGCTGATTGTGGCGGGTGATGTTGCCGAGTCGGTCGACGCGATCGAGTGGGCGTTGCGGCTGCTGACCGAGCGGTTCGCCAAGGTGATCTGGACGCCGGGCAACCATGAACTGTGGACGGTCGGCAAGAATCCGGCCGCGCCGCGCGGTCTTCGGCGCTACGAATTGCTCGTCGAGCTGTGCCGGCGGCTGGGTGTCGTCACCCCGGAGGACGAGTACCCGATCTGGACCACCGACGACGAGTCGTTCGTGGTGGCGCCGCTGTTCCTGCTGTACGACTACAGTTTCCGCGATCCGGGCACGTCACTGGCCGACGCGATGGAGTACGCGTACTCGACCGGTCTCGTGTTCTCCGACGAGCACGTGCTCTACCCGGACCCGTTCGCCAGCCGCCAGGAGTGGTGCGCGCATCGCGTGCGGCTGACCGAGCGCAGGCTGGCCGCACTGCCCGAGGACATGCGCACGATCCTGGTCACGCACTTCCCGCTGCACCGAGGGCCGACAACAATGTTGCGGCATCAACATCTTGCGATGTGGTGCGGTACCGAGCTGACCGCCGACTGGCACCTGCGGTTCCGCGCCGCCGTCGCCGTCTACGGCCATCTGCACATCCCGATCACGCTGGAGTACGACGGCGTGCGCTTCGAGGAGGTGTCGCTCGGCTACCCGAGGGAATGGCGCAGCCGATCGCGGCGGCCCGGTGTTCCGCTGCGCTCGATCCTGCCGGCCGATCCGACGCGGTCGCCGTGGAACCAGAGGTCGGAGGCATGATGCTGGCCGAGCTGCTGCCCGATGACGTTGCTGTCGCCGACACCGTCGGCGACGAGGATCCGGCGGCCTACCTGCTGCCGGCCGAGGAGCACCTGGTCGAGAAGTCGGTGCTCAAGCGCAGGCGTGAGGTCACCAACGCACGCACCTGCGCACGCAGGGCGCTGGCCGCGCTCGGCCGGCCCGAGGTGGCGATTCTGCGTGGTGCCAAAGGAGAACCGCTGTGGCCGGCCGGGGTGGTCGGCAGCATCACGCACACCAGCGGCTACTACGCGGCCGCCGTTGCCGAGGCCAGCCGGTTGCGGTCGGTGGGTGTGGACGCCGAGGTGCACGGCCCACTGCCGGACGGCGTGCTGAGCCACGTCGCGTTCGGCGCCGAACTGGTCTCGCTGGCCGGCCTGCGTGCCGACGACGACCATGTCTGGTGGGAGCGACTGCTGTTCAGCGCCAAGGAGAGCGTCTACAAGTCGTGGTTCCCGCTGACCGGTCGGTGGCTCGGTTTCGAGGATGCCGAGGTCATCGTGGCTCCGGACGGCACGTTCCGTGCGAGGATTCTCATCGACGGGACCGCGGTCGACGGTGGTCCGCCGCTGGCCGCGATGGCGGGCCGGTGGTTGGTCCGGGATGGCCTGGTACTGACGGCGATCACACTGCCGTTGGCCTAGGTCAAGTGTCACACCCCACATAACTGTATCGATTCATGAGTAACGGAGCATTGACTCCGCGTCGCGGTAAGCGCTTACATTGCAAGCGGCTGGCCGGCCATCTCCCCACCGTCGAGGAGGATCCGCCATGTCCGAAGCTCGATCCCCGCATTTACCGAATCCGCACTTACCGCCACCAGGCAGGCGCCACCGCCTGCGCGTCTTACTCGCGGCAGCAGCCGCGTTGGCGCTGGTCCCGGCGTTGTTCGCGGTCGTCCAGTCCAGCCAGGCCGCCGCCGCGCCATCGCCAGCCGCCGTCACACCGTCCGCGGTGCCGGCGCCACCGACCGGTTTCTCCACGGTCTTCTCCGACGACTTCACCGGTGCCGCCAACACCGGCCTGGACACCACAAAATGGCTCTACGACCTGGGCACCAGCTATCCCGGCGGCGCCGGCAACTGGGGCACCGGCGAAGTGGAGAGCGAAACCAACAGCACGGCGAACGTCTTCCAGGACGGCAGTGGCCACCTGGTGATCAAGCCGATCCGCAGCGCGTCCGGTGCCTGGACGTCGGGCCGGGTGGAGACCCAGTCGACCAGCTTCGGGGCCCCGGCCGACGGCGAGATGGAGATCACCGCGTCCATCGAACAGCCCAACCCGGCTGTCGGTCTCGGCTACTGGCCGGCGTTCTGGGCGATGGGTGCCGCGGCCCGACCGGTCGCCGCGACCAACTGGCCCAGCATCGGTGAGCTGGACATTCTTGAGGACGTCAACGGGATGTCCGACATCTCGCACACGTTCCACTGCGGCGTCGACCCCGGTGGCCCGTGCAACGAGACCACCGGCATCGGCAGTGGGTTGCTGGCCTGTGGCGGTTGCCAGACCGCGTTCCACACGTACTCGGTGATCGTGGACCGCACCAACACCGCGGCCGAGCAGTTGCGGTTCCTCAAGGACGGCGTTGTCGAGTTCACCGTCAACGAGAGCCAGGTCGACCACACCACCTGGGTCAACGCCGTGGACCACGGCTTCTTCGTGATCCTCGACCTAGCCATCGGGGGCGCCTTCCCGAACGCCATCTGCGGCTGCGCGTCGCCGAGCGCGTCGACGACGTCTGGCGCCGGCATGACCGTGGACTACGTGGCCGTCTACCAGAAGCCGGCCAGCGGCACGACCGTGCCGCCGACCACGACCGCGCCACCGACGACGGCACCGACGACCAGTCCGCCGCCCGCGGGTGGTGGCGGTAGTGCGTTCTCGCAGATCAACGCGACCAGCGCGAGCGCCTCGCACAACGCGACCAGCGAGGTCACCAGCGATGTCGGTGGTGGCACGGACTTCGGTCAGCTCGCCAACGGCGCCTGGGCGGAGTACCCGAACGTCAACTTCGGCACCACCGGGGCGACCCAGTTCGTCGGCCGGGTGGCGTCCGGCGCCGCGGCCGGGGTCAGCGGCCTGGTCGACGTCCGGCTGGACAGCGTGACCGGGCCGGTGATCGGCAGTTTCGCCATCGCCAACACCGGTGGCTGGCAGACCTGGCGGACCGTGCCGGCGAACATCAGCAGGGTCACCGGTACGCACACTGTCTTCCTGACCTTCGACAGCGGGCAGCCAGCACCCTTCGTGTCACTGCACTGGTTCGATTTCGGCGCCTGATCGGTCCGGGTCGCGCGGGCACCGCTCGCGCGACCCGCTCCGCAGCGTGGTCGATCGACCGCGTACGGTTACGCACCGTGAGTGCGAGACATATGCCCCGGCCCGTCGTCGTGACGGTGGCCGCGTTGGCATCCGCCCTGGTCGTGGCCTGGTTGCTCCCCGGTTGGGCGGCCGCAGGGCCGGCGCTGCCCACCGCTTCGGCGGCACTGGCCGCGGTGGACGCGCTGCCACCCACCCCGAACACGGCCTGGGGCATCGACCCGGCCACCGGTCAACTCGTGGTGACCATCGCGGACGCCGCCCCCGTGGATGGCACCGCCCGGCTGCTGGCCCTGGCCGACCAGTTCGGCACCGCGATGCGCATCGTGCACGGCGCGCGCTCCTTCACCGAGCAGGGCCTCGCTGATCCGCTCGACCCGAGCGCCAGCAGTGGTCCACTGCTGGGTGGTGACTCGATCAGCGACGGCAAGATCATCTGCTCGGCCGGGTTCAACGTGGTCCGGCGTGGCCAGCCATACCTGCTCACCGCGGGCCACTGCACCGCCGGGATGCCGACGTGGCAGGGGATCGGCCCGTCGGTCGTGTCGGCTTTCCCGACGTCGGACTACGGCCTGATCAGGGACGACGACGCCGACGCCCGTGGCGATGTCGACCTCTACAACGGCACTGTGCAGCCGATCACGGCGGTCGGCACGCCGTTCGTCGGTGAGCAGGTGTGCGCGAGCGGGCAGACCACAGAGGTCACGTGTGGCCAGGTCACCGCCGTCGACCAGACCGTGGACTACGGCAGCGGTGACGTCGTCCGAGGCCTGATCAAGACCAGTGTGCACACCGATCACGGCGACAGCGGCGGTTCGCTGTTCGACGGCTCGACCGGGCTGGGCACGGTGTCCGGCGGCGACGGTGCCATCGACTACTTTCAGCCGCTCGCTCCCGCGCTGGCCGCGTACGGCCTCGAACTCGCGCTGCCGTAGCTGCTGCGGTAAGCGGTTTCAGTTGGTGAGCGAGAAGCTCGGGTCGACCTGTTCGGCCAGGTCACGGCCGGTCCGCTCGTTGGCCCACGCGGCCGCGTCGCGCAGGTGGAACTCGATACCCTGCCGGTGGTAGCGGGCGGGGTCCCTCGGTACCCGGTCCACCGCGTCGTGCACGGCGGTCAGGGTGGCCCGGTTCGCCGGTTCGAGGTCGTCGATCGGCGCGTGCCGGCCACGTTCGGCCGCCCGCACGTGGCCCGAGCGGCCCAGCCAGCCGAGCAGGTCGGAGCCGAGCCGGGCCCGTAGGAAGTCCAGGTCATCGGCGTCGACACCTTGTCGCCGACGACGGCGAGCCGAACGCCGAAGTCGGCCGCGTAACCGGCCTACTGACGGTAGACGCCGATGCTGCGCACGGTCGGCTCGCACACCAGGAACGTCGGGTCGAACCGGGTGAACAGGCCGGACGCGAACGTGTCGGCACCCGCCGTCATGTCGACCACCACGTACTCGTCCGGCCCGTCGACGGTGTGGTTGAGCAGCAGTTCCACCGCGCAGACCTTCGAGCGGTAACAGACAGCAGCCGCGAACCGGTGCCCGGCGGCGTGGTCTTGACGAAGGCGATCTTCACAGGTACTGCGCTGGGCAGAAGTGGGCTCTACCCAACTGGCGATATCGGTGTCATTTCAACCACAAGCCGACGCGCCCGGCTGTGTCACGTCACCGGCACGTCAGGTCACCGGAACGGCCACCATCACCCGGTTGTCCGCGTAACCGAGCGTGCCGCCGACCCATTCGCCGCCGCACGTGGCCACCACGATCCGCTGCGGTCCGGTGGCCGAGAACAGCGTCGGCGCCTGCTTGGGCAGTGTGCTCTTGTTCAGTGTCAGCACCTGCGTCACCCGATAGTGCAGTTGGGCGCCGGAGTTGTCCCGGACGGTGATCACGTTGCCGATCTGGTCGTTCCACAGCTCGGCGAACGGCCCCGTCACGCCGGCCCAGTTCACATGGCCGGCGAACACCGTGGCGCCTGCCTTGGCGTCCAGCCCGGTGCCCCACCACACCGCCTGGTCCACTCCGGATGGAATGGGCAGCGAGCCGTCGTCGGCCACCTGGACATGCACCAGATACGCCGTGCCGCCGCGCGGCAGCCGGATCGTGTTGGGCAACTGAGTGCCCTGGGCGTGCTGGACCGGCTTGGTGGTGGCCGGCGGCGCGGTGCTGGTCGGCGACTTTGTGCTGGTACCTGCCCGATGCGGGGGTGCGGGCGGCTGGTGTGCGGCCGCAGCGCCCGCCGGGTTGCCGGCCTGGTGCATGGCGACCACGTTGGGTCCGGGCAACGGTGTCGCGAGCCCGGACAACGCGTCCCGCTGCACCATCTGGGAGGCCCCGGCGACCAGCAGGGCGGCACCGACCAGCGCGACAGCGGCGGCACCGGCCACCGCGACCGGACGGCCACGGCGCGACGGCTGCGGCTGAGGTGCCGGCTCCGCTATCGGTTCGAAGCCACCGGGAAAGCTCTCGCCGGCCTCCAGGTCGAAGCCACCGCCGTAACCCGCGGCGTCGAATACGGGACCGAGTTCGGCAGCGCGGTGTCGCACCGGATCACCGCCGCCGACGGGAGGCTCTGCGGGCGGTGACCAGACCGACGCAGCCGGCCGCGATCACCAGCAGCCCGCCGAACAGGACCAGTGCCGCAGGCGCCGGTTTGGTGAGCACGGTCGACAACGCCGTCATCGTCGGTGGTGGACCACCAGCCGGAATCGCCACCGGCACCTTGTTAGGCACGTTGGTGAGCGCGAGTTTCAGTGTGCCGTCGGCAATGAGAGCACCGCACACTGTCGGGGGCGACGACGCCTTGAACGCCTGATCGTAGCCGGGCGGTGGCGCGGTTTCGACGATACACACCTGCTGCGGCGTGTGCAGACCGTCCGCGACCGCGGTGCCGTCGGTGCCGGTGGTCAGGATCAGCGGCTTGCCGTCCGGCCCGGTCAGCGGTTTGCCGTCGGCCCGCAGCGCGGGATTCTTCTTGTCCGGGCCGGTGAGTTCGAGCTTCACGCCGGGGATCGGGGCCTTGGTGGTGGCGTCGGTCTTGGTGATCGTCACCTTGCCCGGCGGGGTTTCCGCCGTGCCGGTGGCCGTCGACGTGATCGGCGTGGTGCCACCGGTGGTGACCACCTTCTGGGTGTCCACGTCAGCCGGCACGCGTACCCTCGGGATGGCAGCCGGACTGTCCACAGAGGCCACCAGCTTCGGGTTGTCGCCGGTCGGGGTAACCTCGATGGTCAGTGGGCTGCCGTCGGCAGGCGTGTTGACGACGTCCGTGGTGCCGCCGCCGGGCAGCGTCGCGTCGGTCGCGGTGAGCGTCACCGGCAGGTTCGACAGGCCCTTGCCTGCCGCGTTGAGCACGTTGATGGTCCAGTTGGCCGGCGTGCCGATGACCTGCGTCGTCGTGGGTGCGGCCATCGACGTCGTCCACGGTCCGTGATTGGCCGCCGCGTCCGCCGACAGCGCCGTGACGGCGGCCTGGGCGCTGGCCGGCAGCTTCTTCAGGTGGTAGTCGATGTCGTACGCGATGTGCCGGAAATCGTTGGCCGGGTCCAATTGGGACGGTGTCTGCGGCGCGGCTGTCCACGCGTGCAGCAGATGTGCCATCGCGGCAGCGTCGTCCGGCGACGTGGTGTTCCCGAAGCGCAGCAACAGATAGGAGATCTCGGCGGCGACCGTCGGGTCCAGCGCGGCGCCGAACTTGGTCTGCAGCGTGTCGCCGTCGGAGTACTTCTCGTTGGTGTCCGGCGCTTTCAGCGCGAAGTCGACACACCAGACCTGTTGTCCGCCGACGATGAACGAGCCCATCCAGTCCGACGCGTCCGGGTTGTGCAGGTAGGGCTGTGCCGGTGTGACGTTGAAACCGATGCCCTCCTGGGTGGCCGCCGTGGCGATGCCGGGACTGGCCAGGCTGACCGCGCCGGTCAGCACCAGGGTGCCAACTACTCCGGCGGCCAGTTTTCGCAGGGCCATGACGTGCGCTCCTCACGCGGTGAGCTGAGCCGTTGGCGACGACCGGTGGTCGCGCGGACACCAGTGGTGAGCCTGGTGTCGTCGGACGAACCTGACAAGCCGCCGTCGGGTGGACTAGCAACGGACGGTGTCGACGCCCTTGATCGCCTCGGGTAGCCGTGCTTGAGCCATCGGTGTTAGCGAGTCGTCGGAGCCACGGTCGCAGCGATTACTGACTGTAGTCGAACGTCCGTCTGGGTGAAGGGTTGCCATCCGGCTAGGCTGGTGATCGCGGGTGGGGGGCCACCGTGGAACCGTTTGACGCGCCGAAGCGTTCTCACGGTAGTAAAGGTCTGTCAAGGGTCGATGTACGCGGCCGATGGCCAGGAGGATCAGGTGCCCAGGAACACCCCCACCGCCACCCGCAACCCGGCGTTCGCCAGGTTGCCGCGCAATGGCTATGGAAACCCGCAGGGCCAGCCCGGTGGGCAGCCCTACGGTGCCTTCCAGGCAGCGGGCGACCGGCCCATGACCGTCGACGACGTGGTCGTGAAGACGGCGGTCACGCTCGGCCTCGCGATCGTCACCGGTGCGCTCACCATTCTGTTCCACGCGTCGGTGCTGGCGATCCCGGCGCTGCTCGTCGGTCTCGTCGTGTCGATGATCATCATCTTCAAGCGGAAGCCGAACGCGCCGCTGGTGCTCACGTACGCCGCCGCCGAGGGTGTGCTGCTCGGCGCGATCACCGGCCTGTTCGAGTCGGTCTACCCGGGCATCGCGTTCCAGGCGATCATCGGCACGTTCGGTGTGTTCGCCGCGATGTTGGTCGTCTACAAGACAGGCGCCGTCCGAGTCACGCCCAGGCTGACCAAGTGGGTGATCGGCGCCACGGTCGGCGTGGTCGTCGTGATGCTGGCCAATCTGGTGATCAGCCTGTTCGGTGTCGACCTCGGCATCCGCAGCGGCGGCCCACTGTCCATCGTGTTCAGCCTCATCGTGATCGGCATCGCCGCGTTCAACCTGCTGCTGGACTTCGAGCAGGCCGACCGGATGATCCGCGAGGGCTACCCGGCCCGGTGGGCCTGGTACGCGGCGTTCGGCCTGATGACCACATTGGTCTGGCTGTACCTGGAGATCCTGCGGCTGCTGTCCTACATGCAGCGCAACTAGAGCAGTCTCAGATCGCTGATCAGCCAGCGTGGACCGGCCGGGGTCCGGGTCCTGGTCAGTGTGATCTTGAGTGCACTGCGCGTGGTCTGTTCTTTCGGCGTGCTCGTGTTGGTGACCGACTGGTCCACCAGCACGAGCACGTCTGCCGTTCGGCCCGGTGCCTCGTCCTGGAGGGCCGCCGTGACGACGATCCCCACGGACACCGAGTGCTGGGAACGCAGCGCGGCCGCCCGTTGCCGGGTCGTCGCGCGGTACTGGTCGCCGAATTCCGGGGTCGACTCGGCCACCACCGCGTTGGTCGAGGTGTCGAGGTTCCGGTAGTCGTAGGTGGTCAGGTCCTCCGCGTAGGCGGAGGCCGAGTCCAGCGCCTGGGAGCGTTCGACGGCCAGGTTCGTCGCCTGTCTGCTCAGCGTCAGCGCGCGGACACCGAGATACGTGGTTGCCGCCGTGAGCAGCAGGATCACCATGAAAACGGCGAAGCGTCCCGGGCGGAGGAGCTTGCGCCACCAGCCGGGTTGTTGCTCGGTCGACTCGCTCACGCGGACATCGTGCCGGAAAATCGTCGCGAGGCCGTCGGAAACCGCCGGCGCCGAGCGATGGGTGGATGTGGAACAACGGCCAGGTGTCGCGCCTGACCCGGGATTGGCGCTGCTGGAGCTGTACGACGTGGCGCTGCCCGAGGTCTATGGCTACCTGCTGTCCCGGTGTGGACAGCGGGCGTTGGCCGAGGATCTGACCGAGGAGACGTTCGTCGCTGCGTTGACAGCGTGTCAACGGCCGGCGCCGCCGGACCTGTCGGTGGCGTGGCTGATCGGCGTGGCCAGGCACAAGCTGGTCGACCACTGGCGGCGGGTGGCCCGTGAGGAGCGGGGCCTGCGGGTGGTGGCCGGTGAGTTGACCGAGACCGCCGACCCGTGGGACGAGCGGCTGGACGCGCTGGTGGCCAGGCAGGTGCTCGACACACTCGGCCCGCACCATCGGGCGGCGCTGACGCTGCGGTACCTCGACGGCCTGCCCGTGGCCGAGGTAGCCGGCTACCTCGATCGGACCGTACACGCGACCGAGGCGCTGCTGGTGCGCGCCAGGTCCGCGTTCCGCAAGTCCTATGTGGACCACGACGGATCGGGAACGGAGGGCTGGTCATGACTGATCCGCTTGATGTTCTCCGTGCGGCCGTCGTGCCGACAGAGCCGGACCCGGCGTTCGCGGCGCGGTTGCGTGCCCGGCTGGAGTCCGCGCTGCTGAACCCGAAGGGAGTTGTCATGACCAACACCGAGGCGAGCCAGCCGGTGATCGTGGACGAGAGCGCGCCGAGCGAGGGGGATCTGGCCTACTCGTCGCTGTTGGTGCCGGATCTGGCCAGGGCGTCGGCGTTCTACGGGACGGTCCTCGGCTGGCAGATCGAGGACGGTTCGGGCTCGGACCGCCGGATCGTCGGGGTCACACCGCCGATGGGCCTCGGCGGTGACACGCCGGCCGCCACGTTGTTCCTGTGCCACGCGGTGGACGACGTCGAGGCCGCGGTGAGCCGTATTCGTGCCGCCGGTGGGCAGGCGGAGGAACCGGTCGAGCGGCCGTTCGGAGTGCTCGCCGACTGTGTGGACAACCAGGGGATGCGGCTGGCGGTGCTCAAGCAGCCGCCGTGGGCGACCCGGCCGACCGGGCAGCCACGGCCGGGTGAACTGCTGTACCTGACGGTGCAGGTGCCCGACTCGAAGCTGTTCCGGGACTTCTACGGATCGGTCTTCGGCTGGACGTTCACGCCCGGCCGGATCGACGACGGCTGGGGCGTCACGGGGATGACCCCGATGATGGGCATGCACGGCGGCGCGGACCGGCCCGCGGTGGTGCCGATGTACGGAGTCGCGGACGTGACGGCGGCGGTAGCGGCGGTGCGAGCGGCGGGCGGCACGTCCACGGAGCCGGAGCTGATGCCGTACGGCACCACCGCGGACTGTGTGGACGACCAGGGCGTGAGCTTCTACCTGGGCCAGGTGTAGCTCGTGGCGGGTATAGCCGGGGGTCGAGCCGCATCAACGAGCAGCCCGCACGCGGACGATGCTCGGCGGCTCGGCCAGCGGTCGACACGCGCACGAGATGCGGTCGACACGGCCAGCAGTCGACACGCGCGCGAGATGCGGTCGACACGCGGTCGACATGGGTCGACACACCCGCCCGAGTTCGACTCGCCCGGCCGCAACGGCCGACACGTGCCCGAGGAGTCGACTCGCCCGGCGACAACGGTCGACACGTGCCTGAGTGGTCGACTCGCCCGCCGGAAGGGTCGACTCGCCCTCGTGAACGGTCGACTCGCGCGGGGTGGCCGAGCCCTCGGCCCGGCCACCCACCCACCTCACATCAACTCAAGCGTTCCAACACCATCGCCATGCCCTGCCCGCCGCCGACACACATCGTCTCCAGGCCGAACTGCTTGTCGTGGAACTGCAGCGAGTTGATCAGCGTGGTCGCGATCCGGGCGCCCGTCATGCCGAACGGGTGGCCGACCGCGATCGCGCCGCCGTTCACGTTCAGCCGGTCGATGTCGATCCCCAGGTCCTGGTACGACGGGATCACCTGCGCCGCGAATGCCTCGTTGATCTCCACCAGGTCGATGTCACCGATCGACATCCCGGCCTTCGCCAACGCCTTCTTCGACGCCTCCACCGGCCCGAGCCCCATGATCTCCGGCGACAGACCGGTGACCCCGGTCGACACGATCCGGGCCAGCGGCGTGATTCCCAGCTCGGCGGCCTTCGTGTCGGACATGATCACCAGCGCCGCCGCGCCATCGTTCAGCGGGCAGCAGTTGCCAGCCGTGACACGCCCGTCCGGCCGGAACACCGGCTTCAACGTCGACGTCTTCTCGTACGTCACACCTGCCCGGGGGCCGTCATCGGCGGACAGCACCGTCCCATCCGGCAGCGTGATCGGCGTGATCTCCCGCGCCCAGAAGCCTGCCGCGATGGCCTTCTCCGCCAGGTTCTGCGACCGGACACCGAACTCGTCCATCTCCTGCCGCGAGATGCCCTTCAACCGGGCGAGGTTCTCCGCGGTCTGGCCCATCGCGATGTACACGTCGGGGATGGTGTTGTCCTCGCGCGGGTCGTGCCACTCGTCGGTGCCGCTCTCCGCGGTCGAGACCGTCCGCGCGGTGGCCTCGTCGAACAGCGCGTTGTGCGTGTTCGGCCACGAGTCCGAGCTGCCCTTGTCGAACCGCGACACGGTCTCCACCCCGGCACTGATGAACACGTCACCCTCGCCGGCCTTGATCGCGTGCATCGCCATCCGGCTGGTCTGCAAGCTGGACGAGCAGTACCGGGTGATCGTGCAGCCGGGGATGTTGTCGTACCCGAGCAGCACCGCGAGCACCCGTCCCATGTTGAAGCCCTGCTCACCACCGGGCAGGCCACAGCCGAGCATCAGGTCGTCGATGTCGGCCGGGTCGAGCTGGGGCACCTTGTCCAACGCGGCCCGCACGATCTGAACAGCCAGATCGTCCGGCCGGATGCTGACCATCGAGCCCTTGCCCGCCCGACCGATCGGCGACCTGGCTGCGGAGACGATCACTGCCTCTGGCATAACGGCACTCCCTCGTGTCGGTGCGGACCTCATCCGACCATAGTGTCGCGCCGCCCCGCCGGGAATGTGATGTCAACCGAATCTGATTCGGTAAGGAGGTGAGAGAGCTCAGCCGGTGGCCAATCGACCCACCGCCGGCAGTACCGGAGCCGGAGCGGCCGCCATCGACCGCCGCTCGGCCTGCTCATGCTGCGACCGCATGGCCCGCTCCGCCGTCCACACCCCAGCAGCGGTGCACACGGGCGCAAGCAGGACCGCGGCAGCGGCCTCGTAGCCGGCCGCGTTCGGGTGGAACTTGTCCGGGCTGAACAGGTCCTCCGGCCGCGCGAAGAACTCCGGCGACAACAGTGCGGCCAACGACACCGGGATGCAGCCCGCCCGCTCCACGGCCACCCGCTGCGCCCTGGCCAACAGCAGACTCCACACCCGCGCCACCTCACGTAACGGCTGCGGGATCGGCCGGATCGCACCGAGGTCGGGGCACGTGCCCACCACGACGTTGACGCCGGCCGCACGCAGCCGCATCAGCTGCACACCGAGCAACCGTGCCGAGTCGCGCACGGACAACCGGTCGGTCACGTCGTTGGCGCCGATGATGACCAGTGCGACGGTCGGCGGGTCGGCCAGCGCGCGGTCCACCTGGTCACCGAGATCACGCGTGGTCGAGCCGCTGATCGCGTAGGTACTGAGCAGCACCGGCCGATGTGCCTCCTCGGCCAGGCCACCGGCCAGCAGCGTGCCGGGCAGCTGGGCCGGCAGGTCGACGCCGAGACCGGCCGCCGACGAGTCACCGATCACAGCGAACCGCAACGGCTCTGGACCGGTGCCGAACGGCAGTGGACCGGAGCCGTCCGGCAGGTACACGCCATCCGCGTTGAACGGCGGATACTCCGGCAGTCCGATCACTGTGCGCGCTCGTTTCGCCTGCTCGGACAGCAGCCCGAACGCGGCCCCCGACAGTCCGCCGACCGCTCCGGCCACGACAGCCGCGGTCCGGAATCCGCGATACCCGATCATCCGACCCACCTCCCCAGGCAAGGCCCGGCACCTCCGCTCAATTGATGCAACTGAGCGGCAGGCCCCTTCGTTCCCTCGCTCCCCCGAAAGAGCACCTTGTAAGAGGTGGATCGTTTCCCGGCCGACATCGGTTAGCCGCCGGTGCCGACCCCGACCTGCGGGTACGCTGCGGCCCACCGACACACGAACCCGGAAGGACACCGAGGTGGAGTACGCCGAACACATGGCCGACCTGGTGGGCGACACCCCCCTGGTACGGCTCAACTCGGTCACTGAGGGTCTGGCGCCGCTGGTGCTGGCCAAGGTCGAGTACTTCAACCCGGGCGGGAGCGTCAAGGACCGGATCGCGCTCCGCATGGTGGAGGCAGCCGAGCGGTCCGGTGAGCTCCGGCCGGGCGGCACGATCGTCGAGCCCACGTCCGGCAACACCGGTGTCGGCCTGGCCATCGTGGCCCAGCGCAAGGGTTACAAGTGTGTGTTCGTGTGCCCGGACAAGGTCTCCGAGGACAAGCGGGACGTGCTCAAGGCGTACGGCGCCGAGGTCGTGGTCTGCCCGACCGCCGTGCCACCGGAGCACCCCGGTTCCTACTACAACGTGTCCGACCGGCTGGTTCGCGAGATCGACGGCGCCTGGAAACCCAACCAGTACGCGAACCCGGAGAACCCGGCCAGCCACTACCACTCGACCGGGCCTGAGCTGTGGAAGCAGACCGAGGGCCGGATCACCCACTTCGTCGCGGGCGTCGGCACGGGCGGCACCATCAGCGGTACCGGCCGGTTCCTCAAGGAGGCCAGCGACGGCCGGGTCCAGGTGATCGGCGCCGACCCGGAGGGCTCCGTGTACTCCGGTGGTTCCGGCCGGCCGTACCTGGTCGAGGGCGTCGGCGAGGACTTCTGGCCGACCACCTACGACCGGACCATCTGCGACGAGATCATCGCGGTGTCCGATGCCGACTCGTTCGAGATGACCCGGAGGCTGGCGCGCGAGGAAGCGTTGCTGGTCGGCGGTTCCTGCGGCATGGCGGCCGCCGCGGCACTGCGGTTGGCCGAGCGGCTCGGCCCGGACGACGTCGTCGTGGTGCTGCTGCCCGACGGCGGCCGTGGTTACCTGTCCAAGGTGTTCAACGACCAGTGGATGTCCTCGTTCGGGTTCCTGCCACCCGACTCGTCGGGCGCCACGGTCGGCGATGTGTTGCGCCGCAAGGACGGCACGCTGCCCGACCTGGTGCACACGCACCCCAACGAGACGGTCGGCGAGGCCGTCGCGATCCTGCGCGAGTTCGGTGTCTCCCAGATGCCGGTGGTCAACGCCGAGCCGCCGGTGATGGCGGCCGAGGTGTCCGGTGCCGTGATCGAGCGCGACCTGCTGGAAGCGCTGTTCACCGGGCACGCCGAGCTGACCGACCGGGTGGAGGGGCACATGTCGCCGCCGCTGCCCTCCATCGGCGCAGGCGAGCCGGTCGGTGCCGCGATGACGCTGTTGTCCAAGGCCGACTGCGTGATGGTGCTGCTGGACGGCAAGCCGGCCGGCGTCGTCACCCGACACGACGTGCTCGGCTTCCTGGCCGGCCGTTGATCAACCTTCGGTCATGCACACGCGACCACGGCGGATGGTCTAGCGTTGGTGACTACCTGTATGCCGGTATTGCGCCGACGCACCAGCCTAGGGAGTTGGAAACCCGATGAGCTCTCCACAGCCGCCCGAGAATCAGCCAGGTCAGGGTGGTGGCCAACCGCCGCAGAGCAGTGACCCGGCGCTGGCCGGCTCGGGACCGACCCAGGTAGTTCAGCCTGGCCAGCCGAGCACCGGCAGCAATCCCGCCCCGGACGCCACCCAGGTGGTGCGGCCGGGTCAGCCGGACGCCACCCAGGTGGTGCAGCCCGGTCAGGCGATGCCCAACTACGGCCAGTACACGTCGGCCGCGCAGCAGCAGCCGGCCCAGCAGGGCTGGACCGGCCCGGGTTGGGGCGGCCAGCAGGCTCCGCAACAGCCACCGCAGCCACCGCAGCAGCAGCCCGGCATGCCCGGCTACGGCCAGCAGCAACCCGGCCCCGGCTACGGCGCCCCTGGCTACGGCCAGCAGCAGGCCTTCCAGCAGCCCGGCTACGGGCAGCAGCCCGGTTACGGCCAGCCCGGCCAGCAGTCCGGCTACGGCCAGCCCGTCGGCCAGCCTGCCTACCCCGGCTACGCCCCTGGTCAGTCGGGTGCCGGCGTCGGCGCGAGTACCACCCAGATGGTGAACTGGGCCGTACTCGGCGTGACGGCCCTGATGGGGCTGCTGGCTGCCATTCTGACCATCACGTTCTGGTCGGCGGCAAGCGGTGGCGCCGACCCGTGCGCCGGTCTGCCCGCGGCCGAGGCCCAGCAGTGCGCCCAGTTCACGCAGGGCGTGGACACCAGCATCCCGACCGCGGCGACGATCTACTTCATCCTGCTGATCATCGGTGGTGCCGCCGCTGTCGCAGGCGCGGTGATGATGTACCTGAAGAAGTTCATCGGCCAGTGGGCCATCCTCGGCGGTGGCGCGGTGCTGTTGCTGTTCGCCATCATCTTCATGGCCCAGTACGCGTCGCCGGGCCGGATCGTCTTCGACCTGATCGCGGGCATCGTGGTGACGGGTGCCGGTGCGCTGGCGTTCTTCCCGCAGACCCGCGAGTACCTGGGGCTGCCCGCCGTGGCCAGCACCGGTTACGGCCAGGTCGCCGGTTTTGGTCAGGTCAACCCGTACGCGGCGCAGCAGCAGCCGAATCCGTACGCCCAGCAGCAGCCCTACGGTGCGCCCCAGCAGCAGCCGCAGGGCTACCAGCAGCCCGGCCAGTACCCGCAGGCGCAGCCGCAACCCGGCCAGTACCAGCAGCCGGGTACGGGTGGTTTTCCCCAGCAGGGCCCGGGTTCCGGCGGTTTCCAGCAGCCGGGTGGCTACGGTCAGCCACCGCAGCAGCAACCGCCGCAGGGCTGGCAGGGCTAGGACAGGTTGGGGCCAGGGCTCGTGGCACGGCCTACGTCGTCAGTGGAGTGACGACGTAGGCTGGCGCCATGACGGACAGCACCACACCGCAGGCGACGCATGGCGGCTTCGCCACCAGGGCGATTCACGCCGGCCAGCACCCGGATCCGGTCACCGGCTCGGTGATCGTGCCCATTCACGCGACCTCCACCTATGCCCAGGATGGCGTCGGTGGCCTGCGGTCGGGCTTCGAGTATTCGCGGACCGGCAACCCGACGCGGTTGGCGCTGGAAGAATGCCTTGCCGCACTGGAGAACGGCCGGTTCGCGCGATCGTTCTCGTCCGGCATGGCGGCCACCGACGTGCTGCTGCGGGCGGTCTGCCGGCCGGGGGACCACGTGGTCATTCCGGACGATGCCTACGGCGGCACGTTCCGCTTGCTGGACAAGGTATTGCGGCTCTGGGGCGTCGAGCACACGCCGGTCCCGGTGTCCGATGTGGACGCAGTACGGGCAGCATGCCGGCCGAACACCAAGGTGGTCTGGTGTGAGACACCGACCAACCCGCTGCTGAACATCGCCGACATCGCAGCACTGGCCGGTGTCGCACACGGTGTCGGCGCGCGACTCGTGGTGGACAACACGTTCGCGTCGCCGTACCTCCAGCAGCCGCTGGATCTCGGTGCCGACGTCGTCGTGCACTCGACGACCAAGTACATCGGCGGCCACTCCGACGTCGTCGGCGGTGCACTGATCACTTCGGAACAGGAACTCACCGAGCAGGTGCAGTTCCTCGTCAACGCGGCAGGCGCGATGCCGGGCCCGTTCGACGCGTGGCTGACGCTGCGTGGCCTCAAGACCCTGGCGCTGCGGATGGAACAGCACAGCACCAATGCGGAACGGGTGGTCGAGTTCCTGACCTCGCACCCGAAGGTGACGGGCGTGCGCTACCCGGGTCTGGCCGGCCATCCGGGCCACGAGGTGGCCGCGAAGCAGATGCGCCGGTTCGGCGGCATGGTTTCGTTCACCGTTTCCGGAGGCGAGCAGGCCGCCCTGGACGTGTGTGCGCGGACGAAGCTGTTCACGCTGGCCGAGTCGCTGGGCGGGGTCGAGTCGCTGATCGAGCACCCTGGCCGGATGACGCACGCCAGCACGGCCGATTCAGCGCTGGAAGTGCCCGCTGACCTGGTCCGGCTGTCGGTCGGCATCGAGGACGCCGACGACCTGATCGAGGACCTGCGAGCAGCGCTCGGGTGAGTCAGGGCTGTTCTGGGTCAGGGCTGTTTCTGGCTCAGGCGGTTCTGGCTCAGGGGCGGTTCTGGTTCTGTGGCAGCGCGCCGGTGCCGTGCGCTGCCACACCGGGCGCCTGGGCCTGCTGCTCGCCGGCGCCACCGATGCCGGGCACCAGTTCCTCACGGCTGACACAGCCGCCGACCAGGTGCAGCGCGACGCCCTGCTGGACGTAGTGACCGGGGTTCGGGCAGGCAGCCTGGCTGACGGTGAACACCGCAGCGCCCGCGAGTGCGCCAGCGGCGACGACAGCGCCGAGCAGGGGGAGCACTCCGGCGACACGAGCCGCGTGCGCCATGCGACGACCTCCCGAAGTCCACGTATGCCTGGTGGCGTCCGATATCGAACTCGGCACAGTACCGCCTTGCCAAGAACTGCTTGACGAGGGGCATTCGCCCGAACACGGACCGCTGTACCGAGGGTACCCTCCCCGCCCGGCCTGAGTGCACGCCCAGTTCTGGGTAGCCATGGTTCGAAGTGACAGGATCGCGCCATGGAACTGGTCACCGTGGACCGGATCCACGCCGCCCGCGAACTGCTGGCCGGCGTGATCCGGGAGACGCCGATGGAACACTCCAGGACGTTGTCCGCGCAACAGGGTGGCGAGGTCTACCTGAAGTGCGAAAACCTCCAGCGCACCGGTTCGTTCAAGATCAGGGGCGCCTACGTGCGCATTCACGGTTTGTCCCGATCGGACAGGGCCAGGGGAGTGGTCGCGGCCAGCGCCGGCAACCATGCCCAGGGCGTCGCACTGGCCGCCACGACGCTGAACATTACGTCGACCGTGTTCATGCCGGTCCAGGTACCGTTGCCCAAACTGGCCGCCACCCGCGCCTACGGGGCCTCCGTGCGGCTGTACGGCACGGTCATCGAGGAGACGCTCGCCGAGGCGCAGTCCTACGCCAACCGCACTGGAGCGGTGTTCATCCACCCGTTCGACCATCCCGATGTCATCGCAGGTCAGGGCACTCTTGGGCTGGAAATCGTGGACCAGCTGCCGCACGCGGCCACGGTGGTCGTGCCCACCGGCGGCGGTGGCCTGGCCGGCGGGGTGGCCGCCGCGATCAAGGCGGTCCGACCGGACATCCGCGTGATCGGGGTGCAGGCCGAGCAGGCGGCCGCGTTCCCGCCGTCGCTCACCGCGGGCGGCCCGGTGCGGCTGACCGAGTTGCAGACGATGGCCGACGGTATCGCGGTCGGCGAGCCGGGTCGCGTGAGCTACGCCCATGTGGACGAACTGGTGGACGATGTCGTCACGGTCACCGAGGAGTCGTTGTCCAGGGCCGTGTTGCTGTGCCTGGAACGGGCCAAGCTCGTCGTCGAACCGGCCGGTGCCGCCTCGGTGGCCGCACTGTTGCAGTACCCGAAACGGTTCACCGGCCCGATCGTCGCGGTGTTGTCCGGCGGCAACGTCGACCCGGTGCTGCTGTCCCAGATCATCCAGCACGGCATGACGGCGGGCGGGCGCTATCTCGCGCTGCGGCTGTGCATTCCCGACCGGCCCGGCTCGCTGGCCGCCCTGCTCAAGCGCCTCGGCGAGCTGGGCGCGAACGTGTTGGACGTCGAGCATTCCAGGGTGTCCAGCGCGCTCCGGCTGGGTGAGGCGGACGTGGCCCTGGACCTGGAGACCCGGGGCGCCGAGCATTCAGCGCAGGTCACCGAGGCCCTGCACGCGGCCGGGTACATAGTGTTGGAACGACGGTGAACATCGAACGACGGTGAACATCGAACGGCGCTGAACATCGAACGACGCTGATCGGCCGGCAGGCCCACCTGCCGGCCGATCAGCTGTTACAGGTTGCCCCGGCGTGCCTGTTCCCGCTCGATGGCCTCGAACAGCGCCTTGAAGTTGCCCTTGCCGAAGCCGAGTGAGCCGTGCCGTTCGATCAGCTCGTAGAACACGGTCGGCCGGTCGCCGATCGGGCGGGTGAAGATCTGCAACAGGTAGCCGTCCTCGTCGCGGTCCACGAGGATCCCGCGCCGCTGCAACTCCTCGATCGGCACGCGCACCTCGCCGATCCGGGACCGTAGTTCCGGATCCTCGTAGTACGAGTCCGGAGTGGCCAGGAACTCGACGCCCGCGTCGGTCATCCGGTCCACCGTGTCCAGGATGTCGTTGGTGGCCAAGGCAATGTGCTGCACGCCGGCGCCCGAGTAGAACTCCAGGTACTCGTCGATCTGCGACTTGTGCTTGCTGATGGCCGGCTCGTTCAGCGGAAACTTCACGCGGTGGTTGCCACACGCGACGACCTTGCTCATCAGTGCCGAGTAGTCGGTCGCGATGTCGTCGCCGACGAACTCGGCCATGTTCGTGAAGCCCATGACCCGGTGGTACCAGTCCACCCAGTAGTCCATCTTGCCCAGTTCGACGTTGCCGACGCAGTGGTCGACCGCCTGGAACATCCGCTGGGGCGGCGTCCGGCCGTCTGTCCTCGGCTGGTAGCCGGGCAGGTAGGGCCCCTGGTAGTCACGCCTGTCGATCAGCGTGTGCAGCGTGTCGCCGTAGGCGGCGATCGCTGCCGTGCGGACGGTGCCGTACTCGTCGCTGACGTCGTGCGGCTCGACCACGACGGTCGCGCCCTGCGCGCGGGCGTGCGCGACACAGCGGTCCACGTCGCCGACCTCCAGCGTCACGTCGACCACACCGTCGCCGTGCCTGCGATGGTGGTCGGCCAGTTGACTGTCCGGCCGAACGGCACCGTTGATCACGAACCGCGCCGAGCCGGAGGTCAGCACGAACGACTTGTGGTCGCGGTTGCCGGTCTCCGGACCGGAGTAAGCAACGAGCCGCATGCCGAACGCGTGCTGGTAGTACCAGGCGGTCTGAGTGGCGTTGCCGACCACGAACACCACGGCGTCCAACGCGCGGACGGGGAACGGGTCGGTGGACGAGTCGTAGTCGACCAGTCCGACGAGTTGCTTGAGCTGGTCGAAGCTCACCTCGTCCAGTCCGTTGAGTCCGTGCAGTGTCTCGGTCATGTGACAAAGCATGTGACCAGCATGCAAACTGGGCAACAGTCGACATTTTCGCTGTACATACTGATCGGCGGGACGGTCATTCCGCTTGGCAGGGTGGACAGGTTGCGCAGGAGGATCGATGACCGAGCCGGAGCCGGCCGAACCGCTGGACGAACTGGACGCCCGCCTGTTGCTGCTGCTCACTGACGAGCCGAGGCTCGGCGTGCTGGAGAGCTCCCGTCGGCTCGGCGTCGCGAGGGGCACCGTGCAGGCACGGCTGGACAAGCTCGTGGCCAGGGGGGTGCTCGGCGGTTTCCCGCCCGCGCTGGACCTGGCCGCGATGGGCTACGGGCTGACGGCGTTCGCCGTGGTCGAGATCGCGCAGGGCTTTCGGGGCGAGGTGACCGAGCACCTGACGGCGATCGCTGAGGTCTGCGAGGTACACGCGACCACCGGCCAGGGTGACCTGCTGGTACGTATGGTGGCCAGATCGAATGCCGACTTGCAACGGGTTATCGACGAGGTGGTCGCCGTGCCGGGCGTGCATCGACTGGCGTCGTCCATCGCGCTGTCCACCCCGGTCCCACTCCGGGTGCGGCCACTGCTGGAACGGCTGCTGGGCCGGTCAGCGGCACAGGCGCACGGCGGTCGGCCCGTTCCCGGCGGGCCGCCGCCATGACCTGCGGTACGAATCAGCCGTGGTAGGGCACGGCCTTGATCAGGGTGACCTTCATGGTGTTGCCGTTGGGCAGGCTGTACTGCCGGGCCTCGCCGTCCTTGGCGCCGAGCAGCGCCTGACCCAGCGGTGAGCTCGGAGAGTACACCTCAAGGGACCCGTGCGCGCCTTCTTCACGGGTCGCGAGCAGGAACTCCTCGGTCTCGTCGTCTCCGTCATAACGGACAGTGAGCACCATGCCGGGCGCGGCGACACCATTGGTGGTCGGTGCCTCGCCGACCTTCGCCGCCCGCAGCAGCTCCTGGAGCTGACGGATCCGGGCCTCCTGCTTGCCCTGTTCCTCGCGGGCGGCCATGTAGCCGCCGTTCTCCTTCAGGTCACCTTCTTCGCGACGGGCATTGATTTCCGCCGCCATGACCGGGCGATTAGCGATCAGCTCGTCGAGTTCCTGCTTGAGCCGGTCGTAGGCCTCCTGGGTCAGCCAGGTCACCTGGGTGTCGCTCACGGTCACCAACTCCTCGTCTGGACCCAAGCCCGAGGTTTACGGGCTGGCTGTTCCGAACCGTGGGCAGCCCGGAACGGCAAAAACACGGCCCCGCGGGAGCCGTGCTGCATGGCGAGGGTAGCACGTTCGACAGTAACCAGGATGAAGGTTTTTTCGCTCACCAGGGAGTGTGTAACCGCAGATCACCCGCTTGGCGGCACGGATTTGGTCAGGTAGGACGGCACCTGGTAGGAGCAGCCGTAGAACTCCACAGTTGTTGCGCGTTTATCTGTTCGCAACGTGGTGGACAACTGAACGGTGCTCTCACTCGGTGGGACGTATACCTCACCACGCGCGACTTCGGAACCGTCGTCGGACAACGCGTACACGATGCAATCCGCGGCCTGGTTCGGGTGATTCCGATCCACGGTGAACGTGGCGGTCACGGTGCCGTCGTCAACGACGTGGTAGGCGGTCATCTCGGGATCGATCGGAGTGGCGCCCAGGTTCTCGTACGCGACATAGGCGACGACGAGACCGGCGACGAGGAACGCGGCCAGGATCGCCCAGTACCACCAGCGCCTGCCGCGCTTGCTCTTCGGCGCTCCGTAACGACCGACCGGCAGGTCGCGCACAGCCATGTCGCTACCTCCTCCGTATTGCCGGGTCGTCGGTGCAGGTACCCGCGCACCGTGGGTTGTCGGTGCTGCGGGAACAATGAAGCACGACGTACGCGTTGAGTATCGCGGACAGGGTGGGGTGTCAGGCGACTGGCCCCGGTTAACCGACCAGGAGGAACTCGTCGATCATGGCCGAAAAGCTGCGCTTGATGACGGTGCACGCGCATCCCGACGACGAGTCGAGCAAGGGTGCGGCCACGCTGGCCAAGTACGTGGCCGAGGGGCAGGACGTGATGGTGGTGTCCTGCACCGGCGGTGAACGGGGCAGCATCCTCAACCCCGCGATGGACAAGCCGGGCGTGCTGGAGCGGATGAGCGAGATCCGGATCGAGGAGATGGCCGAGGCGGCCCGCATCCTGGGCGTCGAGCACCGCTGGCTCGGTTACGTCGACTCCGGCCTGCCCGAGGGCGACCCGAAGCCCCCGCTGCCGGACGGCTGCTTCGCGGTGGTGCCGGTCGAGCAGCCGACCGAGGACCTGGTCCGGTTGATCCGCGAGTTCCGCCCGCACGTGCTGGTCACGTACGACGAGAACGGCGGCTACCCGCACCCGGACCACATCCGGACCCACGTGATCTCGGTGGCCGCGTTCGACGCCGCAGGCGACCCGGACCAGTTCCCGGACGCCGGAGCGCCGTGGCAGCCGTTGAAGATGTACTACACACACGGTTTCTCCAGGGCCAGGATGCAGGCGTTCCACGACGCGCTGCTGGCCAAGGGCCTTGAGTCGCCCTACACGGAGTGGCTGAAGCAGTGGGACACCAACCGGCCCGACGTGATGGACCGCGTCACCACCAGGGTGGAGTGCGCCGACTACTTCCCGATCCGGGACAAGGCGCTGCTCGCGCACGCCACCCAGATCGACCCGACAAGCCGCTGGTTCGCCATCGACCTTGACCTGCAGCGGGAGATCTGGCCCACTGAGGAGTACGAGTTGGCCAGGTCGCTGGTCGACACCACGGTGCCCGAGGACGACCTGTTCGAAGGGGTGCGTGAGAAGGTAGCCGCATGACATCGGTATGGGCGGCCCAGTTGTTTCTGGCCGCGGGTTCCGGCACCGCGAACAACCAGCCGGGCGGGCAGGGCCAGGAGTTCGGCTCGTCCGACCCGATCGCGTTGATCCTGATCATCGCGTTGTTCGTCGCGGTGGCGTTCTTGATCCGCTCGATGAGCAAGCACCTGAAGAAGGTGCCGGCCAGCTTCGAGAGCTCCGACACGGAAGAACAGTCAGCTACCGAGACAGCGCCTGCGGACGGAACGGAGCCAGCTCCGGACGGCGGCGAGGTTCGGCACAGCGGGTAGCGGGGACCGCAGCACGGCTTCGGCCGTGCGGTCCCGCAGCGACTCCACCCAGGCCTGCGTCTCTTGCCACGGCAGCTGGCCGTCCGCGACGGCGCTCAGCGGCTCCCGGTCGGCTGTCATGTCCAGGTCCAGCTCGCCGGTCCGCAGGACGCGTTCGCCGACCGTGAGCAGCCGGATGACACCCGCTACCTGACCCCAGCGCGGTGTGCCGCCTGCCGCCATCGCGGCCGACGCCCGGGCGTAGTCGGTCGCGGTGGCCCGCCGGTAGGCGTCCGCGGTCCGCTGGGACAGGAACGCCACGGTCAGCTCACGCAGTTCGGCACCGATCACCGTGCACGACTCGACCAGCGGCGAGCCGAGCACCTCGTAGGCTTCCGGGTCGGCGGCCAGCGCGGACCGGCAGAACCGCTCCAGTTCCCAGCTCACCCGGTCCAGACCCGGCCCCGCGACCGTGTCCGGCGGCTTGTCGAACTCCCAGAACAGCTCGGTCGGCGGCACGAACACGCCTCGGTGTTTCGCCTGATCGGCCGGCACGTCGTCCAGTTCGGCCAGACCGTGCGCCGGAGCGCCGACCACCACGGACAGCACGGTGTGCCTGCCCGCGAATGCGGCCGCGTCGGCGAAGTCGGCAGCCTCGTCCGCCCCGGGTCCCGTCACGTGAACCAGTTTGCTGGACACTGGATGCCATGACGAACAGGCTCGCCGGGTCGACAAGTCCGTACCTGCTACAGCACGCGGAGAATCCGGTCGACTGGTGGCCGTGGGGTGACGAAGCATTCGCCGAGGCGCGCGAACGGGACGTGCCGGTGCTGCTGTCGGTCGGCTACGCGGCCTGCCACTGGTGCCACGTGATGGCGCACGAATCGTTCGAGAATCCCGATGTCGCCAAGTTCATGAACGAATACTTCGTGAACATCAAGGTGGACAGGGAGGAACGGCCGGACGTGGACGCCGTCTACATGGAGGCGACCCAGGCGATGACCGGCCACGGTGGCTGGCCGATGACGTGCTTCCTGACGCCGACCGGCGAGCCGTTCCACTGCGGCACTTACTATCCGCTCGTTCCGCAGCGTGGCATGCCATCGTTCCCGCAGCTGCTGGAGGGCGTCCGGTCGGCGTGGGCGGAGCGTCGCGGCGAGGTGATCGAGGCGGGTGCCGAGGTGGTGCGCGCGATCGGCGAGCGGTCGCAGCCGCTGCCGGCCGGCACCGTGGACACCGACATGCTCGATGGTGCGGCTGTGTCTTTGCTCGGTGATTTCGACCGGCGTAACGGCGGGTTCGGTGGTGCGCCGAAGTTCCCACCGTCGATGGTACTGGAATTCCTGCTGCGCCACCACGAACGTACCGGATCGGTGGAATCACTGTCCCTTGTGGAGGCAACTGCCGAAGCGATGGCCCGGGGCGGCATCTACGACCAGTTGGCAGGTGGCTTCGCCCGGTACAGCGTGGACGCGGGCTGGGTCGTGCCGCACTTCGAGAAGATGTTGTACGACAACGCACAGCTGCTGCGCGGCTATGCGCACCTGCATCGCCGGACCGGGGCAGCCCTGGCCGGTCGGGTCGCCGAGGAGACAGCTCGGTTCATGCTGACCGACCTCGGCACCGCGCAGGGTGCGTTCGCGGCAGCGCTGGACGCGGACACCGACGGCGTCGAGGGCCTGACGTACGTGTGGACACCCGCCCAACTGGTCGACGTGCTCGGCGAGGCCGACGGTCGATGGGCGGCCGAGGTGTTCGGCGTGACCGATGTCGGCACGTTCGAGGAGGGTGCTTCCACGCTCCGACTGCTGGCCGATCCGGACGATCCGGCGCGGTTCGCCTCAGTGCGCGACCGGCTGCTGGCCGCCAGGTCGACGCGGCCGCAGCCGGCCAGGGACGACAAGGTGGTCACGGCGTGGAACGGGCTGGCCATCGGCGCACTGGCCGAGGCAGGCGTGGCGCTGCATCGGCCGGACTGGGTTTCCGCAGCGGTGCGGGCAGCCGAGTTCCTGCTCGCTCACCATCTGGTGGATGGCCGACTGCGCCGCACGTCCCGCAACGGTGTCGTCGGCAGCTCGAACGGGGTGCTGGACGACTACGGCTGCCTCGCCGACGGGTTGCTGGCGCTGCACCAGGCGACGGGGGAGCCGCGTTGGCTGGCGGTGGCCACCGAACTGCTGGAGACGGCGGTGACGAGGTTCGCCGATGCGGACAACGACGGCACGTTCTTCGACACGGCGGACGACGCGGAACGGCTGGTCCGGCGACCGGCCGACCCATCGGACAACGCAAGCCCAGCGGGCGCGTCGGCACTGGCCGGGGCACTGTTGACGGCATCGGCGCTAGTTGATCATACCGTGTCGGCGCGGTTCCGCGACGTGGTTTCTTCGGCGTTGGCCAGGGTCGGGCTGCTGATCAGCAGGGCACCCAGGTTCGCAGGGCACTGGGCGGCGGTGGCCGAGGCGTGGCTGGCCGGGCCGGTGCAGGTCGCCGTGGTGGGTGGTGGCGCTGTCGCCGCCGAGCTGCGGGCGGCCGCCGTGGCCGCCGTGGCCGGTGGCGCCGTCGTGCTGGCCGGCGAACCGGACCTGGTGGGCGCGCCGTTGCTGGCGGGTCGCCCGCTGATGGCCGGCGGGCCTGCTGCCTATGTGTGCCGTGGGTTCGTGTGCGACCGGCCGGTGACCACGGTCGAGGAGCTGAGTTCCCTGGTGGCGAACAACCCTGGTCAAACCTGATTGCACGAGTAACGTCGGTAACGACGTAATCATGTAATCGAGGAGGTAGGCATGCGCCACGGTTGGGGTCCCGGCGGTGGCCGAGGCAGGGGTGCTCAGCAGGAACCACCGCCCGCGGACGACGTAGCGGCCTGGTTCCACGGTCGGCTGCCCGACGAGTGGTTCGCGGCAGCGCCCGACATCACCGTCGACCGGGAGGAGATCCTGGTGGTCGGCGAGCTGGTGGTGCCGGCGGAGGACTTCGCCGACGAGGCCACGGCGGCGGCCGTCGCATCCGGCCGAATCAGCAGGTTCCGGGAGCACACCAGGGACGAGCGGATCGACATCGCCAGGCAGGCCGAGCACCGGTACGGCCGCAAGGTCGCCTGGGGTGCTCGCATCGGATCGACGGAAGAACTCTTCACGACGATGTCCGTGCCCGTGATGACACGGCTGCGGCAGCCCGAGCGACTGGTGCTGGACACTCTGGTCAGCGCTGGTGTGGCCAGGTCCCGCTCGGAGGCGCTGGCGTGGGCGGTCCGGTTGGTCGGCGAACACGCCGACGCGTGGCTCACCGAACTGCGCAACGCGATGTCCGCGGTCGACGACCTACGCCGGGAAGGCCCGGACCTGGGCTGACCTCGCACGGGGTTTGGTCTCGCACGGGGTTTGGTCTCGCACAGGGCTGGTCTCGCACGGGCCGCGCCGGATTCCGGCGCGGCCCTACGCGAACAGCACGAACCAGATCGCGATGTAGTGACACGCGGCGGCCAGCACGGTGGCCGCGTGGAAGAACTCGTGGTGGCCGAACGTGGCCGGCCACGGGTTGGGCCAGCGGGTGGCGTAGAAGACCGCGCCCACCGTGTACAGCAGGCCGCCGGCCAGCAGCAGTACCAGGGTGGCCACGCCGGCGTGGTGCAGCAGTTGGGGCAGCACGAAGATCGCCACCCAGCCCACCGCGATGTAGATCGGCACCCCGAGCCAGCGCGGCGCGTGTGGCCACAGCAGCTTCAGCGCCACCCCGCAGATCGCGCCGCCCCACACCACGCCGAGCACGATGTAGCCGGTCGGCTTGTCCATCGCGAGCAGCGAGAACGGCGTGTACGTGCCCGCGATGAACAGGAAGATCATCGAGTGGTCGAGCCGCTTCATCCGGACACGGACACGCTGGTCGGTCCAGGTGTGCCGGTGGTAGAGCGCGCTGACGCCGAACAGGCCGAGCACCGTCGCGGTGTAGACCGACGTGGCCAGCGCCGCCAGACCGGACACCGACGCGGCCGCCACGGCGATCAGTGCGCCGCCTGCGGCCAGGGATACGAAGAACGACCAGAAATGCAGCCAGCCGCGCAGCCGAGGCCGCGTTGCGGGATTCGGCCTTGGCACGGTCGCGACGCTCACGCCCACGAGGTTACGGGACCGTAGGTTTCCCGCCAGGGATTGTGATCGAGCTACCTGGATCCGCTCGCGGGCCGCTGGCCAGCACAGGGTGGCCACGACCGGGTGCCGGTGTAGTCACTCTCGAACGGCGTACGCTGTCAGAACGTGGGTCCTCGCGCCTTGCTGAAGGAGATCGTCTATCGCTGTTACGAGTCCTTGCTGACTCGTCAACTGGTCGACGCGCAACGACCGCGGCACGTCGGCATCATGTTGGACGGCAACCGTAGATGGGCCAGAGAAGCTGGCTTCACCGACGTGAGCGAAGGTCACCGGGCCGGTGCGCGCAAGATCGCGGATCTGCTGGGCTGGTGCAACGAGTCGAACGTCGAAGTGGTCACGATGTGGCTGCTGTCGACCGACAACCTCAACCGTCCCGAGAGCGAGATCGGTCCGCTGCTGGAGATCATCACCGACGTGGTGGACGAGCTGGCGGCACCCGGCGCGCCCTGGCGGCTGCGCATCGTCGGCGCGCTCGACGTGCTCCCAGTAGAAACGGCGACCCGCCTGTCCGCGGCTGCCGCTCGCACCAGCGGCCGACCGGGCATGGAGGTCAACATCGCCGTCGGCTACGGCGGTCGGCAGGAGATCGCGGACGCGGTCCGCAAACTGCTCATGCAACACGCGGAAGTGGGTACCTCGATCGAGGAACTGGCCGAGGTGTTGGATGTCGACCACATCGCCGAGCACTTGTACACGTCGGGTCAACCGGACCCCGATCTGGTGATCCGCACATCGGGTGAACAACGGATGTCCGGGTTCTTGCTCTGGCAGTCGGCGCACTCCGAGTTCTGGTTCTGCGAAGCATACTGGCCCGATTTCCGGCGCGTCGACTTTCTGCGTGCCCTACGCGACTACGCGATTCGACATCGTCGATTCGGTTCCTGACCACATACACGCGAATGGGGTCCGAGCATGCTCGGACCCCATTCGTCTCAGCTCACAGCTCAGTGGCCGTGGTGGTGGTGGTGCTCCAGCGAGCCCAGGATCTCGGCCGGCGTGGTGGCGATGCCGGCGTAGGCGCCCGCGACCAGCGCAGCTGCGCCGGCACCCAGGGAGCCGCCGCCCCAGATGAAGGTGCGGTAGGCGTCGCCGAAGCTCACGAAGTCAGAGTCACCGTGGTCGTGGCTGTAGGAGGGGCCCTGCGGACCATCCTGGGGAGCGACCGTGGTTGCGGCGAAAGCGGGGGCCGCGACCAGCGAAAGGGCGACCGCAGCCGCGGTGACGATGCCAGCCTTCTTCAGCACGTGAACACTCTCCTTCAATACCGGGGTTGGAATGTCGACCCCGACGGTTTGTGACGCTGGGGCCCTCGGGCAGCGAAGTTACCGGCGTTTGGTTGCCCATGTCCTCCCGATTACCCCATTGTGTGATGCAATGGATTCAAATGTCCCTCGTTCCGGTGTTGTCTATTACCTTGATCTGCGAACAAGTTGCCCCTCTGGTATGAATCCGCCCCGCCGTGCGGGTGATCGGGTCACCACTCGGTAGGCGGTAGCCGTGACAAATTGTGACCCGGGTCACATCGAGCCGGACCGCACCGCGATGACCAGGGGTTTCACCAGGCTGAACTGGGTGAACTGGCGGTGTGTGACCGGCCGCTACGGCGAACGGTGGGTGAATCACCTGTGTGGCTGCCTGCAGAGGGGGCCAAAACGCAGGTAGCTTGCGGACGACGGATCACATCCTGTGAGCCGTCCCGGGAGGCCCTGGTCGTGTTGTCAGCAGTGACGTCACGGAGCGCGAGGGGGCCGGCATTCGGCCCTCGTGGTCGGCAAGCCTGACGCCGGGAGGCGGAAGGAACCAACCAGCCGGGGTGGTGCTCGGCCCAGCGAGGAGCGGGCGTGGTGCCGCGTCCGCGAGGGAGTTGCCGTGACTGCACAGCGCCCTTCTCGGCGAACCGCCAGCCTCACTTCCGGCTCGACTGCCGGCAGTGTCACCGAGAGTGACACGACGCCGCGGGTTTCCGGGCCGCCACTGCGCACCTACGTGCTGGACACGTCGGTGCTCCTCTCCGATCCCTGGGCGGTGACCAGGTTCGCGGAACACTCCGTGGTCCTGCCGCTCGTGGTGATCAGCGAACTGGAGGCAAAGCGCAATCACCCCGAACTCGGCTGGTTCGCCAGGGAAGCCCTGCGTCTGCTCGACGACCTGCGCCTGCAACACGGCAGGTTGGACAGGCCGATCTCGATCGGCGATGCGGGCGGCACCCTGCACGTGGAACTGAATCACTCCGACCAGCAGGTACTGCCGGCTGGCTTCCGGGCCGAGGCCAACGACGCGCGCATCCTCGCGTGCGCCCTCAACCTCGCCGCGGAGGGTCCGAACTCCGTCACGCTGGTCACCAAGGACATCCCGTTGCGGGTGAAAGCCGGTGCCGTCGGCCTGGACGCCGACGAGTACCGGGCCCAGGACGTGGTGCCCTCGGGTTGGACCGGCATGGCCGACGTGGAGATTCCCCAGGCCGCTGTCGACCAGCTCTACAAGGAGGGCGGGATCGACCCGATCGCCCACGACCTCGACCAACTCGCCGAGCTGCCCACCCACACCGGGTTGCGGCTGCTCGCCGGTACGGCGAGTGCGCTGGGCCGGATGACCACGGACAAGCAGATCAAGCTGGTCCGTGGCGACCGGGAGGCGTTCGGGCTGCACGGCCGCTCGGCAGAGCAGCGCATCGCCCTGGATCTCCTGCTGGACCCGGAGATCGGCATCGTGTCCCTCGGTGGCCGGGCCGGCACCGGCAAGTCCGCGCTGGCACTGTGCGCGGGTCTGGAGGCCGTCCTGGAGCGTGGCCAGCACCGCAAGGTGGTGGTCTTCCGGCCGGTCTACGCCGTCGGCGGCCAGGAACTGGGCTACCTGCCCGGTTCCGAGTCGGAGAAGATGCAGCCGTGGGCACAGGCGGTGTTCGACACGCTGGGCGCGCTGGTCAGTGAGAGCGTCCTGGACGAGATCACCGGCCGGGGCATGCTGGAAGTACTGCCGCTGACCCACATCAGGGGCAGGTCGCTGCATGACTCCTACGTGATCGTGGACGAGGCGCAGTCGCTGGAGCGCAACGTCCTGCTCACGGTGCTCTCCCGACTGGGTACCGGTTCGCGCGTCGTGCTCACCCACGACGTGGCGCAACGGGACAACCTGCGGGTGGGCCGGCACGACGGTGTGGCGGCGGTGATCGAGAAGCTCAAGGGTCACCCGCTGTTCGCGCACATCACGCTGACCCGCTCGGAGCGCTCGCCGATCGCGGCACTGGTCACGGAAGTGTTGGAGGACTACGCGCAGTAAACGGCAACTCGGTGGGGAGGGCGCGACCGTGCCCTCCCCACCTGTCGTGTCAGTCGACGGCCCGCCGCATGAAGCCCCAGATACCGATACCGCCGAAGATCAGGATCGCGGCCACGGTGGCCAGCAGGTCCAGCCACAGCGGGATCGACGGCAGGCCGGTCACCAGGATCGAGCGCATGCCCTCACTGACGTAGGTCAGGGGGTTGAACGCGCAGACCACCTGGAACCAGCGCAGCTGGCTCAGCCCGCGCCACGGGAACTGCGTGCACCCGGTGAACATCAACGGCGTCAGGATCACCGCGAACATGATGTTGATCCGGCGAGGCGTGACCAGGGTCCCGATCGTCATACCGATCGCGGCACCGGCCAGCGCGCCGAGCACGATCACGCCGAGCACCGCGGGCAGCTTGCTCGCCGGCCACGACACACTGGGCAGGATCAGCAGGCCGACCGGCACCATCAGGACGGCCGCGACGATGCCGCGCAGTGCGCCGAACACCATCTTCTCCACCGCGACCAGCGGAATCGGCATCGGCGCGAGCAGCCGGTCCTCGATCTCCCTGGTGAACGAGAAGTCCATGATCAATGGCATGGTGGTGTTCTGCAGACCGCCGAGGAACCCGTTCAGCGCCACGATGCCGGCCATCAGGATGGGGCCGAACGCGGCGCTGTTCACGTAGCCGAGGCTGCCCAGCACCTTGCCGAAGATGAACAGCATGAAGAACGGCTGGATCACGACCTGGGCCAGGAACGGCACCAACTCGCGACCGGTGACGAAGACGTCCCGGCCCAGCACGGACATGAACGTGCGCAGCGAGACGAATGCGCTCGCCGACGGCAGGGCGTCGACGACTGGTTCGGCACCCGGCGAACTCGTCGTCCGGGTGGTGGTCGCGGTCATCGCAGCTCCCGTCCGGTCAGGTGGATGAAGACGTCCTCCAGGCTCGGCGTGCCGATCGAGAGATCGCGCACGGCGCAGCCGAGATCACCCAGGGTGGTCAGTACCGACGGTAGTGCGACAGCGGCCTCGTGGGACGTGTAGAGCCGGAACTGGCCGGTGCCGGCGGCGGGTGGCGCGGCACCGCCCGGAGGCATCCCGCCGGGCATCCCCGGCATCCCGGGTGGCATGCCAGCCGGCATCCCGGCCGGTGGGCCGCCACCCGCGTTGATGCGCTCCACGCGCTCCACGCCGTCGATCCCGGACAGCTCCTTGACCACCCGCTCCGCCTCGACGTCACCGAGGTCGACGAGCACCGTCAGCGTCGTGCTGCCGGGCAGGCCCCTGGTCAGTGCGGTCGGAGTGTCCAGGGCGAGCAGCTTGCCGTGGTCCACGATGCCGACCCGGTCGCACAGCTTGGCTGCCTCGTCCATGTCATGGGTGGTCAGGACGACCGTCACGCCGTCCTCGTGCAACTCGGCCACCCGCTCGTGGACGAACAGGCGGGCCTGCGGGTCCAGGCCGGTGGACGGCTCGTCCAGGAACATCACCCGAGGCCGGTGCATCAGCGCGCGGGCGATCATCACGCGCTGCATCTGGCCACCGGACACGAAGTCCACCCTGGCATCGGCCTGGCCGGACAGCCCCATCCGCTCCAGGATCTCGTCTGCCCTGCGGTTGCGCTCGGCTCGGCCGACACCGTGGTAGGCGGCGTGGAACAGCAGGTTCTGCCGGATGTTGAGCGATCGGTCCAGGTTGTTGCGCTGCGGCACGACGGCCAGCAACTGCCGCGCCCGCTTCGAATCGGTGGTCACGTCGACACCACAGACCGTCGCAGTGCCCGACGTCGGCCGCACGCGCGTGGTCAACACGCCGACCGTCGTCGTCTTGCCGGCGCCGTTGGGGCCGAGTAGACCGAAGACCTCGCCGTCCCGGACGCTGAAACTGAGTTCGTCCACAGCGGCCGGCGCGCCACGCCGGTACCGCTTGACGAGATCGGAAACCACGACTGTGTCCGTCACGCAGGCCAGCTTAATTGTCGGTGCAATCCATTTCTCATGTCATTTGTCATTGATCGGCTACCAACCGGCCGGTAGCGGTCTGCCCTCAGCGAAACCGGCTGCGGACTGAACGCCCAGTACGGCATGCTCGTGGAAGGACTCCAGATCCGGTGCGCCCGCGTAGGTGCACGACGAGCGCACGCCGGAGCAGATCTCGTCCAACAGGTCCTCGACGCCTGGCCGAATCGGGTCCAATCGCATTCTGGAGCTGGAAATTCCTTCTTCGAACAGGGCTTTGCGAGCCCGGTCGAAGGCGCTGTCGCCACGCGTTCTCGCGGTCACGGCCCGCTTGGACGCCATGCCGAACGACTCCTTGTAGAGGTTGCCGTTCTCGTCCCGCTGCAGATCGCCCGGTGACTCGAAGGTGCCGGCGAACCACGAGCCGACCATCGCCGCACTCGCGCCCGCGGCCAGCGCCAGTGCGACGTCCCTCGGGTGCCGCACGCCACCGTCGGCCCACACGTGCTTGCCCAGCCTGCGTGCCTCCGCCGCGCACTCGGCGACCGCCGAGAACTGCGGCCTGCCCACGCCGGTCATCATCCTGGTGGTGCACATCGCGCCCGGCCCGACACCGACCTTGACCACGTCGGCACCGGCGGCCACGAGATCCCGCACGCCCTCCGCCGTGACGACGTTGCCGGCCACCAGCGGCAGGCCGGGAGCGTGCTCGCGGACCGAGCGCAGCGTGGTCAGCATCTTCTCCTGGTGGCCGTGGGCTGTGTCCACCACCAGGACGTCCACACCCGCCGCGACCAGGTCTTTCGCCTTCGCCACCACGTCGCCGTTGACCCCGACGGCGGCCGCGACGCGCAGCCGGCCCGCCGAGTCGACCGCCGGGGTGTACAGCTCGGCCCGCAGCGCCCCCAGTTCGGTCAGCACGCCGGCCAGCATGCCGTTCTCGGCCACGCCCAGCGCCAGCCGCGCCGGCCTGCCGTGCACCTCGTCGAACACCGCACGCGGCGCCGTGTCCAGCGGCAACAGCGGTACGTCCGTGTCCATCACGTCGCCGACCCGGGTGAACCGGTCGACGCCGACGCAGCTGGCCTCGTTCACGACGCCGACCGGTCGGCCGGCGTCGTCCACCACGGCGACGGCACCGTGGGCACGCTTGGGCAGCAGGTTCAACACGTCGGCGACCGAGCCTGCCGGCGTCAGCACAAGGGGCGTGTCCCAGACGGTGTGCCGGGTCTTCACCCAGGCCACGATCTCGGCCACGGCGGCGGTGTCCACGTCCTGTGGGAGCACCACCAGGCCGCCGCGCCTGGCCACCGTCTCGGCCATCCGCCGGCCGGCCACGGCCGTCATGTTGGCCACCACCACCGGAATGGTCGCGCCGGTGCCGTCCGCGGTCGTCAGGTCGACGCCGAACCTCGACTCGACGGCGGACCGCCGAGGCACCAGGAACACGTCGTCGTAAGTCAGGTCGTAACCGGGCCGATCGCCCTCGATGAAGCGCACGGCACCCCAGAGTACCTGGCCGGGGGCCATTCGGTGGGTCTCCTGCCGGCAGCGCAAATTGCGGCTGTGTCGGCCCGAATCGAGCGATGCGGACGGCGCCCGCTCGCGACGATGCGGAAGGCAACCAGCGCCCACTTCGCCGAACCAGGGAGATGCCACGTCATGTCCGGTGATCCACACGCCTCGGTCGTGTCCAGCCGAGTGGCGACCGAACTGCGCCGACTCCGGGAGGCGGCCGGACTGTCCTGTCAGGACGTCGCAAGCCGGCTCGGCATGCCGGAGCACACGGTCCGACGGCTGGAAACCGGCACTGGCCTGCGGATTGCCGAGGTCGAGGCGTTGCTCGGCCTGTACGACGTGACGGCGGACCGGGGCGCCGAACTGCTCACCGTGGTCCGGCAGTGCCATCGGGCCTGGTGGACGCGGACCGTGTCGGTGCCCAGGTACTGGCGGTCGCTGACCCATCTTGAGGCGTCGGCCAACCGGGTACTGGACTTCCAGCTCTACCTGCTGCCCGTGCTCCTGCGGACCGCCGACTACGGCCGGCACCTGCTGGACAACGGCGTCGTGTCCCACACCGCCGACGAGATCGACCAGCTGATGGACGCGCAGCTGACCAGGCAGGCTGTGCTGGCCGCACCGGCGGGCCCGGCGCTGCACGTTGTCGTCGACGAGCACGCGATGTCCTGGCTGGGTTCCGACGATCCGGTGGCCCGCGGGCAGGCGCGGCATCTGCTGGCGGCGAGCGAGTGGCCGAACGTGACGCTTCAGATGATCCCGAGGTCGGTTGGCATGCACGCCGGCATGCACGGGTCGTTCACGATCATGGAGTACGACAGCGACAAAAGTGTCGTCTTCACCGAACAGCTCGTGTGCGCCACGTACTACCAGACCGAGCCGGACGTCACGGTCTACCGCGACATCATGGGCAGCCTGCTCGGCGACGCGCTGTCTGCCGACCGCACCCGAGATCATCTGTTCGGGTTGGCTCAAGGTTGATCATGCCGGCCCGTTGCCGGGTAGCATGGCCTGTACCGCCTCGATCGTGTCCGCATCCGCTGCGTCCTTGTCCGGCCGGTAGCGCACCACCCTGGCGAACCGCAGCGCCACGCCACCTGGGTACCGCGTGCTGACCTGTACACCGTCCAGCGCGATTTCCACGACCAGTTCCGGCCGCAGGTAGACGGTCCAGTCGGTGCTGCGCGACTCGTACTTCGGGAATTCCGTTGTCTGCCAGGCAAGCAACTCGTCGGTGAGCCCCTTGAACGTCTTGCCGACCATCACCGGTGGCCCGCCGTCCGGGTCGCGGGCGCCGAGGTGCAGGTTGGACAGAAGGCCGGTGCGTCTGCCGTGACCCCACTCGGCGCCGAGCACCACCAGATCCAGGGTGTGCACCGGCTTCACCTTCTGCCAGGTCTTGCCGCGCCGACCGGCCGCGTACGGCGCGTCCAGCGCCTTCACGACAACACCTTCCTGCCCGGCGGCCAACGCGGCCGCGAGCACGTCGGCTGCCTCTGTCGCGTTCGGACTGTGCCGGCCGGGGATCAGGTAGTCCCCAGCGGCTGTCCGCAGTGCCTCGGCCCGCTCGCGCAGCGGCGCGTCCAGTAGGTCGACGCCGTCCAGGTGCAGGCAGTCGAAGAAGTAGGGCCGCAGCAGTTCCTCACGTGGGGTGGTGGCGCCGAACCGGCTCATCGTCTCCTGGAACGGGCGCGGCCTGCCGTCCATGTCCAGGGCCAGCGTCTCGCCGTCCAGTACGACCGAGTGCACGGGCAGCTCCAGGATCATCGCGACGAGCTCCGGCACGCTCGCGGTGATCTCGCGCAGGGTTCTGGTGTACACGTGCACATCGGTGCCGTCCCGGTGCACCTGGATGCGGGCGCCGTCCAATTTGTACTCGACGGACGTGTCGCCGAGTTCGGCGATCGCCTCGGCGACGGACTCGGCGGGGGAGGCGAGCATCGGCCGGATCGGCCGGCCGAGGGTCAGCCGGAACTCGCGTAGCTCGTCGACACCGCCGGTCAGCGCTGCCGTCGCGGTGGCGGCGAGCGAACCGGACAGCATCAGCGCCCGGCGGGCGTCGTTCCCCGGCACGTCGGCTGCCTTCGCGACGGCGTCCACCATGACGCCTTCCAGGGCACCCTGGCGCAGTTCACCGGTGAGCAGGCGGAGTAGGAAGTCGTGTTCGGCTTTGGTGGCCTGGCGCAGCAGCGCGGTCAGGTGCGTGGCGCGAGCGGCGGCCGAGCCTGCGCCGCTGGTCGCCGCGAGTTCGGTCAACACCCGGTCGACCTCGGCCACCGTCAACGTCGGGTCGTCGGCTGGTGGCACGTCCAGCTTGACGAGGGTGCGCCAGCCGGTGCCGATCCGGCCCTGCCGGGGCTGCCCGATGAGGAAGCCGACGACGGCGGGGACCTCGGTGGCCAGGTCGGCGGCACGTAGCGCGCCGGCCAGGGTGTCGACCTTGGCCAGCCGGGACCGGGTGGCCGCCACGGCTGCGGACGCGCGCACGACATCGGAGAACAGCACGTCACCTATGGTGCCGCTGGTCGCCGACAGTTCGCGAGATTTGCGTCCCGGGTCAGCGGCCGCCCTTGGCCATGTGCAGCACGTCGAGGGCCGCGTCCAACTGCTCGACGGTCAGTTTGCCGGCGTCGACGTAGCCGCGTGCCAGCACGACCTCACGGATGGTCTTGCGTTCCTTCAGTGCCTGCTTGGCTACCGCAGCTGCCTCTTCGTAGCCGAGGAACCGGTTCAGCGGGGTGACGATCGCGGGGGAGCCCTCGGCGTGCTCGCGGGCCTGTTCGACGTTGACCTGCACCCCGGCGAAGACCTTGTCCGCCAGCAGGCGGGACACGGCGGCGATCAGTTTCGCCGACTCCAACACGTTGCGCGCGATCACCGGCAGGTTCACGTTGAGCTGGAAGTTGCCCTGCGCGCCCGCGTAGGCGACGGCGGCGTCGTTGCCGATCACCTGGGCGACGACCTGCAGGGTCGCCTCGCAGATGACCGGGTTCACCTTGCCGGGCATGATCGACGAGCCGGGCTGCAGGTCCGGCAGGGCCAGTTCGGCCAGCCCGGTGCGGGGGCCCGAACCCAGCCAGCGTACGTCGTTGGCGATCTTGCTCAGGCTCACCGCGACGGTCCGCAGGTGACCGGACGTCTCGACAACGCCGTCCTGCGTCGCCTGCGCCTCGAAGTGGTCGCGGGCCTCGACCAACGGCAGCCCGGTTGCCGAAGCCAGTTCGTCGGCCACGGCGGCGCCGAACCCGTCCGGCGCGTTCAGGCCCGAGCCGACAGCGGTACCCCCGATCGGCAGCTCGGCGAGTCGACCCAGCCCGGACTCCAGCCGTTCGATGCCGTAGCGGATCTGTGCGGCCCACGCGCCTGCTTCCTGGCCGAACGTGACCGGCACGGCGTCCATCAGGTGGGTACGGCCGGCCGTCACGATGTCGGCCCACTCGTCGGCGCGTCCCTCGATGGTCTCGGCGAGATGGCGCAGCGCGGGTACGACGTCGGTGGCGACCGCTTCGGTGGCGGCGACCCGGATCGTCGTCGGGAACGTGTCGTTGGACGACTGGGATGCGTTCACGTGGTCGTTCGGATGCACGTCGCGGCCGAGCGCGCGGCTGGCGAGCGTGGCGATCACCTCGTTGGCGTTCATGTTCGACGAGGTGCCCGAACCGGTCTGGAAGACGTCCAGCGGGAACTGGTCGTCGTAACGCCCGGCGGCCACGTCGTCGGCGGCCACGGCGATGGCGTCGGCGACGTCAGGGGCCAACACACCCAGTTTGGCGTTCACGCGGGCGGCGGCGGCCTTCAGCAGGCCGAGCGCGCGGATCTGGGATCGTTCCAGTGGACGGCCGGAGATCGGGAAATTCTCGACGGCGCGCTGGGTCTGGGCCCGCCACAGGGCGTGCACCGGCACCCGGACCTCGCCCATCGTGTCGTGTTCGATGCGAAATTCCTGATCACCCATGTGTTCAAGTTTGGACCTGAATCCGCCCGTCCGCTGCTGTTGTGGCGCGTTCCACGTCCGTCACACCGTCGATGGATCTACGCTCTGGGTGCTCCCGCCACGAGCGAAAGGTGGTCACCGCAATGGCCGAGCCAGCGGACCAGTACGACGTCGACCTGCTGATCGTCGGGGCCGGGCCATCTGGCCTGTTCGCGGCGTACTACGCGGGGTTCCGTGAGCTCACGGTGGCCATTGTCGACGCGCTACCGGAGCCAGGCGGCCAGATCACCGCGATGTACCCCGAGAAGATGATCTTCGACGTAGCCGGGTTCCCCGCCATTCGCGGCCGCGACCTGGTGACAGCACTGGTGGAGCAGGCTGCTCAGGCCAAGCCCCTGTACCTGCTGGGCCGGCAGGCAAGAGACCTCACGGAGGCCGGCGACCGCCTGGTCGTATCCCTCACCGACGGCAGTTCCGTGCGCGCGGGCGCCATCCTGATCACGGCCGGCATCGGCGAGTTCCGCCCCCGCCCGCTACCGGCCGGCGACGGTTGGCTGGGCCGAGGCATGGTGCACTTCGTGCCGTCGCTGGCCGTGCACGAGGGTCAGGACGTGGTGATCGTCGGTGGCGGCGACTCCGCCCTGGACTGGGCCCTGGCCCTGCACCCGATCGCGTCGTCGGTGACGCTGGTGCACCGGCGCGCCCAGTTCCGAGCGCTGCCCAGCACCGTTCGTCAGGTCCGCGAACTCGGCGTGCCGATCATCGTCGACGCCGAGGTGAGCGAGTTGCGTGGCAACGACGGTGGCCTGCACGAGGTCGACGTACTGGTCAAAACCGGCGAACGGATGACCCTTCCGGCCCACGCGGTGGTAGCCGCACTCGGCTTCATCGCAGACCTCGGACCGCTTGAGTCCTGGGGCCTGGAACTGGACCACCGGGCCGTTCGCGTGGACCCGACCATGCGCACCGCGCGCGACAGGATCTACGCGGCAGGCGACGTAGCGGCCTACGACGGCAAGGTGAAGCTGATCGCAACCGGCTTCGGCGAAGCAGCCACGGCGGTCAACAACATCGCCGTTGCCCTGAACCCGTCAGCGCACCTCTTCCCCGGCCACTCGTCCAACAACAGCTGACCCACAGGTGCACCGGCCGCGCAACCAGAGCCGCTCTGCCCGGCGTGGTGCCCGATTCAGTCCGGCGTCTGGTGTTCGGCGGACCTGGTGCGGTACTGGCGTCTACTGCTCGGCAGACCTGGCGCGCTTCCGATCGCGCACTCCGGCCGATCAAGTTCTGGTGCCGGCTCCGACCGTTGCGATGTGGCCGCCGACCGGCACCCGCCGGCCTGTTCCGGTGGAGTGCCGTAGCCGTCCGGCCGCGATGTCGGTCGGACACCCAGGCGATCCAGCCTCGGTGCTTGGCTGCGACTCCGGTGTTGGCACCCGATGCCGGTCCCCTGCTCGGTGGCGATCCGATGCTCAGCCAGATCGACGCCATCGATGGCGGTCTGGTGCTCGGGTGGCCATCCGATGCTCGGCCAGACTCGACGCCAGCGCTGATCGGGCTCAAGTGTCGCCGATCGCGTGTCGCTGCCTGGGTGACAACACCGGTCCGGTGCTCGGGTCGATCCAGTGCCGATGTCGGTGCCGATGCCCGGTGGTTGGCGCCACACCGGTGCTATCGCCCGCTCGGTTGTTCGACCAGTGCACCTCGCCGCCCACCAGCCATTCCCACACCACCTTCGCTGCGTAACAACCCGTCCTACAGCCAGTTGTCCTCAGCCCGTGCGGGCCGGTCGGGGCGGCCCAGATCAGGCATCGGAGCCTGCTGCTTGTTTCGGGTAGCACGAGATCGGGTGGCTCGGTCAGGCTGGTCAGCATGCCGTCGTGCGCCCGTCGCGCTTGACTTACGCCGGTCGTCTTGCCGGCGCTCAGACCAGGAATATGTCCCGGCCGCCCCTGTTCGGGCTGCTGTCGTGCCTTGTGCTCACATCGCGTGCCGTCCCTTCGTCGGAGTTCCCACCTAAAGAACCCCAACGCGGACGAAACGGTTGCACTTGATCAAAACTCGTCGTCAAACACTGATGCCCGACACCGCGTGCGGCGCCGGGCATCAGAGTCACCCTGAATCAACCCCTGTGTTCGATCCCGTTCGAACGGTACTCGGGGTGTCGGACAGTCACTGGACCACCTGTACCTCGTCGCCGGCCGACAGCGCGTGGAAGAACTTCGATGCCGACGTCCGCGACAGGTGGATGCAGCCGTGTGAGTGCTCGACCAGGCTGCCGACGTGGAACGCGATGCCCGGGTAGAAGAACACGGCATCGGGCATCGGCACCTGGAACTCGTGGCTGAAGTAGTTCGCGTCCTTGAACGTGACGTGGAACGTGCCCGTCGGTGTCCGCCAGCCGACCCGGCCCGGCATGATCGACACCGGCCCGTACACGATCTTGCCGTCACTCACCAGCCACGCCTTGTGCGCCGACAGGTCGACACACGCCTTGGCTGCCGTCGAGCACGGCACGCTGGACACTTTGGCCGCGGTCCGTGTGACCGGCGCCTTCGTCGTGGTTGGGGCGGCCTTGGTGGTGGTGGGAGCCGTCGTCGTCGGTGCCACGGTGGTCGGCGCCACCGTCGTCGTTGGGTCTACAGTGGACTTCGCCGGTGCGCTGGTTCCCGTGTCCGCCGCCACCGCGATCTGCGGCGACGCCGACGAGTCCGACGGGCCCGATGAGCATGCCGCGATGGCCCCCACCGCGATCACCGCGGACAACCCCACAACGATCTTCCTCATGCGCACGAGTACCCCCCTCGCCGAACCGTCGACGACGACGGTGCCCGGTGTGCCTGTGTGGCTTCTTTGATCTAGACGCCAACAGGGCCGCACAAGTTGCCCGTTCATCTAACCGAAATGGTCACGATCAGATTTCCGGTCGGCTGCGACTCCGGAGGTGGACACAACACGGCGCAACAGGGCACAACAGTCGGGCTACGGCAGCGGCGGCGGCGCGTCCGTTTCGGCCAGTTCCGCACGATCGAAGGGGACCGACGAGTACTCGCGCAGCTTGGTCAACCGGTGGAACCCCTCGATCATCCGCACCGTGCCGGACTTCGACCGCATCACGATCGACTGGGTCGTGCAGCCGCCAGCCCGGTAGCGCACGCCCCGCAACAGGTCCCCGTCGGTGATGCCGGTGGCACAGAAGAACGCGTTGTTCCCGCTCACCAGGTCGTCGGTGCGCAGCACGCGGTTCAGGTCGTGGCCCGCGTCCAACGCCTTGCGCCGCTCGTCATCGTCCTTCGGCCACAATCGCGCCTGGATCATGCCGCCCATGCACTTGAGCGCGCACGCCGCGATGATGCCCTCCGGGGTGCCGCCGATGCCTACCAGCATGTCGACACCGGTGTCCGGGCGGGCGGCGGAGATCGCGCCCGCGACGTCGCCGTCGGAGATGAACTGGATGCGCGCGCCTGCCTGCCGGACCTCCTGGACGAGTTGTTCGTGGCGCGGCCGGTCCAGAATGCAGACGGTCACGTCGGACACACCGCTGTTCTTGGCCCTGGCCACCCTGCGTATGTTCTCGGCGACCGGCACGGTGAGATCCACCACGTCGGCCGCTTCCGGGCCGACTGCGAGCTTCTCCATGTAGAACACGGCCGACGGATCGAACATCGCGCCACGTTCCGTCACGGCGAGCACCGCGATGGCATTGGGCATGCCCTTGGCCATCAGCGTGGTGCCGTCGATCGGGTCGACCGCCACGTCACAGTCGGGGCCGTCGCCGTTGCCGACGCGTTCGCCGTTGTACAGCATCGGCGCCTGGTCCTTCTCGCCTTCGCCGATGACCACGATGCCGTTCATGGACACGGTGCCGATCAGCATCCGCATGGCGTCCACCGCGGCGCCGTCACCACCGATTTTGTCACCGCGACCGACCCAGCGACCGGCTGCCATCGCTGCCGCCTCCGTGACCCGCACCAGCTCCAGCGCCAGGTTGCGGTCCGGTGCCTCCGGCCGTCTGTCGTCGCCTGATGTCGTGCCGCTGGTGTGGTCCGAGGTGGTCATCGTGCCTCCCGAGTCGGTGCGCGTAGATGCGAATTCTCCCAGATCGACGGACTATCGGCCGGTGGCAGACCACCCACCGGCCGAAGGTGACGTGAACCACCTGGGACCATGGGGGAGTGGCGGACAACGTGAGCGACACGGAGACCGGCCCGAACCGCGACACGGCAGCCGGCCCGACCGGGGCACCCGAGCAGGTACCCGCTGGTGGGCGCGGTTCAGGGCGCGGCAGGGCGGGCATGCGCGACATGCTGTGGTCGATGCTGGTGCTGGGTCTCGGGATCTTGTTGCTCGCCGGCCTGACCAAGGGTTGTTCGTTCAGCCCTGGCGGTCCGTCCGCTGACTCCACAGCCACCGTGCAGGTCGTCGATGTCCAGGGTGAACTGCGGGCCGCCGCTGGTCAGGTGAAGTTCCCACTCCGTGAGCCTCGGTTGCCGGCCGGGTGGCGGGCGAATTCGGATTCCGTTGATCCACTCGGCTCGAACGGCACCGACCAGGCCGTCCGCGTGGGCTGGATCACGCCGGGCGACCGCTACCTGCAGGTTTCCCAGTCCGACGCCGACGTGATGGACCTGGTGCGCTCCGCGGCCGGTCTCGCTGACGACGTGACCGTGCGACCGACCGGCACCGAAACGGTCAACGGCACGAAATGGACGGTCTACCCGGGCATCCGCGCCGAGTCGTCCTGGGTGACCGATCTGGGAACGGACCGGCTGTTCATCACGGGCAACGGTACGACCGCCGAGTTCCGGACCTTGGCTGTGGCGACGATGACGGGTCAGCGAGTGACTGCCGTGGGCGGTCCCTAGTTCTTGCCATCCGGCTCACCGGACACGGATTCCACACGCGCCAGCGCGGTTTCGACGCGCTCTCGCGCACCAGCCAGGTGCCGCTCGCATGCCGCGGCCAGGGCCTCGCCGCGTTCCCACAGCGCCAACGACTCCTCAAGCGACAGGCCGCCGGCCTCCAACCTGCGTACGACCTCGACCAGTTCGTCCCTGGCCGCCTCGTAGCCGAGGTCGGCCACATCGGCGTACTTGTTCCCGGACAAACGTCCTCCCTGCGGACTGAATGGCGTGCTGCTGAGGTGCGCGACGACTATGCCGGACTGCTGGTCCGACTGCGCACACTGGCCACCGCTGTGGCCACGGCCTGGTCATAGCCTGCGCATGCCTCGGCGAACTCGGCACCGTCGCCGTCCCGGACGGCATCGGTGATCCTGGCTTCCGCACTGGTCACCCGACTGCGGTGTGGCGACCCGGCCCCGTACCAACACCGGGTACCCAGGTACAGCGACGTGGCCTCGGTCAGCTCGTGGAGCTTGGCCGGCAGCACCCGCCTGGCCGGCGCCTGGCACCCGGCCAGCAACGCGGTCCAGCAGTCGGCAGCCGCCAGTTCGGCAGCCTCGGCATGCCGGCGGACCACGTGCGCCCGCGCCACCACGGGGGCATCGGCGGGCATGTCCGCGGCGGCACGCGCGGCAGCCACGACCAGCGGCAGGAATGTGGGTTCATGAGCGCCGTGCATCGTGTGCCTGGTCATCTCCCACTCCCGCTCTCGCCGTCGTCGGCCGCCAGGGCCTCCACGTCGGACACCACCGCGTGCGCCGCACCGTCAACGACCCGCACCCGAACCTTCGTTCCCGGTCCGAGCTGCGCGATAGACCGGACGATCCGGTCACCACCGTTCTCGCTGTCCTCGTCGAACACTTGTAGGACGGCGTACCCCCTGGCAAGGGTTGCTGCCGGACCCAACGTTGTCAGCCTGGACCTGGTCGCGACCAATGCCGTGTGCTCACTGGTGAGAACAGCCAGCATCGCACGACGCGACCGCTCCCGCAGCGAATCGATTTCCTCGGCTCTGCGGCGTAGCGGGGTGAGCGGGTCGGCGAGGACAGGACGGCTGCGCAGCGACATCAGCAACTGGCGTTCCCGGTCCACCCAGCCGTGCAGCGCGCGCCGAGCCCGATCACGCATCGTGGCGATCCGCTTGGTCTCCTCGGCGACGTCGGGCACCACCCGCTTGCCGGCATCGGTCGGCGTCGAGCACCGCAGATCGGCCACGTGGTCCACCAACGGCGTGTCCGGTTCGTGCCCGATGGCGCTGACCACCGGGGTTCGACAGGACGCCACCGCGCGACACAACGTCTCATCGGAGAACGGCAGCAGGTCCTCCACGCTGCCGCCACCTCTGGCCAGCACGATCACGTCGACGCTCGGATCCCGGTCCAGGGCGCCCAACGCGGTCAGGATCTCCGGCACGGCGAGCACACCCTGCACAGCCACGTTGACCACCCGGAACCGCACCGCGGGCCACCGGGCGCTGGCATTCGTCAGCACATCCCGCTCAGCAGCCGAAGCCCGACCAGTGATGAGTCCGACCGTGCGCGGTAGGAACGGCAGGCGTCGTTTGCGAGCCGGCTCGAACAGGCCCTCCGCGGCCAGGAGCCTGCGTAGCCGTTCGATCCTGGCCAGCAGTTCACCGATGCCGACCGCCCGGATCTCGTCCACACGCAGGCTCAGCGTGCCCCGGCTCATGTAGAACGTGGGACGTCCGTGCACCACGACCTGACTGCCCTCGGTGAGCGGCGGTTCGCAGGCGCGCAGCATGCCGGTCGAACACGTCAGGGTCAGCGACACCTCGGCAGCGGGATCACGGAGGATCACGAACCCCGTGGCGGTACCGGGCCGTGCGGAGATCTGGGTGATCTGGCCCTCGACCCAGATCGAACCCAGCTTGCTGATCCACTCCGCGATCTTGCGGGCGACCGTACGGACCGGCCATGGCGCGTCGGCACTGGTCGGGCCGTCGCCGCCAGGCCCAGCCGTGCCTGCGTCGGCGCGGCCTGCTGCTGGGATCGCGGGTCCGTTGGTCACTGCTGGTCGCGGAGGGTGCCGATACGTCGGGTCAGCATGCCGACGAACGCAGGCCGATCGTCGTGCGCACGCTCGAACTCGACCAGTTCGGCCAACTCGTCGATGCTCAGCCTGCGCATCCGAGCCCTGACCTGTGGCAAGGTCAACTCGGCATAGTCGGCCAACGCGGCAGGCCCGGCATCGTCATCAGGTTCGTCTTCGGCCGGCGCCGCGTTGTCCAGCTCATGCAGCATGGCCCGTTCCTCGGCAGCCCACGGATCGCCAGCGGCCACCGGCTCGCCGTTGGTGGCCGCGTCGGCATCCACGTCGGCCGCGTCGAACCGCGAACGTTTCACCGTGCTCGCGTCGTACCGGTCCTCCGCGCCGTCCTCGTCGAAGGTCGCCCACTCCGGAGACTCCTGACCGGGGCGCAATGTGGACAGCGCGTCGTCACCCTTGATCGCCAGTTCGGTCATCTGCTGCTGCAACCGCATCGACAGCTGCAACGCCTGGCTCACCATCGTGACCGGCAGCCCGGCAAGCCGTTCGGGCAGGTGGCGGGCACGGTCAACGGCGGTGACCGCGAGGCCGGCCGCGACCCGTACCGGCAGCGGTAGTGGCTTCATGTGCACAGCCTGCCGCAGACCATCGATCCTGCCCAGCACAACGCTCGGTGCGTTTTCAGTAGGTGACGTGGGACACCCGGATGGTCGTCGATGATCGCTAGGTCGCCCGTACCCTGGACGCATGACCGCTTCGACCCCGGTGACCGAGAGCGGCAGCGTTGACGGCGCTGTCGACGGAGCTGCCAGCAGCGACATCAGTGCCGAACAGGGCGACAGCGACACCCATCGCGCCCGCAGGGTGCTGGTGGCCAAGCCGCGCGGCTACTGCGCGGGTGTCGACCGCGCGGTGGTGACCGTCGAGAAGGCCCTGGACACCTACGGCGCCCCGGTTTACGTGCGCAAGGAGATCGTCCACAACCGCTACGTCGTGGACCGGCTGTCCGAGCGTGGCGCGATCTTCGTGGACGAGACCGACGAGGTGCCGGAAGGCGCGTTGCTCGTGTTCTCGGCACATGGCGTGTCCCCGGCCGTGCGTGAGCAGGCGGTCGACCGCGATCTGCGCACCATCGACGCGACCTGCCCCCTGGTCACCAAGGTGCACCAGGAAGTGAAGCGGTTCGCCCGCGAGGACTACGACATTCTGCTCATCGGCCACGCTGGCCACGAGGAGGTCGACGGCACCACCGGCGAGGCGCCCGAGCGCGTGCAGCTGGTGGACAAGGCCGAGGATGTGGCCAACGTCGAGATCCGCGACCCGTCGAAGGTGGTCTGGCTGTCCCAGACGACGTTGTCGGTGGACGAGACCATGGAGCGCGTCGACCAGTTGCGCGACCGGTTTCCCGGCTTGCAGAGTCCGCCCAGCGACGACATCTGCTACGCCACCCAGAATCGTCAGGTCGCGGTCAAGGCGATGGCCCCGGAATGCGATCTGGTGCTGGTGGTCGGCTCGCAGAACTCGTCCAACTCGAAGCGGCTGGTTGAGGTCGCTGTACAGGCGGGCGCGCGGACGTCGTACCTGATCGACTACGCGAGCGAGATCGACGAGGCCTGGTTGGCCGATGTCGACACCGTCGGCGTCACCAGCGGCGCTTCGGTGCCGGAACTGTTGGTGCAGGAAGTACTCGCGTTCCTGGCCGAACGCGGCTGGTCGGACGTCGAGGAAGTCACCACGGCCAACGAGAAGATCGCCTTCGCGTTGCCCCGTGAACTGCGTAAGGACCTCGGCGGTCCGGACGCCTGAGCCACCAACGGTCCAGCATGTTGCCGGACGGGCCCGGTCATCGACAGCGCTGGTCCGTCATGGCAGCCCCCTGATGTTCTGACGCGGTCGGACGACCGGCAGGGCGATGTTCGGTGGTCGTCGTCAACCGTCGCCGTCGTTCAGTAGTCGTCGTCCCGACGCCGAGGCGGCGGCTGACGACGGCCGTCATCACGGGACGGGCGATCACCCCGAGGTGCCTGACCACGCTCGCGGCTCTGGCTGCCGCGTGGCGCCTGTCCTCGTTGTTCGCCACCTGCTCCGCGCTCCCGGGACGGCCGCCGCTCGCGTCCTTCCGGGTCGCGGCTCTGACCTTTGTCCCGGTCTCTGTCCTGGGTGGACCGACCACCGGCCGGCCGACCCTCCCGACCGGACGGTTTACCACGACCACGGTTCGACTGCGGCGCCCTGGCCCGGTCTCGCGGACTGTCTTCTCTGTCGTCCCGTGCGGTGCGACCTGAAGCGGGCCGGCCGCCCGATCCACTGGCCGGCCGCCGACCAGCCCCAGACGGCCGCTCGCCGTCCCGGTTCGCCGGTCGCCGCCGTGGCTCACCTCGGTCCTCCTGAGCGCTGTCGTCCCAGTCGTCGCCCCCATCGTCGGTGACCGGCTTCCGCTGGACCAGGAACCTGATCCCACCGATCACCAAGGTGGCCACGGTCGTGATCGCCATGGTCGGGAACCCGGTGACCAGCGGCACGCCCAGGGTGAGCAACTTCGACATGGTGCCGGAACCAGACGGCATGCCCTTCGTCAGCAGCACGACGACCGGAATGGTCACCGCCAGGATCAGCGGTGCCTGCACCATGGGGCCGAACAGGTTGCGTCGCCGAACCAGGCACACAGCTCCCACGCAGCCAAGGAAGTAGCCGCCCTCGAAGACCTTGCCGAGGTTGCCGGACACGTGCATGTCGATGAACGCGCCCACGATCGACAGGCCGAGGGCCAGCACGACGACTGCCCACCACGGCCATCCCTTGGCCGCGCCGAAGGCCGAACGCTGGCCCCACTCCTTCAGGGCGTTGACCCCCGCGTGTGGGTCGCGCCGACGATCATGGGTAGCGGTCACCATGCCTCCTCGCTACCCACGCACGGCCAACCGGCCGAGGTTGTTGTCTTCAATGCGGTCCTCGCAGAACTCGGGCTGTGTGTCCATACCGTAGCCAATTCGGGAGCCTAGTTGTGTCCTGTCTGGCCGCGCGACGTGATCGATGCGTTAAATGTCCATTTTATGCTGTTCTACTTTATCTACTCCAGTGTGGTGATCCGGGGTCAGGTATCTGTTAAGTACGGCTGGTGGCGCGTTGGACAACTAGTCGCCGACTGCGGGCGGCAGGCCGGCTACTACCTCATCCTGGCGTCGGACCGCCGCAAGTGGGGTTGGACTGGCGGCAGCCTCGGTCAGTGGCTGCACCGAACCACGGAACGTCTCCAGTGCGTCGAGTTCTCGGCGCCGAGCTGCGATGAATCGCTGTAGATGTGTGCTCGACAGGTTGAACGCGTCCACAGCGCCCCCTGCCGACCGATGAGCGGCAGCCGCCTGCACCCTGACCTGCTCCACATCTTCCGCGATCGCCCGATCGGTGGCCGCGAACATCGCAGCCGACGCCACGACGGCGAAACCGGTCGGTCCACAGAGGAACACCCTGCGATCCATCAGCCAGCGAAGTAACTCCGGGTCGGTGTCCAGTGCGGCGACCACGGCGGCGTCCGACGGGACGAACATGATGGTGCCGTAGATGGCGTCGGCCCAGCGTTGGTAGCCCTTGCCGGCCAGTTCCGCGGCTCGTGAGCGGATGTTGCGCACGTGTACCCGCAGGGCGTCTGCCCGTTCGGCGACATCGTCGGTCTCGGTCGCCTCAGCCCAGCAGACCATGCTCATCTTGGCGTCGACGGGTACGCGACGACCGCCGCCCACCAGCAGCACCATGTCCGGTCGTACCGTACCGCCGCCGGCCAGATCGGTCTGCACGGTGAAATGCAGATCCTCACGTAGGCCCAACGCGCGCGCGGTTTCCACCAATACCTGCTCGCCCAGTTCGCCGCGGCCGCTGATCGACGCGAATGCCACTTCGTATCGCTGCAATGCCGTCTGCTGCTGGTCCACCCTGGCTCGTTCGGCCCTGACCATCTCCATCGCCGCGTCAGCGCGGCGCGTGCTGTCCTGGTAGAGGCGCCAGAACAACAGCACGGCCGCGGCCAGCAGCAGCGCCAGCACGGCGGCGACGATGCTGATCACTGCGGTCATCGGTCCCATCCCTTTTCGTCTCGATTTCGGTCGTCGTGGTCGATCATCGTCCGACTTTCGGCCGAGCGCACCATCGAACACACGTTCGAGTGAGAAAAAGGGTAATCAGCGGCGCGCTGTCGGTAAGTCGATCTAGCTTGGTGGCATGCGAGTTCTGCACACCTCCGACTGGCACGTGGGACGGATGTTCCACGGCCGCGACCTGCTCACCGACCAGGAGTCGGTGCTCGGCGGGCTGGCCGACATCGTGGTCGACCAGCGCGTCGATGTCGTCGTGGTCGCAGGTGACCTGTACGACCGCGCTGTGCCCGCTGGTGAGGCGGTAAGCGCATGTACTCGCATTCTCTCCCGCATTCGGCAAGCAGGCGCCCACGTGGTGATCACGCCAGGAAACCATGATTCGGCCGCCCGCCTCGGCGCGTTCGGCGATTTCGCAGCCGCAGGCGGACTGCACCTGCGGACCAATATTGCCGATGTGGGCAGCCCGGTTCTGCTCGCCGACCGACACGGTCCGGTCGCATTCTACGGAATCCCTTATCTGGAGCCGGAACTGGCCAGGCACGCATTCGGCGTCCCATCCGCTCGCGGCCATCAGGGCGTGCTCGCCGAGGCCATGAGTCGGGTGCGACGCGACCTGGCCGACCGGCCGAATACGCGATCGGTCGTGCTGGCACACGCGTTTGTCAGCGGTGGTATCGCCTGCGAGTCCGAGCGCACCATCGCCGTCGGTGGCGTCGAACAGGTGCCCGGTTCCGTCTTCGCAGGTGTGGACTATGTGGCTCTCGGCCACCTGCACGGATCGCAGCGCCTGGCCGATCACCTTCGCTACTCCGGTAGCCCGCTGGCCTATTCGTTCTCCGAGACCAGCCATCGTAAGTCCGTCTGGCTCCTGGATCTGGTCGCCAAGGGCCTCGGTGACGTGCGGCAACATGACCTGCCCGCGCCTCGCCAACTGGCCACCGTCCGAGGGCAACTCGCCGAGGTCCTGGCCAATCCCACATTTTCGAAACTGGAGGATCACTATCTCTCCGTGGTGCTGACCGACCAGGTACGGCCTATGGACGCCATGCGGCAGCTGCAGCGGCGTTTTCCCTTCGCTGTCCGGATGGACTGGCAGCCGGAGGGCGGTCGGCCGGACGGGCCGGCGAGCTACCCGGATCTCGCGACGGCTCGGGATGACGATGAGGTAGCCAGCCGTTTCGTCGCGGACTGCCGAGGTAGCGAGCCTGCCGACGCCGAACGCGCCTTGATCGCCGAGGCCTTCGCCAAGGTGCGTGGAACGGAGGAGACGAGATGAGGTTGCATCGCCTGGACCTCACCGCGTTCGGTCCGTATCCGCGGCATGAGGCCATCGATTTCGACGCCCTCGGCCAGGATGGTCTGTTTCTGCTGCACGGGGACACGGGCGCTGGCAAGACAACAGTGCTGGACGCTGTTGCCTTCGCCCTGTTCGGTGCGGTCCCCGGTGCTCGTGGCGAGGTCAAACGGCTCCGCTGTGACTACGCGTCGCCGGATGCCGTGACCGAGGTGGCGCTTGAGTTCTCGGTGCAGGGCCACCGGCTGCGGTTGGTGCGCAGCCCGGAGTACGAACGCCCCAAACGCAACGGAAACGGTGTGACGACGCAGCGGGCCAGAGCCTCGCTGACCTGGTTGGATCATGGGCTGGGCGGCCACGCTCCGGACGGCCTGACCCGGATCGACGAGGTGGCGCGGACCATCCAGCGGCTGCTCGGCATGACCGCTGAGCAGTTCTTCCAAGTCGTACTGTTGCCGCAGGGCGAGTTCGCTCGATTCCTGCGGTCGGACACGGTGGAGCGCGAGCAGTTGCTGGAACGACTGTTCGGCACCGAGCGGTTCGCGGATGTCGAACGATGGTTCCGGGACGCGCGGCAGGCAAGTTGGCACGTGCTGCACGCGCATCGGCAGCGGATCCGTGAACTGGTTGCCCGGGTTGCCCAGGCCGCGGGCCAGGAGCCGCCGACCGATGACGGGGAGGTCGAGCACACCCCAGGTCCGTCGTGGCTGGCCGCGGTACGGGCCAGGCTGACCGATGATGCGGAGCTTGCCGCCAAGAACGATCAGCAGGCCAGGGAGACCAAGGAATCGGCCGACGCTGAGTTGCTCCGGGTCCGGGAGCTCGCCGAGCGAGTGCGCCGCGTTCGCACGGCGTCCACGACCCTTGCCGAGCTGGCCGGCAAGGCCGGTCAACACCGCGTGTGGTCCGAGGAACTGGCTGCCGCTCGCCGGGCGGGGCCGGTCGTCGCCGCGCACCACACCGCGAAGCAGGCCGCGGCAGAAGCCGTAGCGGCGCGGCAGGCCGAGGAGCGCGCCACGCGGTATGTCGATGCGATGGGCACCGTTGTCATCGACGTCGCTGCCCTGCTTGGCGTGCCGAGCGCTGAACCGGATGCGTTCGAGCAGCAGGCCAGAGCCCTGCGCGACGAGGCTGGTGGGCTGCAACCATTGCTGGCCGACGCCGAAGCACTGCGCATCGACGAGGCTCGGTTGGTCACTCTCTCGGGTCACCAACGACGATTGTCGGACACGGTCGGGCAGTTGGCGCAGTGCCAGGCTGCCATGCCCGAGCGCCTGGTGGCCGCCCGGATAGCGCTGGTGGAAGCGAATCGCGCGGCCAGCCGGTTGGACGGTTTGAGAGCGCGGACTGCCGAAGTGAAATCCCTGCACGGTGATGCGCTGCGGCTGCCCGAGGCGGAACGGGTCGCGCGGGTGGCCCGCGGAGCGGCTTCAGCGGCGGTCGACCGACACCAGCGGGTCAGAGAGGCATTGCTGGATGTCCGCCAACGACGGTTGAACGGGATGGCCGCCGAACTGGCAGGTGATCTCCGAGATGGCCAGCCGTGCGCTGTGTGTGGCTCGGCGGAGCATCCGGCGCCAGCTGAGCCGGTCGGGTCGGTCGGCGAGGCTCAGGAGCGCGGCGCGGCCGACATCGAGCAGGCCGCGGCCCGCGAGCGTGAACGTACGGCGGCCGCCATCGCCGAGGCCGACCTTCGCCTGACGGCGTTGGAGGAGCGTGTCGCGGGGCGGACCGCGGCCGAGTTGGCCGCTGCGCTGCTGACCGCCGCAGCCGAGCGTGATGCCGCCAGCGCCGCAGCCGATCTGTTGCCATCGCGTGCGGAGGCAGTGGCCGCGCTGGAAGGCGATATCGAGCTGTTGCGCACTCGGTCGGCTGCTGCTGAGTTGGAGCGCGCGCAGTTGATCGCGGATCGGAAGTCGCTGGCCGACCAGATTGCCGGCCGCGCCAAACGGCTCACATCGGCCCGAGGGTCGTTTCCAGACGTACTCACTCGCCGAACCCATCTACTCGATCTGGCCGCAGCGCTGGACAACTGTGCCGGGACAAGATCGACTCGGCGCAGGGCAGATGCGCGCCGGGCGCAGTGGGACGCGTCGCTCGCCGATGCTGCCCGGAAAGCCGGCTTCAGCAGCCCGGCTGAGGCGATCGACGCCGTCCGGGATGACAGGGCGATGACCAAACTCGCCGACCAGTTGACCGAGGTACAGAACCGTGTCGCGGCAGCTCAGGCTGTGCTGGCCGAGCCGGAACTGGTCGGACTGCGTGCGGATGTCGAGATCGACCTGGCGGCTGCCGAGGCGCAGGCGACTGCGGCTGCTGGGGAAGCGGAGGCCGCTGCCCTGATGCTGGGTGCTGCCGAGCGTCGTCTGCGTGAGGTGGACGACCTGGCGCAGCGGCTGCAGCAGGCGTGGCGGGAGCTGGCCCCGGTCGAAGCGGAGTACGAGTCGCTGGCCGGGTTGGCTGACGTGATCAACGGTCGGGGTCAGAACGCTCGGAAGATGTCGTTGCGGGCGTACGTGCTGGCGGCCCGTCTGGCCGAGGTCGCGGTGGCCGCCACTCGCCGGCTGCAGCAGATGAGCCAGGGTCGGTACTCGTTCGTGCACTCCGATGCGGCCGGGCCCCGGGGCACTCGCGGTGGTTTGGGACTGGACGTGCTCGATGACTACTCCGGCCAGGTACGGCCGGCGAAGACCTTGTCCGGCGGGGAGTCGTTCCTCGCCTCGTTGTCGCTGGCGCTCGGCTTGGCCGATGTCGTCGCGGCGGAAACCGGAGGTGCGCTACTGGACACGCTGTTCATCGATGAGGGGTTCGGCATGTTGGATGCCGACGCATTGGATCAGGTGATGGACACGCTGGATGAGTTACGGGCTGGCGGTCGGGTGGTCGGCCTGGTGTCGCACGTGGACGAGTTGCGGCAGCGAATTCCCGTGCGACTGCGGGTAAAAAAGGCCCGTGGCGGTTCCACCCTGGAACTCATCGCGGGTTGACCAGCGCCGGGTTATCATATGCACGATTGCGCATATGGCTGGCTGTCGGGGCTTGACCTGGAGTGAGCGCGGTCGGAGTGTGGTGGCCAACTAGACTGGTCAGTCGTGAGCTTGACCCTCGGTATTGTTGGCCTGCCCAATGTCGGTAAGTCGACCCTGTTCAACGCGCTGACCCGCAACGACGTGCTGGCTGCGAACTACCCGTTCGCGACGATTGAGCCGAATGTCGGTGTTGTTCCGCTGCCGGACGCACGGCTGGATGTGCTGGCCAAGCTGTTCGATTCGCAGCGGATCGTGCCTGCTGTCGTTTCGTTCGTCGACATCGCCGGCATCGTGAAGGGCGCTTCGGAGGGCGCGGGGATGGGTAACCAGTTCCTCGCCAACATCCGGGAAGCCAACGCGATCTGCCAGGTGATTCGGGTGTTCGACGACCCGGACGTGGTGCATGTGGACGGCACGGTCGATCCCGTCAGCGACATCGAGACCATCAACACCGAGCTGATCCTCGCCGACCTGCAGACCCTGGACAAGGCGCTGCCCAGGCTGGAGAAGGAGGCGCGCACCCGCAAGGAGGCGCGCCCGGCGTTGGAGAACGCCCAAGCGGCCAGGACGCTGCTGGACAGCGGCCGGACCTTGTTCTCCGCGCAGTCCGAAGTGGACATCTCGGCGTTGCGTGAGCTGAGCCTCCTGACGGCGAAGCCGTTCCTGTACGTGTTCAACTCCGACGAGGCCGTGCTGACCGACGAAGCGCGCCGTAAGGAGTTGCGTGAGCTGGTCGCACCCGCCGACGCCGTGTTCCTGGATGCGAAGGTCGAGGCGGAGCTGCTCGAACTGGACGAGGAATCCACCCGCGAACTGCTGGAGTCGATCGGCCAGCCGGAACCGGGGCTGTACGCGCTCGCGCGCAGCGGATTCCACACGCTCGGGCTGCAGACCTACCTGACCGCGGGACCCAAGGAGTCCAGGGCCTGGACGATCTCGACAGGCTCCACGGCACCGCAGGCTGCCGGCGTGATCCACACCGATTTCGAGCGGGGTTTCATCAAGGCCGAGATCGTCTCGTACGACGACCTCATCGCGGCCGGCTCGATGGCGGCGGCTCGGGCCGCAGGCAAGGTCCGCATGGAGGGCAAGGACTACGTGATGGCTGACGGCGACGTGGTGGAGTTCCGCTTCAATGTGTAGTTCCGGGTGTAGTTCCGGTCGGATGTCCGACTCTCTCACCGTCTCCTAGGCGTTCTTCGTGGCGAAGGTGCGAGCGACAGCCGTTCGTTGGACATCCGATGACAGCATCGCCGGTGACGAGGTTGTGGTGTCGTTCACCGATGGTGTCGGCACGAGCGATGGTGCGCGAGAACTGACAGTTTCGTCGGTTGACGTCATGGGACTCGGCATCGCGCCACCCGGGGCGGCTGGACCGTAGGCGCTGATCGGCGACCGCCATGTGGTGGAGTTCCGCTCTCAACGCCTGATCGGATCGAGCTACCTGCCGTCGGAGTCCAGGGTGCGGCGGGTGCGAACGGTGTACCAGAGCACGCCGCCCGCTGTGGCGACGATGCCGGCCAGGCACAGGCCGCCGAACAGGACGGCGCCGGACGAGCCGGTCGGTTGGCTGGCCACTGGGTGTGGCGCCTGCGGGGTGCCGACGCCGCTGCCGCCCGCATCGGCGGTCGAGCCGCCGATTGAGCTGCCGACCGAGCTGCCGACCGTGCTGGCGCTGCCATGCTTCGCGGTGATGGCTGCCCGCGCCGGTAGCGCGAAGAGGGTGAACAGGACCGCGACGAGCAGTGCGACGACGGCGGTCAGTGCTGCGATCCGGTTGACGCCGACAGGTGTGGTGAGGGCGGCAGCCCTTTCGACGCCCGTCCGGCGCGTGACGGCTGCATCTGTGCAGGTCACGGGGCCGATGGGCGCCTCGATGACTAGCTGGTTCGTGGTGTCGGGGACCGTGGAGTTGATCATTGCAGGGCATTCCTCCTTCATGAGGGCAGACGTTCGGGCCGACATTTGGTGGCCTGAAGTTGGCCAGCTCACAACCGGTAGCACCCGGCTGGGTGAAGGCCGAGTAGTTTGGTGTGGCCACCGGAACGGGAACTGGGGACAGACACCCGGCACGGCTTGAGGGGGAGAACGGACCGTGAGCGTGCGCGCCGTCGAGGCTCGGATCTTGGCCGTGGCCCCGTGGTTGCTCGGCGTCTCGCTGGTCGTTCAGTTCGTCCTGGTGGCCATCCAATCGAAGATGACGATGGTCGACCTGATGGTCTACCGGGACGGCTCGCCCTTCCTGCTGCACGGCACGCTGTACGACTGGCACCTCGCGCACTTCTCGGCCCAGTTCCCGTTGCCGTTCACCTACCCGCCGTTCGCCGCCGTCGTGTTCATCCCGCTGTCCCATCTGCCGTGGCTGGTGGTTCGCTGGCTCTGGCAGGCCATCTCGGTGGCGGCCCTGTGGTGGCTGATCCGGGTGTCGTTCCGCATCCTCGCCAAGGATCGCGTCACCGCCGCGATGGGCCGCCTCGGGCTGGACCCGCTGACCGAGGACTTGTGGGGCCGCCGGGCGATCATGTGGACCGCTGTGGCTCTGTGGTTGGAGCCGGTGCGCACCACGCTGAACTACGGGCAGATCAACCTGGTGCTGGCCGCCGTGGTGTTGGCCGGCACGGCGAGCACGCGGCCCGGGTTGTCCGGGCTGAGCGTCGGCGTCAGCGCTGGTATCAAGCTCACGCCGGCGCTGTCGGGCATCTACTTCCTGGCCACCAAGCGCTGGGCGGCCGCTGCCTGGTCGGCGGTGGCGTTCGCGGGCACGGTCGCCGTGGCCTGGGCGGTGTCACCCGCTCAGTCGCGGCTGTACTGGTTCCAGCTGCTGAGCGAGACCAGCCGGATCGGCCCGGTCGGGTCGGCCATCAACCAGTCGCTGCGTGCCGCGCTGTCCCGCACACTCGGCTACGACGTCGGCTCCGGCCCGATCTGGCTGGTCGCCGCCGTCATCGCCCTCGTCCTGCTGTTCTTCGCGCTCCGCGCCGCCGTACGCGCGGGTGACGTGCTGGCCGGCATTCTCGCCGTCCAGTTCTTCACCCTGCTCGTCTCACCCATCTCGTGGAGCCATCACTGGGTGTGGGTGGTGCCCGCGATCCTGTGGTTGCTCTACGGCCGCCCGGCCGGCAGTCGGCTCGTCACCACCACCGCGATCGTGTGGCTGTTGGCCACCGGCAGCTACCTGATCTCGTTCCTGCTGGAACTACAGCCATCCATCTGGGTGATCTCCCGGCCTTGGTACGCATCAGCGCTCGGCTGGATCTACCCGGTGTGCGGGATGCTGACACTGATCACCATCGCGGTCGCGCTGCACAAGCAGCGCCGCCCGGCGCCGGCCGAGCCGGCGCCGGTGGTCGTCACCGACGAGGTGGCTGCCAGCTAGGCCTGGATCCGCTCGATGGTCGCGTTGATCTCGCCGGCCAAGCCCAGATCAGCCTGGGTGACACCGCCAGCCGAGTGGGTACTGCACGTGAACGTGAGCGTGCGCCAGCGGATGTCGATGTCGGGGTGGTGGTCGGTGCGCTCCGCGAATTCCGCGACCCGATCGACCACCTCGATGGCCTGTGGGAAGTCGGCCAGTTCCACGGTGCGGACCAGGGCCTGGCCGTCCCGCCGCCAGCCGGTCAGTCCGGCCAGGCCCTGCTCGATGGCTTCGTCGCCGAGTAGTTCACTCATGCGACCCATCTAACCGTCCTTCGTCACCATCCGCGCCAACGCGAGCGACCAGCCGATCACGGCATAGCACCCCGCCTCGGCCAGCCCGTGCAGCAGCCCAGCGGTCGGTACCGGGTCCCGCAGCACGTCGATCAGCGACGCCCAGGAGTTCGTCAACAGGTACGGTTGCAGCCAGTCCAGCGCCGGGATGCTGCTCAGCACACCCAGCACGACGGCCCCGGCCAGCGTCGACGCCATGACCACCATCGGGTGTTCCGTGCACGCCGACACCGCCAGCGCGATGGCGCACACCGCCCACACCTGCACCGCGACCCACGCGACGGCCAACGCGATCCGGCCCACGGCCGCGCCGAACGACAGTGTTGTGCCGGACAGGGTGAGCAGCTCGCCCGACCCGAGGATCAGGTACCCGGCGACCATGCCGACCACGGCGATCAGTACGCACGCGGCGAGCACCGCCGTGGCCACGCCGATCGACTTCACCACGAGCAGCCGCACCCGGCTGACCGGCGCCACCAGCAGGTAGCGCAACGTGCTGTGCGATGCCTCGCCGGCCAGTGCGTCGGCTGACCACATCGCTCCGACCAGCGGCAACAGGATGGCCAGCGTGATGCTCAGCGACGCGATCGGCAGCACCAGGCCGTTACCGGCCAGATTCGCGATCAGCCCACCACCGCCACCCCGGGGGCCGTTGTCGCCGACCCGGATGCCGATCGCGATGACCACCGGCACCAGCCCGAGCAGGATCAACGCGATCCATGTCCGTGGCCGCTTGAACACCCACCTCAGCTCGGACCAGATCAGCCGGCCCAGCGGTGCGGTGCCGGCAGTGCGATAGACGGGTGCCGTCATGGTCGCGGCGGTCATCGGACTCCCTCCCGCTCCGCGTTGTCGTCCGGCGCCGACTCGGTCAGCCGCGCGAACAGTTCCTCAAGGTCGGCCCGCTGCCTGCGCACCTCGTGCACGGGCACGTTGGCCCGGACCAGCGTCTCCACGACGGCCGGTGCCGACGTGCCGGCCAGGTCCACCAGTAGACCGTCGTCCACCATTCGGACGCCGATCCTGTTGTCCCGCAACGCTTCCACTCCTTGAGTGCGATCAGTCGTGGTCACGAGTAGAGTGGGGTTACCGGCCTCCAGCAGCGGCGCCAGCTCACCTTGTGCGACCACGTTCCCCTTGTGCAGCACGGCTACGTGCGTGCAGGTGGCCTCCACTTCGGACAGCAGGTGGGACGACACCAGCACCGTCGTGCCGGCTCCGTGCAACTCGCCGATCACCCTGCGGATCTCGCGGGTGCCGGCCGGGTCCAGACCGTTGGTCGGCTCGTCCAGCACCACCAGTTCCCTCGGCACGAGCAGCGCGGCCGCGAGGCCGAGCCGCTGCTTCATGCCCAGCGAGTAACCCCGGTACTTGCGGTGGCCCGCCGCGGTCAGTCCGACCCGTTCCAGGGCGTCGGTGACCGCCGCGTTGATCGCCTTGGTGGGCAACCGGGGTTCAGCGGCCGCCACTCGGCGCAGGTTGTCCACACCGGACAGAAATGGGTGGAAACCTGGTCCCTCGACCAGTGCGCCGACCTTGGGCAGTGCGTTGGCCGCGCCGTCCGGCATCCGCTCGCCCAGCAGTTCGACCTGACCCTCGGTGGGCCGGACCAGCCCGAGCAGCATCCGGATGGTGGTGGTCTTGCCCGATCCGTTCGGGCCGAGCATGCCCAGCACGCTGCCCGCCGGCACGTCCAGATCGAGGTGGTCGACCGCGACCGTGCCACGGAAGATCTTGCGTAGTCCTGTGGTACGGACCGCCGTGCCGCCCGAGGTGGGCGCCGAGAACTCGGCGCCCACCTCGGTTGCGGCCGCGACGGCCGTTTCCCCCGTTGTCACTTGCTGCTCAGCGCCTGGAACAGGACCTGCTGCGGCACGAACCCGACCGCGACCCTGCCGTCCGACGTCAACAGTGCGTTGCCGACGTTGGTGCCGATGACCCAGCCCGAACCCCACGAGCCGTGCACCGGGGTGGCGAACCGCTTGACCAGGCCCAGCATCTGGTCGGCATTGGCCTTGCCCGAGTTGTTGGGCACCTTGGCCACCACGACCGTGTCCCAACCGGACCCGACGAGCTTCGGGTCGGTCGCGGTTGCCCTGTCGGTAGAGTGCTGGTCCTTGCCGTCACCGTTGACCACGGTGGCGCCCTTCGGCACGGTGAACTGGAACAGCGACGGGTCCTGCGCGCCCATGTCGATGCTGGTGAACCCGATCTGCACGGCAGGCGTGTTCGTGTTGTCGGCCAGCACGGTCAGCCGCAGCGGGATGTGCGTCTGCGCGTCGACCGCGATCCGCACCTCACGCAGCAGCGTCCGCTCGCCCGGCTTCGGCGCGAGCACCAGCTCGTAGGCGGGGCGGTCGGCGACCGTGTCGGTGCCGTCCACGCTCACCGTGCTGGTCGCCTTCACGGCCGACACCAGGTCCTTGGCCGCGGTGGCCGGGTCGAGGTCCTGCTGGTCCGCCTTGGTCTTGGCGTGCTCGGCGTCATTCTTCAGCGAGTGTTCCGTGACCGTGCGATCGGTCGAATCCCACTCGTAGATGGTCGAACCGCTGTCCACGATGGTCTGTTCGCTGTCCGCCGACGGGATCGAGATGCGGCTGCGGTCCTTGCCGTCGGTCCACACCCGGATCTGACTCGTGCCGTCGGCCACCTGGGTGGGCAGGCCGGGCACCGACGGCAGGCCCAGGTTGTTCACGATCTCCACCGTGCCCGCCATGGCCGGTGCCGACGCGGTCAGCACCGACTGGACGAGTGCGTCCGGTGTCGTCTTCGGCAGTGTGGGGGACTGGCCTGCCCCAGCGGGTGCCGCGACGAATCCGAGTGCCACCGCGCCTGCCAGCACACCCGCTACCGCTGCCCCCAGCGTCGCTTTCCTGCGGTCCATTTCTCCTCCTCCGTTTCCGGTGACTCCGAGCCTGCACCCGGCAAGCTGAGATGGCGCTGAGAGCACCCGGCTTGCTGAGAGACCGCTGAGAACCACCGGTGCGGAACCCTCGGATACCGGCATTCTGTCCCTGTGAGGCCACGGGTGCTTGTCGCGGACGACGAACCGGGGGTGCGCCGCGCGCTGGAGCGCGGCTTGACCGCGGAGGGGATGGACGTCGTGGGTGCCGCCGACGGGCCGGGCGCGTTGCGCGCGGCGCTGACCGGTGCTTTTGACGTCGTGCTGCTGGACATCATGCTGCCCGGCCTGTCCGGGTACCGGGTGCTGGAGCGGCTGCGGGCCGAGGGGGTGCACACGCCGGTCCTGCTGGTCTCGGCCAAGGACGGCGAGGTGGACCAAGCCGACGGGCTGGACCTGGGCGCGGACGGTTACCTGGTGAAACCGTTCTCGTTCCGGGTGTTGGTGGCGCAGGTCCGTGCGCTGCTCCGGCGGTCCACATCGGATGCCCGGCAGTCGGTGCGGATCGGTGATCTCGATGTGGAGCGGTCGAAGCGCCAGGTGCGCTGGGCCGGGGTCGTGGTGCCGCTGAGCCCCCGCGAGTTCGCCGTGCTCGACGTGTTGGCCGGCCGGGCGGGCGTCGTGGTCACGAAGGACGAACTGCTCCGCGCGGTCTGGGGTGACGAGCAGGCGGCCACCCGCAATGCCGTCGAGGTCTATGTCGGCTACCTGCGCCGGAAGCTCGAAGCGGCAGGCGCCGGCGATGTCCTGCGGACCGTTCGTGGCCACGGCTACGTCGTCACCACGGCTGATCTGGACGACGCGCTCGGCGAGGCCGGAGCTTGACCACACTGCGCTTGACCACACTGCGCCACTGGTGGCTACGGCGGACGGTGCGATCGCGGATCACCCTGGTGGTCGCGACCGCCACCCTGGTGTGCCTGGTGCTGCTGGCCAAATTCGTCAGCGGCCTGCAGGGCGGCCTGCTCACCGACGCCGCCGACACCGATCTACACACCCGCCTGGACTCGGCGTCCGCCCTGGTCCAACAGGGCCGACAGCCCACCGCCGCGCCGGGTGACATCACCGTTCGGGTGCTGGACCGGGCCGGTGATCCGATGGACGGCGGGCCAGCCGTGCCGCTGGACGCCGACCAGGTGCAGACCCTGCAGGCGGGCGAGGCCGTGCTGAACACGGCCGGCACACCACCGATCCGCTGGCTGGGCTCGGTGGTCAACACACCGGACGGCAGCCAGCGGCTGGTCGTGGCCGGTGCCGCCCTGGTCGGCTATGACCGGGTGCGGTGGCTGAACTTCCAGTGGCTGCTGCTGGTCGCCGTACTCGGTGCCGCCGTGGCCGGGGTGGCCGCCTGGTGCACCGTGCGCGCGTCGCTGCGGCCGGTGCACCGGACCCGGCTGGCGGCCACCGCCCTGCCGCCCGGACAGCGGCTGCCGGTGCCCGAGGCCAGGGACGAGCTGCGGGCCATGGCCGAGGCGATCAACGGCCTGCTGGCCCGCCGGGACGAGGCGCGGCTGCGGTTGCAGCGGTTCACCGGGGACGCCGCGCACGAGTTGCGCTCACCGGTGGCCTCGATCCGCGCGCAGGCCGAGGTGGCTGTCCTGCACCCGGATGCGGCGTTCGCGCAGGAGGTGCTGACCGAGGTCGTCGCCGAGTCGGAACGGCTGTCCGCGCTGATCGACGACCTGTTGGTGCTGTCCCGGTCGGACGCGGGCGAACTGCCGTCGGCCGGACCGGTGGATCTCGCGCTCGCGGCGCAGTCGGCGGTGGGGCGGCTGGCCGCCGACGGGCCCTCCGTGCGGCTGCGGGTACCCACGAGGTCGTCCTCGGTGTGGGCGTCGACCGGGGAGTTGGACCTGGTGCTGGACAACCTGTTGCGCAACGCGGTCCGGCACGCCAGGGCGCACGTCACGGTCTTCGTGCTGCCCACCGCGGGTGGTGGTGCGCGCCTGCTGGTGGATGACGACGGCAGCGGTGTGCCGGAGGAGCACCGGTCGAAGGTGTTCGACCGCTTCTACCGGGTGCACGACGACCGCGGCCGCGCGACCGGCGGGTTCGGGCTCGGGCTGGCCCTGGTCGCCGAGGTGGTGCGCCGCCGGGGTGGCACGGTGTCGGTCGGCGAGTCGCCGGACGGCGGGGCCCGGTTCGAGGCCCGCTGGCCGGGTCTGGTCGGCCGGACCGACTGAGGTCACCCGATCGGGGCAGGTGCCGGCCGGGCAGGATCACCGAGGTGATCGAGACCATTCCGGTGGCGGCGCCGGCCCGCACGGTGGCCGCCGCGCTGGCCGAGCCGTGGCTGCTGCGCCGGGGTCTCGCCCCGTTCCGCGTCCACGCGACCGTGGACCAGCTCGCGGCCGGCGATGAGGTCGAGTTGTTCCGCTGGCCGGTCCGGCTGCGCGTGGACCAAGCCGACGAGCACGGCCTGCTGCTGACCGGCCCGGTCCGACTGCGCGCCACCGTCGTGCCGAGCGCGATCGGCGCCCAGCTGACCTGCGAGATCAGCCTGCCGGTGCCGTTGCGGATGGTGCGTGCGCTGCTGATCGCGGTCCGCGACCGGGCCGAGCAGCTGGCCGAGGCGCCGGTGGTGGTGGGTGCCGCGATCGTGGCCGGCGGCCTGGTGTTCACCGCCCAGCGCGACCGGCCGCCGGTCGCGGCCGGTCGCTGGGAGTTTCCCGGTGGCAAGGTCGAGCCCGGTGAGGACGAGCGGGTCGCCCTGGCCCGGGAGTGCAAGGAAGAGCTGGCCGTCGACGTGCTGGTCGGTGACCGGCTCGGCCCGGATCTGGTGCTGGCCAACGGTTGGGTGCTGCGGCTCTACCTGGCTCGACTGGCCGCCGGCACCGAGCCCGACCAGCTGCACGCCGGCGAGCACCGGGCCCAGCGCTGGCTGGCCGCCGATCAACTGCACGACGTGGCGTGGTTGAACGCCGACCGGGTGGTGCTGCCCGGCCTGCGCGCGGCACTCAACCCAGACCGCTGACCCGCAGGGCGGCGGCCAGCCTGGGCCTGGCCCGTTCCCGGGCCCGCTCGGCGCCGGCGGCCCGGATCCGGTCCAGCTCGGCCGGGTCGTCCAGCAGTGCCACCGTCCGTTCGCGGACCGGTGTCAGCTCGGCGATCACGGCGTCGGCCACCTCGGACTTCAGCGTCGCGTAGTCACTGATGCCGGTCGCCGCCCGCTCTGGTGTGACACCGGTGCAGGCAGCCAGGATCTCCAGCAGGTTGGCCACCCCCGGCTGGATGTCCGGCTGGTACTCGACCTGCCCGACACCGTCCGTTTTCGCCTTGGCCACCTTGCGCCGCACCAGATCCGGCGGATCGAGCAGGAACACCACGCCTGCCGTGTCCTGCGCCGACTTGGCCATCTTGCGGGCCGGGTCGGCGAGGTCCCGGATGCGCGCGGCAGCGTCCGGCAGCGCCAGCCGGGGCACGGTGAACACGTCGCCGTAGGTGCCGTTGAACCGTCTGGCCAGGGTTCTGGCCAGTTCGACGTGCTGTGACTGGTCCTCGCCGACGGGTACCTCGTCGGTGCCGTAGAGCAGGATGTCGGCGGCCATCAGCACCGGGTACGTGACCAGGCTGAGCCGGACCGACTCGTTGTCGTGCGACTTCTGCTTGAACTGGGTCATCCGGCGGGCCTCGCCGAACGTGCAGACACACTCCAGCACCCAGGTCAGCGCGGCGTGCTCGGCGATCAGGTCGGACTGCACGAACACCAGGTCGGCGTCGATCCCGACGGCCAGTAACACGGCCAGCTGTTCCCTGGTCAGGGCGCGCAGCCGGGCCGCGTTGTGCGTGGTGGTCATCGCGTGCAGGTCGCTGATGAAGTACAGGTCGTCCGGCGTGGTGTTGGCCGCCCAGCGCCGGATGGCGCCCAGGTAGTTGCCCAACTGGACGTGACCGGACGGCGTGATGCCGGAGAGCCGGGTCATCGGAGTGCTCCTCGGGGGTTCTGGGTCGCCCCACCCGATCGCCCGTGGTCAAGATCACAGGCCGTCGGGTCGGACGGCCTGTGGGTGCTGGGAGTGCGCGTCAGGGCCGCCGATCAGCGGCCCACCACATACCTCGATGTGTACGCACGGGAGCAGAGTAGTGCCCGTTGGCGCCTCCCGTCCTGCTCTTTCGGGCGGGGCCGGGCGGCCATCCGGTAGTCTGGACAGTGCCGCACCTGGGTGAACAGCGGAGCAGCGCACAGCAGCTCAGCGCCGGCGGCCATTCTTTTCCCCGTTTACCGTCCTCAAGGAGTTTCGCGTGTCCACGGCCACCGTGTCCGGCCCAGTCTCGGTCGCGCGTCCGCGCACCGACCTCCGCAACGTGGCGATCGTGGCGCACGTCGACCACGGCAAGACCACCCTGGTCGATGCCATGCTCCGCCAGTCCGGTGCCTTCGCGGCCCGCGCCGAGCTGGTCGACCGGGTGCTCGACTCCGGTGACCTGGAGCGCGAAAAGGGCATCACCATCCTCGCCAAGAACACCGCTGTCCGCCGTGCCACCCCGGACGGTCCGAACGAGTCGGTGACGATCAACGTCGTCGACACCCCCGGCCACGCCGACTTCGGAGGCGAGGTGGAACGCGGCCTGGCCATGGTGGACGGCGTGCTGCTGCTGGTGGACGCCAGTGAGGGCCCGCTGCCGCAGACACGGTTCGTGCTGCGCAAGGCGCTGGCCGCCGGCCTGCCGGTCATCCTCGTGGTGAACAAGGTGGACCGGCCGGACGCCCGGATCGCCGAGGTGGTCGAGGAGACCCACGACCTGCTGCTGGAGCTGGCCAGCGAACTGGACTCGGTGGACGACTCGGTGCTGGACCTGCCGGTCGTCTACGCGTCGGCCCGCGCCGGCCGTGCCAGCCTGTACGCGCCCGCCGACGGCGGCATGCCGGACAGCGACAACCTGGACCCCCTGTTCGACACGCTGCTCGCGCACGTCCCGCCGCCCACCGGTGACGCGGACGCCCCGCTGAGCGCGCTGGTCACCAACCTGGACGCGTCCAGCTTCCTGGGCCGGATCGCGATGTGCCGGATCCACGCCGGTCGGCTGCGCAAGGGTCAGATCGTCGGATGGTGCCGCGAGGACGGCTCGGTCGAGCGCGTGAAGGTGACCGAACTGCTGATCACCGAGGCCCTGGACCGGGTGCCCACACTGGAGGCCCACGCTGGTGACCTGGTGGCGATCGCCGGCATCCCGGACATCACCATCGGTGACACGCTGACCGACCCGGACGACCCGCACCCGCTGCCCCGGATCACGGTGGACGAGCCCGCCATCTCGATGACGTTCGGTGTGAACACGTCGCCGCTGGCCGGTCGCGGTGGCGGCACCAAGCTGACCGCGCGCGTGGTGAAGGCCCGCCTGGAGAACGAGCTGGTCGGCAACGTGAGCATCCGCGTGCTGCCCACCGAGCGGCCGGACACCTGGGAGGTCCAGGGCCGTGGTGAGCTGGCGCTGGCCATCCTGGTGGAGCAGATGCGCCGCGAGGGTTTCGAGCTGACCGTCGGCAAGCCGCAGGTGGTCACCAAGGAGATCGACGGCAAGCTGTGTGAGCCGTTCGAGCACCTGACCGTGGACGCGCCCGAGGAGCACCTCGGTGTGCTGACCCAGTTGCTGGCCAGCCGCAAGGGCCAGTTGCAGGTGATGAGCGGGCACGGCACCGGTCGGGTTCGGCTGGAGTACGTGGTGCCGGCCCGTGGCCTGATCGGGTTCCGCACCGAGTTCCTCACCGAGACCAGGGGCACCGGTATCGCCAACCACGTCTTCGAGGGCTACCACCCGTGGGTCGGCGAACTGCGCACCCGGCACAGCGGCTCGCTGGTGGCCGACCGCGCCGGCATGATCACCGCGTACGCGTTGTTGCAGCTGGCCGACCGGGGCACGTTCTTCGTCGAGCCGGGTGCCGACGCCTACCAGGGCATGGTGGTGGGCGAGAACCCGCGCGCCGAGGACCTGGACGTGAACGTCTGCCGGGAGAAGAAGCTCACCAACGTCCGCTCCTCCACCGCGGACGTCTACGAGCGGCTGTCCCGGCCGCGCAGGCTCGGCCTTGAGGAGTCGCTGGAGGTCTGCGCCTCCGACGAGTGTGTCGAGGTGACCCCGCAGGTGGTGCGGATCCGCAAGCTCGTGCTGGACAGCACGGCGCGTGGCCGTGAGCGGGCCAGGGCCCGTACCCGCGACCAGGTCTGAGAAATCGACTGCTTGGCCCGCCACCCGGTGACACACTGTTGCCGGGTGGCTTTACTGTAGGTAGAAGTGGGGGACGGGGAGGTCGCTTTCGTGGGCTGGTGCGCCCGAAGTCGTGTGGTGGCCGTCGGTTCGGCGTTGCTCGTCGTACTCGCCGGCTGCACAGCCGCTCCGGCGCCGCCCCTCGTGGCCCAGTCCGCCGCACCGCCGTCGCCGGTCGCCGCGACGGACACCGAGCAGGTCGTGGTCGGCGTGGACAGCATCACGGGCGGTTACAACCCGCACGAGATCGCCGACCAGTCCGTGACGACGAACGCGTTGTCCACACTGTTGTTGCCCTCGGTGTTCCGTACCGCACCGGACGGCACTCCGCAGTTGGACAGCAATCTGATGGTGTCCGCGCAGGTCACCAATGCCAGTCCGTTCACCGTCACGTACACGGTGCGCACCGACGCCTCCTGGACCGACGGCGTACCGATCGACGCGGCTGATTTCGTCTATCTGCGCAACCAGATGTCCAGCCAGCCCGGCGTGATCGACCCGGCAGGCTACCGGCTGATCTCCGGCATCGCGGCGCGGGACAACGCGAAGATCATCACGGTGACCTTCGCCAAGGCGTATCCGGCGTGGCGCTCGCTGTTCGCCGATCTGCTGCCGGCGCACCTGCTCAAGGACGCGCCCGGCGGGTTCACGAACGCCCTGAACAGCAGCTTTCCCGCGTCGGCCGGGCCGTTCGACATCAAGACGGTGGACACCGGCGGCGGCGAGATCGTGCTGGAGCGCAGCGCCCGCTACTGGGGCACGCCGAGTGTGCTGGACCAGATCGTGCTGCGGAAGTCGGACACCCAGGGTATGGCGGATGCCTTGCGCAGCAACGCTGATCAGCTCGTCTACAGCAGGGTGGACTCGCCGGGACTGACGGCACTGAAGCGGTTGGGCAAGTCGGTGACGCTGTCCACCGTGCCCCGGCCGGAGATCGCAGCCGTGCTGCTGCGGCCGAGTTCGCCGCAGCTGGCCGATCTGTCG
>DASUJK010000075.1:0-45243 GCA_036279295.1 Pseudonocardiaceae bacterium | reverse complement strand
CTTCACCTCGCTCATGGTCGAGACCCGCTAGTGCCGCGCCGCGACGACCTCGACTCCATCCTCATCATCGGCAGCGGCCCGATCGTGATCGGGCAGGCGTGCGAGTTCGACTACTCCGGTACCCAGGCCTGCCGGGTACTGCGGGCCGAGGGGCTGCGGGTCAGCCTGGTCAACTCGAACCCGGCGACCATCATGACCGACCCGGAGTTCGCCGACGCCACCTACATCGAGCCGATCACCCCGGACTTCGTCACCAAGGTGATCGCCGCGGAACGGCCGGACGCGCTGCTGGCCACCCTGGGCGGGCAGACCGCGCTGAACACCGCCGTCGCGCTGCACGAGCGCGGTGTCCTGGCCCAGTACGGCGTCGAACTGATCGGCGCCGACATCGAGGCGATCCAGCGCGGTGAGGACCGACAGCGCTTCAAGGACATCGTCCGCAAGATCGGCTCCGACGTCCCCAACAGCGCGGTGTGCACATCGATGGTCGAGGTCGAGAAAGCGGTGGCCGAACTGGGTCTGCCGGTGGTGATCCGGCCGTCGTTCACCATGGGCGGCCTCGGTTCCGGCCTGGCCTACACCCAGGAGCAGTTGGCCCGGCTGGCGTCCATCGGGCTGGCCGAGTCACCGGTGCACGAGGTGCTGATCGAGGAGAGCGTGCTCGGCTGGAAGGAGTACGAGCTCGAACTCATGCGGGACCGCAACGACAACGTCGTGGTGGTCTGCTCCATCGAGAACATCGACCCGATGGGTGTGCACACCGGCGACTCCGTCACCGTGGCGCCCGCCATGACGCTGACCGACCGCGAGTACCAGCACATGCGCGACGTCGGTATCAAGGTGCTGCGTGAGGTCGGCGTGGACACCGGCGGCTGCAACATCCAGTTCGCGGTGCACCCGGAAACCGGTCGGCTGGTCGTGATCGAGATGAACCCGAGGGTCTCGCGGTCCTCGGCGCTGGCGTCCAAGGCGACCGGCTTCCCGATCGCCAAGATCGCGGCCAAGCTGGCCATCGGCTACACGCTGGACGAGATCCGCAACGACATCACCGGTGAGACCCCGGCCAGCTTCGAGCCGACGCTGGACTACGTCGTGGTCAAGGTGCCCAGGTTCGCGTTCGAGAAGTTCCCCGGCGCCGATCCGACCCTGACGACGACGATGAAGAGTGTCGGCGAGGGCATGGCGCTCGGCCGCAGTTTCGCCGAGGCGCTCGGCAAGGCGTTGCGCTGTATGGAGACGAAGGCGCTCGGGTTCTGGACCACACCTGACCCGGCCGACGCCACCCTCGACACGACGCTGGCCGAACTCGCCGTGCCGCACGACGGCCGGTTGTACACCGTGGACCGGGCGCTGCGGCTGGGCGCCAGCGTCGAGCAGGTGGCCACCGCGTCCGGCATCGACCCGTGGTTCGTGGACCAGATCGCGGCCCTCGTCGAACTGCGCAACGAGGTGACCAGCGCGCCGGTACTGGACGGCGCGTTGCTGCGGCGGGCCAAACGCGCCGGGCTGTCCGACCGGCAGGTGGCCGTGCTGCGGCCGGAACTGGCCGGTGAGGACGGCGTGCGCACACTGCGCCATCGGCTCGGGGTGCGACCGGTGTACAAGACGGTGGACACGTGTGCCGCCGAGTTCGCCGCGCTGACGCCGTACCACTACTCGGCCTACGAAGCCGATCCGGACGCCGAGACCGAGGTGGCCCCGCAGCGCGACCGCCCCAAGGTGCTCATCCTTGGCTCCGGCCCGAACCGGATCGGGCAGGGCATCGAGTTCGACTACTCGTGTGTGCACGCGGCGATGGCGTTGCGGGCGGCCGGCTACGAGACCGTCATGATCAACTGCAACCCGGAGACGGTGTCCACCGACTACGACACGGCCGACCGGCTGTACTTCGAACCGCTCACGTTCGAGGACGTGCTGGAGGTGTTCCACTCCGAGCAGGCGTCCGGCACGGTCGCCGGGGTGATCGTGCAGCTGGGCGGCCAGACACCGCTCGGGCTGGCCCGCAAGCTGGGCGCCGCCGGACTGCCCGTCGTCGGCACGTCCCCCGAGGCGATCCACCTGGCCGAGGACCGCGGCGCCTTCGGTGAGGTGCTGTCCACGGCCGGCCTGCCGGCCCCGGCGTACGGCACGGCGACGTCGTTCGGTGCCGCCAAGCGGATCGCCGACTCCATCGGCTACCCGGTGCTGGTCCGGCCCTCCTACGTCCTGGGCGGCCGGGGCATGGAGATCGTCTACGACGAGACCACCCTGGCCGAGTACATCGCGCGGGCCACCGAGGTGTCGCCGGAGCACCCGGTGCTGGTCGACCGGTTCCTCGACGACGCCATCGAGATCGACGTGGACGCGCTGTTCGACGGTACGGAGATCTTCCTCGGCGGTGTGATGGAGCACATCGAGGAAGCGGGCGTGCACTCCGGCGACTCGTCCTGCGCACTGCCGCCGATCACACTGGGCCGCACCGACCTGGATGCCGTCCGCGCGTCCACCGAGGCGATCGCGCGCGGTGTCGGCGTGCGTGGCCTGCTCAACGTGCAGTACGCGCTCAAGGACGACGTGCTCTACGTGCTGGAGGCCAACCCGAGGGCGTCGCGCACGGTGCCGTTCGTGTCCAAGGCGACGGCGATCCCACTGGCCAAGGCGGCCGCCCGGATCATGCTCGGTGCCACCGTGGCCCAGCTGCGCGACGAGGGCATGCTGCCGGCCGTCGGCGACGGCACCGACCTGCCCGCCGACGCGCCGGTCGCGGTCAAGGAGGCGGTGCTGCCCTTCCACCGGTTCCGCACCCCGGAAGGCCACGGCGTCGACTCACTGCTCGGCCCGGAGATGAAGTCCACCGGCGAGGTGATGGGCATCGACTACTCGTTCGGCAAGGCGTTCGCCAAGTCACAGACCGCGTCCTACGGATCGCTGCCGATCTCCGGGCGGGTCTTCGTGTCGGTGGCCAACCGGGACAAGCGGGCGATGGTGTTCCCCGTCAAGCGGCTGGCCGATCTCGGCTTCGAGGTGCTCGCCACGTCCGGCACCGCACAGGTGCTGCGCCGCAACGGGATCCCGTGCACGGTCGTGCGCAAGCACTTCGAGGGCGACGACAACATCGTGGACCAGATACTGGCCGGCGACGTGGACATGGTGATCAACACCCCGTACGGCAACCACGGGCCCCGGGTGGACGGTTACGAGATCCGCACCGCGGCCGTGGCCAAGGACATCCCGTGCATCACCACCATCCAGGGCGCCGCTGCCGCCGTACAGGGCGTCGAGGCGCTGATCAGGGGAGATGTCGGGGTTCGCTCGCTACAGGCATTGCAGGCACCACTGCGGTCGGCCGGCAAGCAGGTCGGGCCGTGACCCGCGAGCCGTTCGGCGCCCGGCTGGCCTCGATGGTCGCCAAGCGGGGACCGCTGTGCGTCGGGATCGACCCGCACCCCGGCCTGCTGGCCGCCTGGGGCCTGTCCGCCGATGCCGCCGGGTTGGAGCGGTTCGCTCTGGATACTGTCGCCGCGCTCGGCGAGGAGATCGCGGTGCTGAAGCCGCAGTCGGCGTTCTTCGAGGCGTACGGCTCGGCCGGGATAGCGGTTCTGGAGCGTGTGATCCGGGAAGCAAATTCCGCTGGAGCGCTCATTCTGTTGGATGTCAAGCGTGGCGATATCGGTTCCACGATGGGCGCCTACGCCGCCGCCTATCTCGCCGACGACGCCCCACTGGCCGCCGACGCGATCACGGTGTCGCCATATCTGGGGTTCGGCTCGCTCGATCCGGCACTGGAGCTGGCCGCCGAAACCGGGCGCGGAGTGTTCGTGCTCGCGGCCACGTCGAACCCGGAAGGGGCCGAGGTCCAGCGTGCCGTCGGGCCGACCGGGGAGTCGGCCGCGCAGTCGGTCGTGCGGCAGGCGGCCGAACGCAACGCAGGCACTGAGCCATTGGGCAGCGTTGGGGTAGTGATAGGCGCCACACTCACCGAGCTGGAACTGGACATCTCCCATCTCAACGGCCCCATCCTGACACCCGGATTCGGTGCCCAGGGGGGCACCGTGGCCAACATCAGGGCGGTCTTCCGGCCGTCCGCGACCGGGGTGGCACCCGCCGTACTGCCCAGTTCGTCACGTGACGTGCTGCGGCACGGCCCTGACCTGCGGTTGCTACGGGATGCCGCCCTTCGTGTACGCGATGTAGTCAAAACCGAGCTGTCATGGGTGTGACCAGCGGTGATCTTTTGGACCTCGGTCACGGTGAGTGTTCTTGCGAAAAATATATATCGGGCTATATCACACAGGGTCTCGCCAAGATTCACCCGTGGTGGTAATCAAGCGGGGGAAGTTCTTGGTAGGACTTCTTCTTGGCCGCGACCATCACCGCAGGCGGACCCCCAACCCAGGGAGTCCGGCCGGAACGGAAAAAACACGTCGAAATCCCCGACCCACGTTGTTTTCGTTCACTCACTGTCGGTACGGTCGCGGCACCGATCCAGAGAAAACCCCACCCCACGGAGGAGATCGTGGCCCTTCCCCAGCTGACCGAGGAGCAGCGGGCCGCAGCGCTGGAGAAAGCGGCTGCTGCCCGTCGCGCTCGGGCCGAGCTCAAGGAGCGCCTCAAGCGCGGCGGCACCAATTTGAAAGACGTTCTGATTGCCGCTGACAACGATGAGGTCCTGGGCAAGATGAAGGTCTCCGCGTTGCTTGAGTCCCTGCCGGGCGTCGGCAAGGTACGTGCGGCGCAGATCATGGAGCGTCTGGAGATCGCAGCAAGCCGCAGGTTGCGCGGTTTGGGCGACCGGCAGCGCAAGGCTCTACTCACCGAATTCGGCGGCGAGTGAGCAAGCAGTCTGCTCAGAGGGGTCGGCTGGTTGTTCTGGCCGGCCCCTCTGGCGTCGGTAAGAGCAGCCTGGTGCACGAGGCCAGGCGGCTCTATCCGGATCTGTGGTTCAGCGTGTCGGCCACCACCAGGGCGCAGCGCCCCGGTGAGATCGACGGGCTGGACTACCACTTCGTCAGCAACGCGGAATTCGACCGGATGATCGCCGACGACGAGCTGTTGGAGTGGGCGAACATCCATCGGGGCACGCATCGGTCGGGCACCCCCCGGAGCCCGATCGAGGCGCGTCTCGCCGACGGTCTGCCCGCGTTGCTGGAACTCGACCTGCAGGGCGCGCGAGCGGTCCGGGCCACGATGCCCGAGGCCGTGCTCGTGTTCATCTCGCCGCCCAGCTGGGACGTTCTGGTCGATCGCCTGGTGGGCCGAGGCACCGAACCACCCGACGTGGTGGCCCGGCGACTGGCCACCGCGAAGGACGAACTGGCGGCCCGCTCGGAGTTCGACTTCGAGGTCGTCAACGACGACGTGCGGCGTGCCGCTGAGGACTTGCTAACCTTGGTTGTCGGCACCCGTCGCGACCAGCATGCGTGACATGCGGGTACGCCAGTTGGCAGCCGACGCCAGTTGACTCGGTTATACCTATCGCAGGAGCGTTGCGCGTGACCAGTCCCACCGTGATGGGCACCCAGATCGACACGCCGGAAGGCATCACCAACCCGCCGATCGACGACCTGCTGTCGCAGGTCAGCTCGAAGTACGCGCTGGTGATCTACGCCGCCAAGCGCGCGCGGCAGATCAACGACTACTACGCTCAGCTCGGTGAGGGCCTGCTGGAGTACGTCGGCCCGCTGGTCGAGCCGGGCCCCCGGGAGAAGCCGCTGTCGATCGCGATGCGGGAGATCCACGCCGGGCTGCTCGAACACACCGAGGGTGAGTAGTACCCGGTCGAGTGAGCCCCGGCCGGGCGAATATTGCAACCAAGCGACCCATTTTGGTGTTCGCCAAAGGGGCGGTAGCGGGCGGTGCGACGAAGTAGGCGCTGTGCGGTGGCCCGGACGCGCGTCGTGACCGCGGTGCGCAGCGTGGCCCGGATGCGGGGCAGCGTGGTCGCGGCGCAGAACGGACGTGCGGCGTGACCAGCGATGAGCGGCCCGGTGTGATGCCCGGCGACGAGCCCGCCGTGGTGGCCGGTCATGAGCGGCCCAGGGTGGTGCTCGGTGTCGGCGGTGGGATCGCGGCGTACAAGGCCTGCGAGGTGCTGCGTGGGCTGACCGAGTCCGGGCACGACGTGCGCGTGGTGCCGACCGAGGCCGCGCTGCGGTTCGTCGGTGCCGCGACCTTCGAGGCGCTGTCCGGCCATCCGGTGCGGTCCGATGTGTTCACCGACGTGCCGGACGTGCCGCACGTGCGATTGGGCAAGCAGGCCGATCTGGTGCTCGTCGTGCCGGCCACCGCGGACGTGCTGGCCAGGGCTGCGCACGGCGTGGCCGACGACCTGCTCACCGCGACCCTGCTCACGGCTCGTTGCCCGGTGGTGTTCGCGCCCGCGATGCACACCGAGATGTGGGAGCACCCCGCGACCAGGGACAACGTGGCGTTGCTGCGGTCGCGCGGTGCCGTGGTCACCGAACCGGCCAGCGGCCGGCTGACCGGCGTGGACACGGGCAGGGGACGGCTCGCCGATCCGGCCGAGATCGTCGACCTGGCCCGGCTGCTGCTCGCCGCGCCCGACGCGCTGCCGCGTGATCTCGCCGGCGTTCGCGTCGTCGTTTCCGCGGGCGGTACCCGCGAGCCGCTGGACCCCGTTCGCTACCTGGGCAACCGCTCGTCCGGCAAGCAGGGCTACGCGCTGGCCCGCGTGGCCGTCGCCCGGGGTGCCGACGTGACCCTCGTCGCCGCCCACACCCAGACCCTGCCCGATCCGGCCGGTGCCGAGTTGGTGCACGTCAGCACCGCCGCCGAGCTGCGCGATGCGATGCACCAGGCCGCCGTTGGCGCCGACGTGATCGTGATGGCCGCCGCCGTTGCCGACTTCCGGCCCGCCACCAGGGCCGATTACAAGATCAAGAAGACCGATCACGACCCGGATCCCGTCGCGCTGACGCGCAACGCGGACATCCTGGTCGAGCTGGTTGCCGCCCGCGCGCCCGGCCAGATCATCGTGGGCTTCGCCGCGGAGACCGGCGATTCGCATGCTGACGTGCTGGAACACGCCAGGGCGAAGCTGAAGCGCAAGGGCGCTGACCTGCTCGTGGTGAACGCGGTCGGGGACGGTCGCGCGTTCGAGGTCGAGGACAACTCCGGTTGGCTGCTCGCCGCGAACGGCGCCGAGACTCCGCTACCACTTGGGGCGAAGAGTCAACTCGCCGCCAGAGTGTGGGACAACGTCCGGTTGTTGCTTCCGTCTTGAGTGCCGGCTCGGCGACGCCAGTAATCTGGCGGCCAAGTAGCCTGACGGCGGTCCTCACTGCCGGTTCATGTTGGGAGTAATCGGGTGTCGGAATCTAGCCGCAGGTTGTTCACCTCTGAGTCCGTGACGGAAGGGCATCCGGACAAGATCTGCGATGCGATCAGCGATTCGATTCTGGATTCCCTGCTGTCCAAAGATCCCCGCAGCCGGGTCGCCGTCGAGACGCTCATCACCACCGGCCAGGTGCATGTCGCCGGCGAGGTGACCACCGAGGCCTACGCGGACATCCCCGCGATCGTGCGCGAGCGCATCCTGGACATCGGTTACGACTCGTCGGCCAAGGGTTTCGACGGGCATTCGTGCGGCGTGAACGTGGCGCTGGGTTCGCAGTCGCCGGACATCGCACAGGGCGTGGACACCGCCTACGAGTCGCGGGTCGAGTTGGCCGAGGACGAGATCGCTCGGCAGGGTGCTGGTGACCAGGGCCTGATGTTCGGTTACGCCTGCTCCGACACTCCCGAGCTGATGCCGCTGCCGATCGCCCTTGCCCACCGCCTGGCCCGCAGGCTGACCGCCGTGCGCAAGAGCGGCGTGCTGCCCTACCTGCGACCCGACGGCAAGACCCAGGTCACCATCGAGTACGCCGGTGACCAGCCGGTTCGCCTGGACACGGTCGTCGTCTCCAGCCAGCACGCCGACGGCATCGACCTGGACCGGATGCTCGGCGTCGACGTGCGCGAGCACGTGGTCACGCCGGAACTCGGTGGCGTGTCCATCGACACCAGCGACCTGAAGCTGCTGGTCAACCCCACCGGCCGGTTCGTGATCGGTGGCCCGATGGGTGACGCCGGGCTGACCGGCCGCAAGATCATCGTGGACACCTACGGCGGCATGGCCCGCCACGGCGGTGGCGCGTTCTCCGGCAAGGACCCTTCAAAGGTGGACCGCTCGGCCGCCTACGCCATGCGCTGGGTCGCCAAGAATGCCGTGGCCGCCGGGTTGGCCGGCCGGATCGAGGTGCAGGTCGCCTACGCGATCGGCAAGGCCGCGCCCGTTGGCCTGTTCGTGGAGACGTTCGGCACCGAGACGGTCGACCCCACGAAGATCCAGGCCGCCGTCAACGAGGTGTTCGACCTGCGGCCTGCCGCGATCATCCGCGACCTGGACCTGCTGCGCCCGATCTACGCCGCGACCTCCGCGTACGGCCACTTCGGCCGCACCGACGTCGACCTGCCGTGGGAACGCACCGACCGGGCCGACGCGCTGCGTTCCGCAGCGGGGGCATGACCAGCGCGGGCATGACCGAGGTGGTACCGGACGAAACCGGCCGGGCAGCGCACGACAGTCAACGTGCGCTGCCCGTCGGCGTATCCGGACCGCTCTACGCCCGGCTGGCCGGTGAACTCGGTACCGGTCCGGTGCTCGATGTCGGCGCCGGCTCGGGTGTGGTGTCCACCGAGCTGGCCCGTGCCGGTGCGGAACTCGTGCTGACCGACGTCGTCGACTGGCGGGCGCCGATCGCCGCCGGCCTGCCGTTCGCGCTGGCCGACGCGGCTGCCCTGCCGATCGGCACCGGTTCGTGCGGCGGAGTGCACCTGGCTCGGGTGCTGCACCACGTGGCCGACTGGCGGGCCGTGCTCGCCGAGACGGCCCGGGTGCTGCGCGCCGACGGCACGTTGTGTCTCTCACTCGGTGACCGGCCGGTGTTCGACCGACTGCGCACACTGGTCGACCGGGCGGCTGAGCTGACCGGCCTGACGGAAGCACCGGTGGCCGGCCCGGACCAGGCCTCAGCCGATCTCTGCCTGGCCCAACTGGGGCTGGCACGTGGCCAGGCGTTCGAGTTCGGCGCTGACGTCGCGGTGACCCCGCGTACGGTGCTGACCGGGGCGTTGGGCAACCCGTTCCGCTGGCTGCCGGGCCAGGATCTGGCTGTGGTGCCGAAGATCGTGACCGAGGTGTTGGCCGAGGCTGGTGTCGACCCGGACACGCCAGTATTGCGGGACCGGACGGTGCGCTACCGCACGTACCGCCGCGCCGGCTGACTCAGCCGAACACGCCGGTGTCGAGCTTGCCGCTGTAGGGCTCCGGCAGAGCGATACTCGCGCCGAACGGCACCCGGTGTACTTGCTGGTAGCTGTCGCCTGCCGGTTCGGAGAACAGCGTGACGGCCTGTTCGAGCGGATCGACCAACAGGTAGATCGGCACGCCGGAGGCCGCATAACCGCGCACCTTGGTCACTCGGTCATGCCCGGCGTTGTGCGGGGAGACGAACTCCGCGACAAGTTCCGCGTCGCCGGCGTCGAGCAGCCAGTCGTCACTGCGCAGTGCGACCTTGGACGTGATCAGTAGGTCCGGAATGTACCGTTCGCCGGTCGCACTCATCTCCAGAGTGATCGTGTTCGTCACTGCTAGTCGGGCGGGTAGCAACGGGTTGAACTGAGCCTGCAACTCGGCGTGGATCAAGCCGTGGCGGCGGGATGGTGATGGCGACACGACGATGGTTCCCCCGATGACTTCGGCCTTGTAGCCCTCGGGGGGGTCGAACTCCGCGTGCGCCGCGAGGATCTGGTCCACCGTGGGATTGTATGCGGGAGCCGCCATGCGGTGCCCCTCTCTGGTGTTTCGTACTTTTTGATCTTATTGGCGATCGGGGTGGCAAGCATCTACTCGATCGTGTCGGTCTGGTAGACACCTGAGGTGGCCAGCGGGAACAGCACCAAGCGTCCGACGCGGCGCGGCGAGCGGGTGGCTGCCGCCACGTTGCCGGTGGCGCGGATCTGCGTGGACGTCCCGCTCCCGCACCTGGACCGGCCGTTCGACTATCGCGTGCCCGAGCAACTGGATGCCGATGCCGTGCCCGGTGTCCGGGTTCGGGTCCGATTCGCGGGCCAACTCGTGGACGGCTACCTGCTGGAGCGGGCCGCCGAGTCCGACCACAAGGGCACCCTGGCGTTCCTGGAGAAGGTGGTTTCGCCCGAACCGGTGCTCTCGCCCGACTCGATCCACCTGGCCAGAGCGGTGGCCGACCGCTACGGCGGCATGTTGGTCGACGTGCTCCGGCTGGCCGTGCCGCCCCGGCACGCACGGGCCGAGCAGCAGCCATCCCTGGAGCCGGCACCGATTCCGAGCGCGCCCGACCTGGCGGCGTGGCGGCGGTATCCGCGCGGCCCGGCCTACCTGGACGCGCTGCGCACAGGTCGCTCCGCGCACGCCGTCTGGCATCCGGTGCCCACCGAGGACTGGCCGGCCCGCCTCGCCGAAGCCGCCGCCACGGTGGCCAGCGCGGGCCGGGGTGTGGTGCTCGTGGTGCCCGACCACCGGGACTCGGCGCGGGTGCATGCCGCTTGCGTCGAACTGCTCGGCGCGGACGGTGTTGTCGCGCTCGCCGCCGATCTCGGGCCGGCCGAGCGCTACCGGCGCTGGCTCGCGGTGCGCAGGGGAGTGGTGCGGGTCGTCGTCGGCACCCGGGCCGCGATGTTCGCCCCGGTCGCCGATCCCGGGCTGTTCGTGGTCTGGGACGACGGCGACGATCTGCACGCCGAGCCGCGTTCGCCCTACCCGCACGTGCGGGACGTGCTGGTCCAGCGGGCACACCTGAGCGGTGCCGCGATGCTGGTCGCCGGTTTCGCCCGCACCGCCGAGGCACAGCTGCTGGTCGACTCCGGCTGGGCACACGAGGTGCTGGCCGACCGGGACACGCTGCGCGCCACAGCGCCACGGGTGACGGCGATCGGTGAGCACGACAGCCAGCTCGCCAGGGACCCGGCGGCTCGGGCGGCACGGTTGCCGAGTGTCGCCTTCGACGCCGCCCGCGCCGCGCTCAGGAACGACACCCCCGTCCTCGTGCAGGTGCCGAGGCGGGGTTACGTGCCGTCGTTGGCCTGTCAGCGCTGTCGCACCCCGGCCCGCTGCCGGCACTGCGCAGGCCCGCTGGCGTTGCCGGATGGCGCGAACCGCCCGGCCGCCTGCCGCTGGTGTGGCGTCAGTGAGGCCGCTTTCCGTTGTGCCGCTTGTGGTTCCGGGCAGCTGCGGGCCGTGGCGGTCGGCGCCCGACGCACCGCGGAGGAACTGGGTCGCGCGTTTGCCGGGGTGCCGGTGCGCACGTCCGGTGGCGCCGAGGTGTTGGCCGACGTACCGGCGGGGCCGGCGCTGGTCGTGTGTACGCCGGGCGCCGAGCCGTTCGCCCCCGGTGGTTACGGCGCCGCCCTGCTGCTGGACGGCTGGGCGATGCTGAGCAGGCCGAACCTGCGTGCCGCCGAGGAGGCGCTGCGCCGCTGGATGACGGCGGCGGCTCTGGTCCGGGCGGGCCAGGACGGCGGTCGGGTCGTCGTGATGGCCGAGTCGGTGCTGGCCCCGGTGCAGGCGCTGGTGCGCTGGGATCCCGTCTGGCATGCCCGCCAGGAACTGGCCGCCCGCACCGAACTCGGCTTCCCGCCCGCGATGCGGATGGCGTCGGTGGACGGCTCACCGGCAGCGGTGGCCGACTTCCTGCTGTCGCTGCGGCTGCCCGACGTTGCCGACGTGCTCGGCCCGGTGCCGTTGGAGGCCACCGGACCCGGCGCCCCCGAGGAGCGCGAGCGTGCCCTGGTACGGGCGCCGAGGGCACGCGGCCGGGACCTGGCCACAGCCCTGTTCGACGCGCAGAAGGTGCGTACCGCGCGGAAGGATCCCGACCCGGTTCGGGTGCGGCTTGACCCGTTGGAACTGGTGTAGCAGTCGATCACCGGGCGGTCACCTAGACTGGGTCGACACCTCATCACCCATGCTGGCCCCGAGGGAGACCATGACCGTCCAGCCCATCCGACTCTTCGGTGACCCGGTGCTGCGTACCCGCGCCACCGAGGTCGTCGACTTCGACAAGGAGCTGCGCGTCCTGGTCAAGGACCTGGCGGACAGCCTGGCCGAGGCGGCAGGCGCCGGCCTGGCCGCCCCGCAGATCGGCGTCGGACTGCGTGTCTTCGTCTACCACTGCGACGGTGTCGACGGGCACCTGGTCAACCCGACCTGGACCGTGCTCGGCGACGGCTACCTGGAGGGCCCGGAGGGCTGCCTGTCCATCCCCGGCCTGTCCTGGGACTGCCGGCGCCACGAGCGCGTCGTGGCCACGGGCTGGAACGAGCACGGCGAGCCGGTCACCGTGGAGGGCGGCGAGATGCTGGCCAGGTGCATCCAGCACGAGACCGACCACCTCGACGGTGTGCTGTTCCTGGACCGGCTCACCCCGGAGACCCGGAAACAGGCGATGAAGGAGATCCGGCAGGCCGAGTGGTTCGACGGCGCGGTCCCGGTCCTCAAGCAGGACACGCATCCCCTTTTTGGTGGCGCACGCTGAGATGCGGCTGGTCTTCGCTGGAACACCCGATGTGGCGCTGCCGTCGCTGCGCGCCCTGATCGCGTCCCCTCACCACGATGTCGTGGCCGTGGTGACCCGCCCGGACGCGCCGGCGGGCCGTGGTCGGCACGTGGTCCGGTCGCCCGTCGGCGCGTTGGCCGACGAGCACGGCATCGAGGTGCTCACACCACAGAAGGCCGGTGCGCCGGACTTCCTGGCCCGACTGACCGAACTGGCCCCGGACTGCTGTCCCGTGGTGGCCTACGGCGCGTTGCTGCCGCAGCGGACGCTGGACATCCCACGCCACGGCTGGGTGAACCTGCACTTCTCGATCCTGCCGGCGTGGCGTGGTGCTGCGCCTGTCCAGGCCGCTGTGCGCCACGGCGACGAGATCACGGGTGCCACGACGTTCCGGCTGGTCAAGGCGATGGACGCCGGCCCGGTGTTCGGTGTGCTGACCGAGAAGATCAGGGACCGGGACACCTCGGGTGACGTGCTGGAGCGGTTGTCCGTGGCAGGCGCCGACCTGTTGGTGTCCACTCTGGACGGTATTGAGACAGACTCGCTGCGGGCCGTCGAACAGCCCGCCGACGGCGTGAGTGTCGCGCCGAAGGTGTCGGTGGACGACGCACACGTCGACTTCACCGCGCCCGCACCGGCCGTGGACCGACTGGTCCGTGCCGTCACGCCGGAACCCGGCGCGTGGGCGGTGTTCCGGGACGAGCGGATCAAGCTCGGTCCCGTGCTGCCGGTGACCGCCGACCCCCTGCCCGCAGGCGAACTGCGGGTCGAGCGCAAGCAGGTCCTCGTGGGCACGGCCACCGGGCCGGTCGCACTGGGCGACGTGCAGGCGCAGGGCAAGAAGCGGATGGCCGCGACCGACTGGGCGCGCGGCACCAGGATCGACGCGGGGGAACGCTTGACGTGACCAGCGCCACCAGTTCGAGGAGAAGTACATGACCGCGCCGGGGCGTCGGCCCTCACGGCCGCGCAGCCCGCACCCACCTCGGCGCCGGTCCGGGCCGACCCGCCCGCCGGTGGAGGATCCGGCGCGGCAGGCGGCTCTGGACACGCTGCGCGCGGTCCGGGAGCGCGATGCCTATGCCAACCTGGTGTTGCCCGGTCTGCTGCGGGCCCGCCGGATCACCGGTCGGGACGCGGCGCTGGCCACCGAACTCGCCTACGGCGCGTCCCGGGCACAGGGCCTGCTGGACCAGATACTGGCCGACTGCACCGACCGTCCACTGTCTACTGTGGATGGTGCGGTGCTGGACGCGTTGCGGTTGGGGGCGTACCAGTTGCTGCGCACCAGGATTCCGGCGCACGCCGCTGTCGGCGCCACCGTCGACCTGGTCCGCGGTGCGGCCGGTTCGCCCATCGCCGGGTTCGTGAATGCCGTGCTGCGCAAGGTTTCCGAGCACGACGAGCAGGCATGGATGACGAAGCTCGCGCCGGACCGGGACGTGGACCCGGTCGGCCATCTCGCGTTCGTCACGGCACACCCGAGGTGGATCGCGCAGGCGTTCGCGGCCGCACTCGGTGACACCGGTGACGACCTGGCCGCGGCGCTGGCCGCCGACGACCGGCGTCCCGCCGTGCACCTGGCCGCCCGACCCGGCGAGGTGACGTCGGAGGAACTGGCCGCGATGACCGGGGGCGAGATCGCGCCGTATTCGCCGTACGGGGTGCACCTGGAGCCCGGCGCGGGCGATCCAGGCGACCTGGATCCGGTGCGGGAACGGCTGGCCGCCGTTCAGGACGAGGGCAGCCAGCTGTGTGCCGTCGCGCTGACCAGGGCACCGTTGACAGGCAGGGACGCCAACTGGCTCGACCTGTGCGCGGGGCCAGGTGGCAAGGCGGTGCTGCTCGGTGCGCTGGCCGCGATCAGCGGTGCCACCGTGGACGCCGTGGAGAAGGCTCCGCATCGGGCCGACCTGGTGCGCAAGGCCGTCACCGGGCTGCCGGTCGCCGTGCACGTGACGGACGGCAGGGAGCCCGAGGACCTGCCGGTGGCCGAGTACGACCGCATCCTGGTGGACGCGCCGTGCACCGGTCTCGGCGCGCTGCGGCGCAGGCCGGAGGCCCGTTGGCGGCGCACCCCCGGTGACGTCGCCGACCTGGCCAAGTTGCAGCGCGAGCTGCTGCTGTCGGCGTTGCGGCTGGTCCGGCCGGGTGGCGTCATCGCGTACGTGGTGTGCTCGCCGCACCTGTCCGAGACGACCGGTCTGGTCACCGACGTGCTGCGCAGGGCGTCCGCGGAGATGTTGGACGCCAGGGAGTTCTTCCCCGGGGTGCCCGATCTCGGTGCCGGCCCGTACGTGCAGCTGTGGCCGCATCGGCACGGCACCGACGCGATGTTCTGCGCGATGCTGCGCCGGCCCGCCGAGTAGCGATGCTGCTGTGCCTGGTCGCCTCCGGCGGGTTCGGTGTGGAACACCGGCTGCGCACCGAACTGGCCGAACCTGCGATCACGCGTGGCTGGCGACTGGCCGTCACGCTGACACCGACGGCGGCGCACTGGCTGGACGTGACCGGTGAGCTGGCCCGGTTGCGGGCGTTGACCGACCTGCCGGTGCGCTCGGTCGGCAGGCTGCCCGGCGAGCCGTCGCCCTACGGCATGGCCGACCGCTACCTGTTCGTGCCGGCCACGGCCAACTCGATCGCCAAGCTGGCGCTGGGCATCGCGGACAACCAGGCGCTCACCCAGTTGTGCGAGGCGGTCGGCACGGCGTCGGTGCCGGTGGTGGTGCGCCCACAGGCAGGCGCCGCCCAACGTGGCCACCCCGCCTTCGCCGGTCACCTGGTCACGTTGCGCGCGGCCGGCGTGCACATCTCGGACGCCGACCCAACAGCACCATGGACACCGCTGCTGGACGAGATAGCGGACAGGGTCCGTTCCTAGACTGGTCGCCGTGCCTCGTCCTGTCCTCGGTGGCCAGTTCATCCGCAGTGTCCGCCTGGCCCCGGACGCGTCCACCGGTCGCTACCCGTTCACGCTGCCCGCCGTGGCCTGGCTGGCCCGCGACCGCATCGAGTTGCCGCCCGGTGTCACGTTCCTGGTCGGCGAGAACGGCGTAGGCAAGTCCACCCCGGTCGAGGCCGTCGCGGTGGCGGCCGGCTTCAACCCGGAGGGCGGCGGCCAGAACTTCAGGTTCGCCACCCGGGCTTCCGAGTCGTCGCTCGGCGACCACCTCGTGCTGAGCTGGGGCGGCCGCAAACCGAGAACCGGGTTCTTCCTGCGGGCCGAGGCCTACTACAACGTGGCATCCGAGATCGAACGCCTGGACCGGGAACCGGGGCCGAAACTGTTGCCCTCCTACGGTGGCCGGTCGCCGCACGACCGGTCGCACGGCGAGTCGTTCCTCGACCTCGCGGTGCACCGGTTCGGGCCGACCGGCCCGTACCTGCTGGACGAGCCGGAAGCCGCGCTGTCGGTGCGCGGCTGTCTCGCGCTGCTGGCCCGGCTGGCGCAGCTCGTCGAACAGGGCTGCCAGGTGCTGATCGCGACCCATTCCCCGATCCTGCTGGCGCTGCCCGGTGCCACGATCCTGGAGATCGCCGACGACGGCCGGATCGAGCCGGTCGACTACGACCGGGCGCTGCCGGTGCGGCTGACCCGGGCTTTCCTGGCCGACCCCGACCAGTATCTGAAGTACCTGTTCGAGGACGACCCGCCCGACGCCCGGTGAACAACGGCTCCAGTCCCGCTTTCTAGACTCGTGCCCGTGCCGAACCACCCGATGATCGCGCCCAGCATCCTTGCCGCGGACTTCGCGCGGCTGGCCGACGAGGCCGCAGCGGTGCGTGGCGCGGAGTGGCTGCACGTGGACGTGATGGACGGGCACTTCGTGCCGAACCTGACCATCGGGCTGCCCGTGGTCGAGGCGGTGCTGCGGCACACCGACATCCCGGTGGACTGCCACCTGATGATCGACGACCCGGACCGCTGGGCGATCGGCTACGCGGAGGCGGGCTCGCACAACGTCACCGTGCACGCCGAGGCGGCGGCCGACCCGGTCGCGCTGGCCGCGAACCTGAGGGCGGCGGGCGCCAAGGCGGGGCTGTCGGTGAAACCGGGCACACCGCTGGAGCCCTACGTCGACGTGCTGCGGCACTACGACACGCTGCTGGTGATGTCGGTCGAGCCGGGATTCGGCGGCCAGCAGTTCATGCCCGACGTGCTGGACAAGGTGCGCACGGCACGCCGGCTGGTGGCCACCGGGCACCTGACGGTGTTGATCGAGATCGACGGCGGCATCAACGAGGACACGATCGCCGCGGCCGCCGAGGCCGGTGTGGACTGTTTTGTCGCCGGTTCGGCCGTCTACGCGGCCGCCGACCCCGCTGCCGCCGTCGTCGACCTGCGGGCCAGGGCCGCCGCGCACCGAAAGTCATGACGGTCGCCGGCGAGCGAGCCATGGAGCTGGCAATCGAGGCCAGCGAGCGGGTGCACGGCATCACCAGCCCGAACCCGCCGGTGGGTGCGGTCGTGCTGGATCGCGACGGCGACATCGCCGGTGTCGGCGGGACGAACCCACCGGGTGGGGCGCACGCCGAGGTCGTGGCGTTGGCGCAGGCGGGTGCCAGAGCGGTGGGCGGTACCGCCGTGGTGACGCTGGAGCCGTGCGCGCACCACGGCCGCACCCCGCCGTGCGTGAACGCGCTGCTCGCGGCCGGCGTGGCCACTGTGTACTTCGCGGTGTCCGACCCGAATCCGCGCGCCGCCGGTGGTGCCGCCGCGCTGCGCGCAGCCGGGGTGGCCGTGCACGGCGGACTGCTGGCCGACCGCGTGGCCAAGGGGCCGCTGCGGGCCTGGCTGCACCACACGGTGACCGGCCGCCCGCACGTCACGTGGAAGTACGCCATGACCATGGACGGCCGGGTCGCGGCCGCCGACGGCACCAGCCGCTGGATCAGCGACGTGCCGTCCAGGGCCGAGGTGCACCTGCTGCGTCGCCAGGTGGACGCCATCGTCGTCGGCCGGGGCACCGTGCTGGCCGACGACCCGAGGCTGACCGCACGCGCCGACGACGGCACCGACCTGCCCCGGCAGCCACTGCGGGTGGTGGTCGGCACCGGGGACGTGCCGCCGGGCGCCCACATCCTGGACGATGCCGCGCCAACTTTGCACGTGCGCAGTCGACGGCCCGACGATGTACTGACCGCGCTCGCCGAGCGGGGTGTGGTGGATGTCCTGCTGGAGGGTGGCCCCACGTTGGCCGGAGCGTTCCTGGCAGCGGGCCTGGTGGATCGGGTGTTGGCCTACGTCGCGCCGAAGTTCCTGGGTGCCGGCCCGGTCGCATTGGCTTACGCGGGCGTGCCGACCATCACTGCCGCCCACCAATTCACCGTCGAACAGGCCACCATGAGTGGCATGGATGTACGGGTCTCCGCTGTTCCAGTTCGGTAGTGGTGAAGATCTGTCCGGAGGAGGGGGTCGCGTGTTCACCGGGATCGTCGAGGAACGCGGCGAAGTGGTCGACGTCGAGGCACTGCCGGGTGCGGCACGGCTGACCGTGGCCGGGCCGCTGGTCGCCGCCGACGCGCGGCACGGCGACTCGATCGCGGTCAACGGGGTGTGTCTGACCGTCGTCGAGGTGGCGGGCGGGCGGTTCACGGTCGATGTGGTGAACGAGACACTGCAACGATCCAGCTTGGCCAAGATTCATGCCGGCGACCGCGTGAACCTGGAGCGGGCGATGGCCGTGGGCGACCGGCTCGGTGGGCACATCATGCAGGGCCACGTGGACGGCACCGGGGTGTTCCAATCCCGCGACGATGTCGGGCTGACCCGGTTCGGGATGCCCCAGCGGCTGGCGAAATACGTGGTGGAGAAGGGTTCGGTGGCCGTCGACGGGGTCTCGCTGACCGTCGTGGAAGCGGGGGACGACCACTTCTCCGTGGCGCTGATCCCGACCACTCTCTCGCTCACCACACTCGGCGAGCGGGAGGCAGGCGACTTGGTCAACCTGGAGGTGGACGTCCTTGCGAAGTACGTCGAACGACTGGCCGGCCCGCACCTCGCCCGCATCGGAGAGGACAATGGCCGTGGAGGCGAGGCGACCGGTGAGTGACTTCGTGAGTATCGAGAAGGCCATCGCGGACATCGCGGTCGGCAAGGCCGTTGTCGTCGTGGACGACGAGGACCGCGAGAACGAGGGTGACCTGATCTTCGCGGCCGAGAAGGCAACGCCGGAACTGGTCGCCTTCATGGTCCGCTACACCTCCGGCTACATCTGTGTGCCGCTGCTGGAGTCCGACTGCGACCGGCTCGACCTGCCGCCGATGTTCCACACCAACCAGGACCGCAGGGGCACCGCGTACACGGTGACCGTGGACGCCAGCGAGGGCGTGTCCACCGGGATCTCCGCCACCGACCGGGCGCGCACCATGCGGCTGCTGGCCGACCCGGAGTCGCGGCGCGGTGACTTCACCCGGCCCGGTCACGTGGTTCCGCTGCGCGCCAGGGAAGGCGGTGTGCTGCGGCGGCCCGGCCACACTGAGGCCGCTGTCGACCTCGCCCGGCTGGCCGGTCTGCGGCCGGCCGGTGTGCTGTGTGAACTGGTGAGCCAGAAGGACGAGGGCGACATGGCCCGGACCGAGGAACTGGAGGTCTTCGCCGCCGACCACGACCTGACGATCATCACCATCGCCGACCTGATCGCCTACCGCAGGCGCACCGAGAAGCAGGGGCAGCAGGTCGCCGAGGCGCGCATCCCGACCGCGCACGGGGCGTTCCGCGCGGTCGGCTACGACAGCCTCATCGACGGCATCGAGCACATCGCGCTGGTCTTCGGTGAGATCGGCGACGGCGAGAACATCCTGGTGCGGGTGCACTCCGAGTGCCTGACCGGCGACGTGTTCGGCTCGCTGCGCTGTGACTGCGGCCCCCAGTTGGACGCCGCGATGGCCATGGTCGCAGCGGAGGGCAGGGGCGTGGTGCTCTACGTGCGCGGGCACGAGGGCCGGGGGATCGGCCTGTTGCACAAGTTGCAGGCCTACCAGTTGCAGGACGCGGGCCACGACACGGTGGACGCGAACCTGGCACTCGGTGTGCCGGCCGACGCCCGCGACTACGGCACCGGTGCGCAGATCCTGGTCGATCTCGGTGTCCGCTCGATGCGGCTGCTGACCAACAACCCGGAGAAGCGCGCCGGCCTGGAGGGCTACGGCCTGCGGGTGGTGGACCGGGTGCCGCTGCCCATCTCGCCGAATCCGGAGAACCTGCGCTACCTGCGCACCAAGCGCGACCGGATGGGGCACGACCTCGGCAACCTGGACGACTTCGAGCCGGCCCAGTCCGCCGTCGCGGAGGACAATGCCTGACCGGCGGCCGATGATGTGGGAGCCGCGGGTGTGAACGAGGAGAAGAGAGACAGTGAGCGGTGAAGGTCGGCCGGCAACGGCCGAGGTGCCCGGCTGCGACGGGATGCGGCTGGGCATCGTCGCGGCACGCTGGCACACGAAGATCACCGATGCCCTGCTGGACCGGGCGATGGCGGCGGCGGCCGAGGCCGGCATCGAGGAACCGACGGTGGTGCGGGTGGCCGGTGCCGTCGAACTCCCGGTGATCGCGCAGGCGTTGGCCAAGCACCACGACGCCGTCGTCGCACTCGGTGCCGTGGTCCGCGGTGGCACCCCGCACTTCGAGTACGTGTGCGACTCGCTGACCGCGGGCCTGGCCAGGGTGGCGCTGGACGAGTCGACACCGATCGGCAACGGCGTGCTCACGTGTGACACCGAGGAGCAGGCGCTCAGCCGCTGCGGGCTGCCGGAATCCGCTGAGGACAAGGGTTTCGACGCCTGCGTCGCCGCGTTGGAGGCGGCGCTGGTGCTGCGTGGGCTGCGGCAGCCGTGGACGGAGCGTGGCTTCGCATGACGGTCAAGTCCGACGAGCAGGCCCTGGTGCTGCGGCCGCACAAGGTCCGGCTGGTCGTGATCCCGGTGGCCGTGGCGCTGGTGGTCGTCTTCGTCGTGGTGGCGGTGTTGCTGAAGAGTGGTTCCACCGGTGTGCAGTTCGACGCCGTGGACCAGTTCTCGCTGGCCGCCATCGGCGTCGCGCTGGCCTGCGGTGCGCTGGTGTTCATCCGGCCGAGGGTGGTCGCGGACGCCGACGGGGTCGAGGTGCGCAACGCGCTGTTCGGCCAGAAGGTGCCGTGGTCGCTGATCCGCGCGGTCAGCTTCCCGGACGGTGCGCCGTGGGCCCGGCTGGACCTGCCGCAGGACGAGTACGTGCCGGTGGTCGCGATCCAGGCCTGGGACGGCGAACGCGCCGTGCTGGCGATCCGGGAACTGCGTGCGGCACACCGCAAGTACACCGGTGCAGGGGAGTGACCGGTCCGAACCGGCGCCAGGTGCTGTGTGGGCTCGCGCTCGCCTGGTCGCGCCCGTCGTGCTGACGGCGTGCGACGCGGTCCGGGACGGCGGCCCCGGCAACGCCAAGCCGGGTTCGGTGCTGGCCAAGGTGAGTGACGTGCCGGTCGGTGGCGGCGCGCTGGTGGGCGCCGGTACGAACGGGCTGATTCTGCTGACCCGGCCGAAGGCGGGCGAGATCCGGGGGTTCAACCCGACGTGTCCGCACGTCGGTGCGAAGGTGCGGCCGCCGCAGGGCAACGTGATCAGGTGCCCGGCGCACGGCAGCCAGTTCAACGCGACCACGGGTGCGCTGTTGCGTGGTCCGGCACCGCACGGCCTGGCCGAAGTGGCGATCACGGTGCCGGCCGGCAAGGTGCGGTTAGGACCAACGCACGTAAACGCTTGACGCCCACTGTTGCGCCAACTCGGCGGGTGTGGCGCCGGCGGTGGTCAGGTGGTCCCAGGGTTTCCTGTTCCACAGCGCCAGATACAGCTCCTCGGCCGACCCGGCCACCGAGTCGTCCGCGGTGACATCGCCGGTGACCCGTTTCGCCTCCGGCCGGTCCGGTCCGATCCGGATCAGCCAGTCGGCGTCCGCGTCGGTGGCGTGCACCTGCAGGGTCCTCGGCGTCTTCGCGCGCAGCTTGCGGTTGCGGCCGGACACGAAGCACGTCAGCAGCTCGTCGATCCCGTCCACGGCGACGTCGGCGGGCACCGACGTGCGCAGGCCGGCCGCCGCGTCCGCGTCGGCCCGGTGCACCGTGGTCTCGTGCACCTGCCGGCGGGCCCAGAACGCCAGCGGGGACGGGGCCGGCAGGAACGCCCAGCAGGCCACGTCCGCGGATGCCTGGTCCAGCGTCCGCACCAGATCGGCGTGGCCGTCGCGGAACCAGGTCACCAGTTCGTCGTCGTCGGGCAGCTCGTCGACGATGTCGTAGGGCTGGTCCAGGTCGATCGGCTCGGTGCGGACCTCACCGACCATGACGGTCGCCCAGCGGTGCACACCGCCGACGTGCAGTAGCAGGTCCCGCACGGTCCACCCGGGGCAGGTCGGCACGGCCGCGGTCGGCCCGGCCTGCTGTGCCGCGTCGCCGAGCGACGCGCCCTGGGTGCGCAGCGCCCCGATCAGCGACTCCACGTCCATCGGGCCAGCGTGCCACGCGCTACCGACCGTCTGCCCAGAGACCGTCGACACAGCGTGTCAGAGCCGGGACGTAGGCTGGACGGCGTGGCCGACCCGTCGACCTATCGTCCAGCGCCAGGCACCATTCCCGAGGCACCCGGCGTGTACAAGTTCCGTGACGCGGACCGACGGGTGATCTACGTCGGCAAGGCCAAGAGCTTGCGCAGCCGGCTGAACTCGTACTTCGCCGACCTCTCCGGGCTGCATCCGCGGACCAGACAGATGGTCACGACGGCGGCCGCCGTCGAGTGGACCGTGGTGACCACCGAGGTCGAGGCGCTCCAGCTGGAGTACAACTGGATCAAGGAGTTCGACCCCCGGTTCAACGTCCGCTACCGGGACGACAAGTCCTATCCGGTGCTCGCCGTGACGCTGCACGAGCAGTTCCCGCGCCTGCATGTCTACCGGGGGCCGCGCCGCAAGGGCGTGCGCTACTTCGGCCCGTACGCGCACGCGTGGGCCATCCGGGAGACGCTGGACCTGCTGCTCCGGGTGTTCCCGGCCCGTACGTGCTCGGCCGGCGTGTTCCGCAGGCACAGCCAGATCGGCAGGCCGTGCCTGCTCGGCTACATCGACAAGTGCTCTGCGCCGTGCGTCGGCCGGGTGTCCGAGGAGGAGCACCGGGACATCGTCCTGGACTTCTGCGACTTCCTGGCCGGCAAGACCGACGCGCTGGTGAAGCGGCTGGAGCGCGAGATGCACACCGCGTCCGACGCGCTGGAGTTCGAGCGGGCGGCACGGCTGCGCGACGACGTGGGTGCGCTGCGCAGGGCGCTGGAGAAGCAGGCCGTGGTGATCGGCGACGGCACCGACGCCGACGTGGTCGCCTTCGCCCAGGACGAGCTGGAAGCCGCGGTCCAGGTGTTCCACGTGCGCGGCGGCCGGGTGCGTGGCCAGCGCGGCTGGGTGGTCGACAAGGTGGCCGATCTGGCCGACGGTGCCGGTGAGGAGTGGCTGGTCGCCCAGTTCATCAGCCAGTTCTACGGCGAGCAGGCCGCACTGGCCGAGCAGGCCGACGCGGGTGGCAGCCCGGTGCCGCGCGAGGTGCTGGTGCCCGAACTGCCCGCCGACTCCGAGGCGCTGGCCGACTGGCTGTCCGCGCTGCGCGGCGCCAGGGTGCACATCCGGGTGCCGCAGCGCGGTGACAAGCGGGCGCTGATGGAGACGGTGGCGCGCAACGCCGCCGAGTCCTTCGCCCAGCACAAGCTGCGCAGGGCCGGCGATCTGACGGCTCGCTCGGCCGCGCTGCAGGAGCTACAGGACGCGCTCGGTTTGGACACCGCGCCGCTGCGCATCGAGTGTGTCGACGTCAGCCACGTGCAGGGCAGTGATGTGGTCGCGTCGCTGGTGGTCTTCGAGGACGGCATCGCCCGCAAGTCGGAGTACCGCCGGTTCGCCATCCGGGAGGGTGCCGATGGCGGCGACGTGGGCTCCATCGCCGAGGTGACCAGACGCCGGTTCAGCCGCTACCAGCAGGAAACCAGTCAGGACACCGGTCAGGACACCGAACAGGCCCGTGGCGGCGTGGACCCGGTGACCGGTCGGCCGCGCCGGTTCGCCTACCCGCCGAACCTGTACGTCGTGGACGGTGGCGCGCCGCAGGTCGAGGCCGCGTCCGACGTGCTGGCCGAACTGGGCATCAACGATGTCGCCGTGATCGGGCTGGCGAAGCGGCTGGAGGAGGTCTGGCTGCCCGGTGACCCCGATCCGGCGATCCTGCCGAGGACCAGCGAGGCGCTGTACCTGTTGCAGCGCGTGCGCGACGAGGCACACCGGTTCGCCATCACCTACCACCGCCAGAAGCGGTCGAAGCGGATGACGGCGTCGCTGCTGGACGGGATACCAGGTCTCGGCCAGGCGCGGCGGACGGCCCTGCTGAAACATTTCGGGTCGCTGAAACGACTTGCCTCGGCCAGTGTGGACGAGATCAGCGATGTGCCGGGCGTGGGCCGGCACACCGCGCAGGCCGTCCACACGGTGCTGTCGGTCGGGAGAGCCGGCGGAACCGAGGAACAAGGCGCACGCAGCGCCGATGAGCATGCTGGAAGTGGGGAGTGACAGTGACTGAGGATGCCGGACAGACGTCCGGAGCCGGACCGTCGGGGGTCGAGGTCGCGGTGGTCACCGGGTTGTCCGGGGCCGGGCGCAGTACGGCGGCCAAGTGCCTTGAGGACCTCGGCTGGTTCGTGGTGGACAACCTGCCGCCGGAACTGGTCGCCACCATGGTCGAGCTGGGAGCGCAGGCGCGCGGCGCGATCACCAGGGTGGCCGTGGTGATGGACGTGCGCAGCCGTGCGTTCACCGACGATCTCGCCGCGGTGATCAAGGACCTGGACGCGCGTGGTTACAAGCCGAGGACGCTGTTCCTGGAAGCCACCGACGACGTGCTGATCCGCCGGTTCGAGCAGGTTCGCCGGACGCACCCGATGCAGGGCGACGGCAGGCTCGCCGACGGCATCGAGGCGGAGCGGCACCTGCTGTTCCCGCTGCGCGAACAGGCCGATCTGGTGCTGGACACCACATCGCTGTCGGTGCACCAGCTGCGGGCCAAGATCGAGGACGCGTTCGGCAGCGAGGCCAGCGCCAGAACCAGGGTGACCGTGCTGTCCTTCGGCTACAAGTACGGCCTGCCGATGGACGCCGACCTGGTGATGGACGTGCGATTCCTGCCCAACCCGTTCTGGATCCCGGAACTGCGGGAGCAGACCGGCCTGGACACCGACGTGCGCAACTACGTGCTGTCGCAGGAGGGTGCCGAGGAGTTCCTGGACCGGTACCACGAACTGCTGCGGCTGATCGGTGCCGGCTACCTGCGGGAGGGCAAGCGGTACCTGACGCTGGCGGTCGGCTGTACCGGCGGGAAGCACCGCAGCGTGGCCATCTCCGAGGAGTTGGCCGGCCGGCTGGCCGCCGAGGACCGGATGACGGTCAAGGTCGTGCACCGGGACCTGGGGCGGGAGTGACGGGCAGCTCAACCGAGGAAACCAGGCCGGTACGCGCGGTCGCCCTGGGTGGCGGGCACGGCCTGCACGTCACCCTGACCGCGCTGCGCACGATCACGCCCGATGTCACGGCTGTGGTGACCGTGGCCGACGACGGCGGGTCGTCCGGCCGGCTGCGCCGTGAGCTTGGCGGGCTGCCGCCCGGTGACCTGCGCAAGGCGATGCTGGCGCTGTCCGGCCCCGAGTCCGCCCCGTGGCCCTCGGTGTTCGCCCACCGGTTCGGCGGTGACGGCGCGTTGGCCGGGCACGCGGTGGGCAATCTGGTGCTGGCCGCGCTGCTGGAGCTGCTCGGTGATCCGGTGGCGGCGCTGGCCGAGGCGAGCCGGCTGCTGGGCACACACGGCCGGATCCTGCCGATGAGCAACCAGCCGCTGGACATCGAGGCGGATGTCGTCGGTTTGGACCACGACCCGAAGGCGGTGCGCCGGATTCGGGGTCAGGTCGCGGTCGCGACGACACCCGGTCGGGTACAACGCATCCGCCTGCATCCGGCCGGCCACCCGGACGAGGTCCCCACGGCGTGCCCGGAAGCGGTGGCCGCGGTGCTCGGCGCGGATGTCGTGCTGCTCGGTCCTGGATCATGGTTCACCAGCGTGTTGCCACATCTGCTGGTGCCGGAACTGCATGAGGCGCTGGTGGCGACGTCGGCACGGAAGGTGGTCGTGCTCAATCTGGTCCCCCAACCGGGGGAGACGGCCGGATTCTCCACCGAGCGGCATCTGGACGTACTCTGCCAGCACGCACCACGGCTGCGGGTCGACGCGGTCATCGCCGATGTCGATTCGGTGCCGACGCCCGACCGGTTGATCCGGTCGGCCGGTGCGGTCGGGGCGCAGGCGCACCTGGCGAAGGTGGCTGCGCACGGGGCACCGGAACGGCATGACCCTGTTGCGCTGGCGGGCAGCCTGCGTGCGGCGATCGGGGAGACGGCTGCCGTGGTGGTGGGCGAGCGCAGGGGGAACGGGGAGGAGATCGTCGGTGGCCATGACCGCTGAGGTCAAGGACGAGTTGAGCCGGTTGACCGTCACCAAGACCTGCTGCCGGCGCGCGACGGTCGCGTCGCTGCTGCGGTTCGCGGGTGGCCTGCACATCGTGGCGGGCCGGGTGGTGGTCGAGGCCGAGGTGGACACCGGTGCGGTGGCTAGGTTGCTGCGCAAGGAGATCCACGAGTTGTTCGGGCACGTCGCCGACGTGCATGTGATCACGTCCGGTGGGCTGCGCAAGGGCACCCGGTACGTGGTGCGGGTGGTCCGGGACGGCGAGGGCCTGGCCCGGCAGACGGGCCTGCTGGACCCGCGTGGCCGGCCGGTGCGTGGCCTGCCGGCACCGGTGGTGTCCGGTGGGGTGTGTGACGCGGAGGCCGCGTGGCGGGGTGCGTTCCTGGCGCACGGTTCGCTGACCGAGCCGGGCCGCTCCAGCGCGCTGGAGATCACGTGTCCGGGGCCGGAGGCGGCCCTGGCGCTGGTCGGTGCCGCCCGGCGGCTCGGTATCGCGGCCAAGTCCCGTGAGGTCCGGGGTGCCGACCGGGTGGTGGTCCGCGACGGTGACGCCATCGGCGCGCTGCTGACCAGGTTGGGTGCGCACTCCAGCGTGCTGGCGTGGGAGGAGCGCCGGATGCGCAGGGAGGTCCGTGCGACGGCCAACCGGCTGGCCAACTTCGACGACGCGAACCTGCGCCGGTCGGCCCGTGCGGCGGTAGCCGCCGCGGCCCGCGTGGAGCGGGCCCTGGAACTGCTCGGCCCCGAGGCGCCGACCCATCTGGTCACGGCCGGCCGGCTGCGGCTGGCCAACCGGCAGGCGTCGCTGGAGGAGCTCGGTCAGCTCTCCGACCCGCCGATGACCAAGGACGCGGTGGCCGGCCGGATAAGGCGACTGCTGGCGATGGCGGACAAGCGGGCCAAGGACCTCGGTGTGCCGGACACGGAGTCGGCGGTCACCCCGGACATGCTCGACGCGGAGGTCTGATCAGGGCTTGGTGGTGAACGCGAGGACCTGGCTGCCCGGCATGGTGTGGCCCGGCCGCGCCGCCCACCCCGTGCCGCCGCCAGCGGCGCACCACGAAGAACTCGGCCATGTCCGTGGCGTCCCGGTCGCCGGTGAGTCTGCTCACCTGATCGACGATGGCGAAGCCCGCGATCTTGCCTGATGCGCGGATCAGGACCGGATGGCTCATGGCGCGCAGCAACGGTTCCTGGTGCTGTTCGGCTGGTGTCACCGTGACGTCGGACGCGGGCATGGCGGCCAGAATCTCGTGTCGCCGACCGCCAGTCCCACTGGTTTAGACCAATTCGACATCATGGTGTAGCCTACGAGACGCAGCTCACTGACTCGATAAAGAACCCCAGCGAGACATGCTTGACCAGGGTGAAGACTCCACTGGTACCGGCGCTAAAGTGCAGTTGTCGGCAACGTCGCCGCATGGATCCGGGGAACAGTTCAAGAGGAGACGTAACGTGACGGTTCGCGTAGGTGTCAACGGCTTCGGTCGGATCGGGCGCAACTTCTGGCGGGCCGTTCGGTCCGGCGGTCATGACATCGAGATTGTCGCCTTCAACGACCTCGGTGACGTGGCGACGATGGCACACCTGCTGAAGTACGACAGCATCCAGGGTGTGCTGGCGGCCGACGTGCGGGCCACCGATGAGGGCATCGACGTCGACGGCAAGACCATCAAGGGCTTCGCCGAGCGCGACCCGGGCAAGCTGCCGTGGGCCGACCTGGGCGTCGACGTCGTGATCGAGTCGACCGGGTTCTTCACCAACGCCAAGGACGCCCGCAAGCACGTCGACGAGGGTGGCGCCAAGAAGGTCATCATCTCCGCGCCCGCCAAGGGTGAGGACCTGACCGTCGTGCTCGGTGTGAACGACAACGCCTACGACGGCTCGCAGACGATCATCTCCAACGCGTCCTGCACCACCAACTGCCTCGGCCCGCTGGCCAAGGTCGTGCACGAGGCGTTCACCATCGAGCGTGGCCTGATGACCACGATCCACGCGTACACCCAGGACCAGAACCTGCAGGACGCCCCGCACAAGGACCTGCGTCGCGCCCGTGCCGCCGCCATCAACGTGGTGCCCACGTCGACCGGTGCCGCCAAGGCGATCGGCCTGGTGCTGCCCGACCTGCAGGGCAAGTTGGACGGCTACGCGCTGCGCGTGCCGGTGCCGACCGGCTCGGTCACCGACCTCACCGTGGACGTGTCCCGCGAGACCAGCGTCGACGAGGTCAACGCGGCGCTGAAGGCGGCCGCCGAAGGCCCGCTGAAGGACATCCTGCGCTACAGCACCGCGCCGATCGTGTCCTCGGACATCGTCAACGACCCGGCGTCGTGCATCTTCGACGCGCCGCTGACCAAGGTGATCGGCAACCAGGTCAAGGTCGTCGGCTGGTACGACAACGAGTGGGGCTACTCCAACCGTCTTGCCGACCTGACCATGCTGGTCGGCAACAAGCTGGCCTGAGCCGACAAGGATTCCTGATCCCATGAAGACGCTCGACGACCTGCTCGCCGAGGGCGTCTCCGGTCGGCGCGTGCTGCTGCGCGCCGACCTGAACGTCCCGCTGGACGGCGACCGCATCCCCGACGACGGCCGGGTCCGCGCGTCCGTGCCGACCATCAGGACACTGATCGACGCGGGCGCCCGCGTGGTCGTGGCCGCGCACCTCGGCCGGCCGAAGGGCACGCCGGAGGACAAGTTCTCGCTCCAGCCGGTGGCCGCGCGCCTGGGTGAGCTGCTCGGCGCCGTCGTGCCGCTGGCCGTGGACGTGGTCGGTGACTCCGCCAAGGGTGTGGTGGCCGATCTGGCCGACGGCCAGGTGGCGCTGCTGGAGAACGTGCGCTTCGACGCCCGCGAGACCAGCAAGGACGACGCGGAGCGGGCCGAACTGGCCGGTGAACTGGCCGCCCTGGCCGGTGCCGACGGCGCGTTCGTGTCCGACGGTTTCGGTGTGGTGCACCGCAAGCAGGCTTCCGTGTACGACGTGGCGAAGCTGCTGCCGCACTACGCGGGCGGCCTGGTGCTGGCCGAGATCGGCGTGCTGCGCAAGCTCACGCAGAACCCCGGCCGGCCCTACGTCGTCGTGCTCGGCGGCGCCAAGGTGTCCGACAAGCTCGGTGTGATCGCCAACCTGCTGACCAAGGTGGACCGGCTGCTGATCGGCGGCGGCATGGCCTACACGTTCCTCAAGGCGCAGGGCCACGAGGTGGGCGGCTCGCTGCTGCAGGAGGACCAGCTCGACCGGGTGCGGGGCTTCCTGGCCGACGCGGAGCAGCGCGGTGTGGAGCTGGTGCTGCCGGTGGACGTGCTGACCACCAAGGAGTTCGCGGCCGACGCGGAGATCCAGATCGTGGCCACCGACGCCATCCCGGCCGACCGGCAGGGTCTCGACATCGGCCCGCGGACCAGGGAACTGTTCGCCGGCAAGCTCGCCGACGCGTGGACCGTGTTCTGGAACGGCCCGATGGGTGTGTTCGAGTTCGACGCCTTCGCGGGCGGCACGCGGGCCGTGGCGCAGGCGCTGGTCGACTCGGACGGCTTCACCGTGGTCGGTGGCGGTGACTCGGCTGCCGCAGTGCGGGCCCTTGGCCTGCCGGAGGACGGTTTCTCGCACATCTCCACCGGTGGTGGTGCTTCACTGGAGTTCCTGGAGGGCAAGGAATTGCCCGGCATCACGGTGTTGGAGGACTGACGCGTGGCTCGCCAGACGTTGATCGCCGGCAACTGGAAGATGAACCTGACGCACCTGGAAGCGATCGGGCTGGTCCAGAAGCTGGCGTTCGCGCTACCGCAGAAGTACCTGGAGAAGGTGCAGGTCACCGTTCTGCCGCCCTTCACGCACATCCGCAGCGTGCAGACCCTGATCGAGGGCGACAAGCTGCTGCTCGGCTACGGCGCGCAGGACCTGTCGCCGTCCGAGAACGGGGCCTACACCGGGGACATCTCCGGCGCGATGCTGGCCAAGCTGGGCTGTTCGTTCGTCGTCGTCGGCCACTCGGAGCGGCGCGAGTACCACCACGAGGACGACGAGCTGGTCAATCGCAAGGTGCGGGCGGCGATCAAGCACGGGCTCACCCCGATCCTGTGCGTCGGCGAGAAGCTGGACGTGCGGGAGGACGGCAGCCACGTGCCGCACTGCACGTCCCAGCTGATCGCGGGCCTCAAGGGGCTGAAGGCCGAGCAGGTCAAGGATGTCGTCGTCGCCTACGAGCCGGTCTGGGCGATCGGTACCGGCCGCGTGGCGACCCCGGCCGACGCCCAGGAGGTGTGTGCCGCGCTGCGGACCGCCCTGACCGACAAGTACGGTGCTGAGGTCAGCGGCACCGTCCGGGTGTTGTACGGCGGTTCGGTGAAGTCGGGCAACATCGGCGAACTGGTGGCGCAGGATGACATCGACGGCGCGCTCGTCGGCGGTGCCAGCCTGGACCCGGACGAGTTCGCCAAGCTGTGCGCGATGGCTGCCGGTGGGCCGCTGCCGTGACCGGGGATTCCACCTGCTCTGTTAGGCCGATGGCGGGGCAGTGGTACGACCAACCGGGTCGAACCGGTAATCTGTGATGCCGACGGCCCTACGGCGAGGATGCACATGAAGCTAGCCCTGGAGATCGGGATGATCGTCACCAGCCTGCTGCTGGTGCTGCTGGTGCTGCTGCACCGTGGCCGAGGGGGTGGCCTGTCTTCCTTGTTCGGTGGCGGAATGCAGTCCAGCCTGTCCGGCTCCAGTGTCGCGGAGAAGAACCTCGACCGCATCACCCTGTTCGTCGGTGCCATCTGGGTGATCTGCATCGTGGGAATCGGACTACTGCTGAAGATCGGTTGACGTTCCCGACACACCAGGCGTCGCCCGCGTCCGGTGTGTCTGCCGTCTGCCCTGATGGGGGTGTGAGGTTTTATGTCGGGTGGCAACGCGATCCGCGGAACGCGAGTCGGTGCCGGGCCGATGGGCGAGTCCGAGCGAGGTGAGTCCGCGCCACGGCGGCGGGTGGTCTACTGGTGCGCCAACGGGCACGAGTCCCGTCCGTCCTTCTCGATGGACGCGGAGGTGCCGGACAACTGGGACTGCCCACGCTGTGGGCTGCCGGGTGGCCGTGACCAGGAGAAGCCGCCTGCCCCGCCGCGGAACGAGCCCTACAAGACTCACCTGGCCTACGTGAAGGAACGCCGGTCGGACGCTGACGGCGAGGCGATCCTGGCCGAGGCGCTGGCCAAGCTGCGTGCGCAGCGCGAGGACATCTGAGTGACAGCGAAGCGGGTGGTGAGACCACGGTCTCGCCACCCGCTGTCGTTCGCCTGCCGCCTGACGTGCCAGCACCGGCAGCGGGGGTGGCCGGCGGGTCTGCGTAGACCTGGAAGTCACCGCCCGGTGCGACCTCCTTCAGCACCCGGGCGCCCAGCGCCATGACCGACTCGCGGGCGGCCGGGAAGTCGTCGACCCACAGGTCGAGGTGGATCTGCCGCGGAGTGGCACCGTCCGGCCAGTCCGGTGCGACGGGGTCCGGCGCCGGCCGCACACCGGCCCGTTGCTCACCGCCTGCCATGTGATCCGCATGCCGGGCATTCTGGCAGGACCAACGACCCGGGGCTGCTACTCCGGCGGCAGCGGCAGGCTGGCCCGGACCCGGAAGCCGCCGTCACCGCTCGGTCCGGCGTGGAAGTCGCCACCCAGCAGCGTGGCCCGTTCCCGCAGGCCGAGCAGGCCGTGGCCACCGGATGGCAGCGCGTCGGCGGACGGCATCGTGGTCCCGTCGGCGGCCACCGGAGGTTCGTTGTCCACCTGGACCAGCAGTGCGCCGCCGGTGATCGTGACCAGCACCGTGGTCGGCGCGTACGCGGCGTGCTTGCGCACGTTGGTCAGCGCTTCCTGGACGGTTCGGTAGGCGGCGCCGGCCACTGGTCCCGGTGGCTTGCGGCCTGCCAGGTCCATCTGCAGCGTGACGTCCATCGTGCTGTCCTTGACCAGGTCCAGCAGCGTTTCCAGATCCGGTTCCTCGGCACCGTCGGTCGCGGTGCGCAGCGCGCCGAGCAGTTCCCGCAGCTCATCCAGCGTTCTGGTGCTCAGCCCTCGGATGGTGGCTGCCGTCTCCCTGGCCATGTCGTCGGTGGTGGTGACCTGTAACGCACCGGCCTGCATCGCGATCAGGCTGACCTGGTGCGACACCACGTCATGCATCTCCCTGGCGATCTTGGCCCGCTCGTCGGCCCGGATCGCGATGGCCTGCAACCGCTGCGCCCGGCCCCTGCTGGCCGCGAGTTCGACGATCCTGGCGGACAGGTCGTGTCGGGTGGTGATCAGCAGGCCGATCGCGATGGGCATGGCGACCACGAAACAGGCGTAGATGCCGTCCTCGACGTGCTCACGCCAGCCCTCCAGGGCGAAGTCGTGCAGCGGCGAGGCGGGCGGCGAGGACCAGATCAGGAACCGGCATGCCCACACGCCTGCCGCGGCGACCACGGTCCGCCAGTTCCAGCGGCGCTTCCAGGCGAGTGTGCCCAGCGCGATCATGGCGCCGAGTTCGGACCAGCCGGCCAGGAACCCGGGCATCGCGACGACGGTCGCCGCGAACGGGAACCGGCGCCGGAACACGAGCGCGAGCACAGCGATGCCGGACAGCACGAGCGAGTAGATGGCCGCCCCGCTCGGCACGGCCATCGCCACGTCCAGCGACGCCACCAGCACGGCGAGCGCGTCGATCAGGATGGCCTGGTGCCTGCGCAGCCACGGTCCCAGCCAACCGGTGCGCTGCCATGGTCCGGTCCAGCCGAGGGACGGCAGCCGCAGCGACGTGTCCTCGGCCGGCACACCGGTGCCCGCCGCGGTGGAGGACTGGACAGTCAGGACGGCACCTCCCGGAACACGGACGTGGTGATGCGTACGATACTTGCCGGCAGAGCCGCTGGCCCGCCGGTCACCGACATCCTGTCCGTCTTGGGACCGTGGGCGCGGCGAGTGTGCCCGAGGCCGGGGTATCCAGGCCTTCTGGGCAGCTGGGCTGGTCGACTCGCCGGTCCGTGGTGGCTGCGTGGCTCGTTTCCGCACTGGCATCCCCGTCCGCCCGTGATCGCCCTTGTCTGAGTAGAGCGCCAAACGTGTCCAATGGGACGCGCGGCGTATCGAAAATGTGCGAACGCACACGTGCGTGTCGGCGCCGTTACCTGCGGAAACCGGCGACTACGGGCGGTCAGGACTGTGTCGTGGGCCAGCGGTCGGGCGCGAACCGGGCCACGGCGGCGGCGACGGCGGGTTCGTCGGCGGCGCAGGACAGCGGGAAGGCGAATCGCAGGACCGGCAGGTCGGCGCGGACCGGCTCACCCGAGGTGACCGAGTCGGCCAGTGCGGGGTACCGCCGGACCACGGCTTCGTCGGCCGGGCACAGTTCGACGGTCGGTGTCCTGGGGGCGCTGGTCCGCACACCCTTCTGGAACCGGGGCGGCACGACCCGGACCATGGCCAGTTCCGGCCACGGCAGCCGCACCAGCGTGCGCTCCGGCCGGCACCACACGGCGTCCGCGTCGAACGCGAGGCCCTGCCGGTGCCGTGCCGCCCGGATCGCCACGATGGCCAGGCCGACCACCATCAGCGCGAACAGCGCGCCCAGTACGGCGGCCACCGCCCGCAGCGCGGGCGCGGCCGGATGGTCCAAGACCGCATAGCCGAGCGCGGCCAGCGCCAGCAGCGCGAGGAACACGGTGGTCATGGTGAAACAGCCGAGTGCCACCCTGGTCAACCCGCCCAGTTCGATGACCACGGCGTCCTCGGCCGGGCCGTCGACGACATCGGCGAAGGGTGAGCGGGCCATCGGCAGAGCGTAACGGGTGGTCGTGGGCCGGACCGGCTGGCCGCCAGTAGTGACCCACGTCACTCGGGTTGGAGCGACGGTTTTCGCGCGGGCCGCTGGTCTTGATATCCGACCGAACCCGACCACCATTCGGAGAGTCCGATGTCTGATTCCAGCAAGACCGCCGTTGTCACCGGCGCCAGCCGTGGCTTCGGGCGTGCGATCGCGGCCGCCATCGTCGCTGCGGGCGCCAATGTCGTCGGCATCGCCCGTGGCGAGCAGGACCTGCGTGCCGTGGGCGACGAACTCGGCGAACGCTTCATCCCGGTCGCCGCCGACGCCACCGACGAGACAGTCGCCCGCGAGGTGATCCGAACCCGCCGCCCCACCCTGCTCGTGCTCAACGCCGGCGTCGCGCCGTTGATGGCACCCCTGCACGAGCAGACCTGGGACACCTTCAGCGCCAACTGGCACACCGACACCCGACACGTCTTCACCTGGGTCCGGGCCGCCCTGCGGCAACCGCTGGCACCGGGCAGCGCCGTTGTCGTGATGTCCAGTGGCGCCGCGCTGGGCGGGTCACCGCTCAGCGGTGGCTACGCCAGCGCCAAGGCCGCCATCCGCTACATCCGCGGCTACGCGGCTGACGTGTCGACACGGGAAGGACTGGACCTCCGGTTCGCCGCGCTGCTGCCTCAGCTCACCCCGGCCACGGAGCTCGGCATGGTCGGGGTCACCGGTTATGCCGCGCTCCAGGGCGTCGACCCGGACACGTTCGTCGGCAACATGCCAGCCATCCTCACCCCGGAGCAGGTCGCCAAGGCCGTGCTGGACATCGCCAACGATCCCAACAGTGCCGCCGAGTACGGGATCAGCGGCACCGAACTGCGGCCGATCGACTGATTCGCCTACCGTGACAACCACCGCGCCACCAGGAGCACCTGCCATGCCGACAGACACGGAGCCGACCGACGCCGACTTCGCCGCGCTGGCCGAGCCGTTCCGGCCCGAACTGCTCGCGCACTGCTACCGGATCCTCGGCTCGATCCACGACGCCGAGGACCTGGTGCAGGAGACCTACCTGCGGGCCTGGCGCGGGTTCGGGCGGTTCGAGGGCCGTTCCTCGGTGCGGCGGTGGTTGTACAAGATCGCCACCATGGCCTGCCTGACGGCGTTGCGGACCGGCTCTCGGCGGCCACTGCCCTCCGGGCTGGGTGCGCCGTCGGACGATCACCGGGTGGTGGTGGCCGTCCGGGAACCGTCGGTGCCATGGCTTCAGCCCGTACCCGACGCACTGCTGGGTGCCGACGACCCGGCAGCCGTCGTGGTCGGGCGGATGGGTGTGCGGCTCGCGTTCATCGCCGCACTCCAGTTCCTGCCCGCCCGGCAGCGGGCCGTGCTGACGTTGCGTGACGTACTGGCGTTCCGCACCGCCGAGGTCGCGGAGATGCTGGAGACGACAACCGCGGCCGTGGACAGCGCGCTACGCCGCGCACGCGCGCAGCTGGCGGAGATCGGACCGGTCGAGGACGAACTGGCCGAGCCGGACGAGACCACCTTGCGAACACTGTTGGACGACTACGTCGACGCGTTCGTCCGGGCCGACGCGAACGCGTTGGTGCGGCTGCTGCGGGTCGATGTCGAACTGGAGATGCCGCCGAACCGGACCTGGTTCACCGGCCGCGACGCGGTTGTCGGATTCCTCATCAGTCGAGTGCTACGCCGGGATCAATGGCGCCTGGTGCCCACACGGGCCAACGGCCAACCCGCGTTCGTCGCCTACGAGCACGACGGCGCAGGCCGGTACACCGCGCACGGAGTGCATGTCGTGACCCTGATCGGGGGCAGGGTCGCCCGCATCACCGCGTTCAACGACGCCAGCCTGGTACCGACGTTCGGTCTGGCCCCCGATTTCACGAATTCCCGGTACTGATTTCCGATCATCGAAAGATGTGATCAGGTAATTCCCTGTCATCGGTGAGATCGCCGGTGCTGCCGGACGGCCGCCTCGCAGCCGCCGAACGGCTTCTTGAGCGATCCACCGATAGCGGCTTCCATATGTGATGGCGGCGGCCACAAAGCCACCCGATGGTGGGCGGGGGAGTTGATGATTGTCCTTGACTCGGTGTACCCGGTGCTCAGTTGCGTTCTCGGTTGGGCGGCAGTCGGCAAACTGGGCAGGCTGCGCGAGTTCGTCGGTCAGGTCGGCGCCTATCGGCTGCTGCCGGCCCTGCTCGTCCCCGCCGCCGCGATGGGTGTCGTCACCGCCGAGTTGACGGCCACCGTCCTGCTCGTGCCGCCCCCGACCCGACTGTTCGGTGCCGCGCTGGCCACCGCGCTGCTCACGATGTTCCTGGTCGCCCAGTCCATCGCGGCGGCGCGTGGGTTGGACATCGCGTGCGGCTGTTTCGGTGGCTCGGACGAATTGGCCGCGATCGGGCCGGGCACGATCACCCGTACCGCTTTGTTGCTGATACTGGCGGTCGGTGCCGACGCTGCCGGCGCGACCCCGTTCCAACCGTTGGAGCTGCTGATCGGCCCGGTGTTGGCCGGCATCGTCGGCATCGTGCCGGAGTTGACCCAACGTCGTTACCTCCGCTGAGAGTTCCGTCTTGCAGCTGGCGCACCTGGACGCCGCTCCCTGATCGGACGCCGTTGTGTTAGGAACTCTGAGGCAGTTTCGCCGCGGCCGTCGTGTCCAGCAGCCACAGCGTGCGCTGCTGACCTCGTGCGCCACCCGCCGGCAGTTCGACCTCGCTCGCGCCGCTCAATGCGGTGGCCACGGCATCCGCCTTGGCAGCGCCGGTGGTCATCAGCCAGACCTCGGCCGAGTGCCGGATCGCGGACAGCGTCAGCGACACCCTGGTCGGCGGCGGCTTCGGGCAGTCGCGCACGGCCACCACGGTCCGCTCGGTGTCGTGCACGGCGGGCGAATCCGGGAACACCGACGCGGTGTGGCCCTCCTCGCCGACCCCGAGCAGGCACACGTCGAACGTGGGCACCTCGGCCGGAGCCGCTGTCGTGGCGAGCAGTTCCGCGTACGCGGCGGCGGCGGCGTCCGGGTCGTCGCCGAACCGGCCGTCGGACGGCTCGATGACGTGCACCCGCTCCGCCGGCACCGGGATGTGGTCCAGCAACGCCTCCCTGGCCTGGGTTTCGTTGCGTTCCGGATCACCGGCCGGCAGGAACCGCTCGTCACCCCAGTACAGGTCGATGCGCTGCCAGTCGACGGCGTCCCGGGCCGGGCTGGCTTTCACGTGTGCGAGCACGGCATTGCCGGTCCGGCCGCCGGTGAGGACCACCGATGCCCAGCCACGCGCGGACTGGGCATCGACGATCTTCGTGATCAACCGGGCGGCGGCCGCGGCGGCCAGCACGTCCGGTTCATTGTGGACGATCACTTCGGACTCGGTCACGACGCGCTTGCCTCGCTCGGCGCCTTCGCCTTGCGTGGCGCCCGTTTGGCGGCGGTGGTGCCGTTCGACTTGGCGGGCGCCTCGGCAGCAGGCTCGGCCTTCTTGGCCACCGGACGCGGCCTGACCGGCCCGGCACCTCGGCCACGGACAACTTTCGCCAGTCCCTTCAGCGTTTCCGCGTAGATCTCGTCCGGGTCGAGCCTGCGCAGTTCCTCGGACAGGCAGTCCCGCACCGACCTGCGGTGCAGTGCGATCTTCCGGTCCGGCTGGCCTGCCTGGGTGAGCGTGCCCACCTTGGCGTCCGGCCGGTACAGCTCCACGGTGCCGGTTCGACGCTCCAGCACCACCTTCACGATGCCGGCGCCGGACGTCGCCTTGTACCGCGACACCGGGATCTTCAGACACGACGACAGCCACGCCGCCAGCAGGTCGGTGGACGGCGAGTCGGCCTCGCCGGTCACCGCGGCCGCCGTGATCTTCTCGTGCGGCGGCAGGTCCAGCGCCGCGGCCAGCATCGCGCGCCAGTTGGTCAGCCGGGTCCACGCCAGATCCGTGTCCCCGTCGACATAGGTGGCCTTGCGGTGTTCCAACGCCTTCAACGGGTTCTTGTCGTTGGCCGCGTCCATGATCCTGCGATGCGCGAGCGCGCCGATCGGGTCCTTGGCCGGTACGGCGGGCGCCTCGAACGGCCACCACGCGACCACCGGGGTGTCCGGCAGCAGCAGCGGGATCACACAACTGGCACCCTCGTCGGCCAGCGCGCCGTAGAGCCGCAGCACGACGACCTCGCTGGCACCGGCGTCGCCGCCGACCCGGATCTGGGCGTCCAGCCGGGCGGCCGCCTTCTTCGCGCCCCGCGCCACCACGATCACCCGGCACGGGTGCTCCCGGCTGGCGTCGTTGGCCGCCTCGATGGCCTCTTCGGTCTTCGTCCCGTCATCGGTGACGATGACCAGCGTCAACACTCGGCCCAGCGTGACCGCACCGCCTTCCTGGCGCAGCTGTACCAGCCTGTTGTTGACCTGCGATGTGGTGGTGGACGGCAGGTCGATGATCACGGGCGCCTCCACTTGCGGCCGGTACGTGCCAGCATCTTCTCCGCCGAGTCGGGACCCCAGCCGCCGGCCCGGTACGGGTCCGGTCGGCCGCTGACCGCCCAGCTGCGCAGCACCGGTTCCAGGATCTGCCAGGACAGCTCGACCTCTTCGTTCACCGGGAACAGCGACGGCTCGCCGAGCAGCATGTCCAGGATCAGCCGTTCGTAGGCCTCGGGCGACGACTCGGTGAACGCGTGGCCGTAGCCGAAGTCCATCGTGACGTCCCGGACCTCCATGTTGTTGCCCGGCACCTTGGACCCGAACCGGATGGTCACGCCCTCGTCCGGCTGGACCCGCACGACGAGCGCGTTCTGGCCCAGTTCGTCGGTGGCCGTCGAGTCGAACGGCAGGTGCGGCGCACGCTTGAACACCACGGCGATCTCGGTGACACGACGGCCCAGCCGCTTGCCGGTGCGCAGGTAGAACGGGACACCGGCCCAGCGGCGGGTGTCCACCTCCAGCGTGATCGCGGCGAACGTCTCGGTCTTGGAGTCCTTGGCGAAACCGCCCTCCTCCAACAGGCCGGGCACCTTCTGCCCGCCCTGCCAGCCACCGAGGTACTGGCCGCGCGCGGTGGTCTCGCCGAACGGCGTGACGGCCTTGGTCGCGGAGAGCACCTTGATCTTCTCCGACCGCAGGTCACGCGGGTGGAAGGAGAGCGGCTCCTCCATCGTGGTGAGCGCCAGCAGCTGCAACAGGTGGTTCTGGATGACGTCCCGCGCGGCGCCGATGCCGTCGTAGTACCCGGCCCGGCCGCCAAGGCCGATGTCCTCGGCCATGGTGATCTGGATGTGGTCGACGTAGTTGGCGTTCCAGATCGGCTCGAACAGCTGGTTGGCGAAGCGCAGCGCCAGGATGTTCTGCACCGTCTCCTTGCCGAGGTAGTGGTCGATGCGGAACACCGACTCCTCGGGGAACACGTCGTTGACGATCTCGTTGAGCTGGACCGCGCTGTGCAGGTCGTGCCCGAACGGCTTCTCGATGACCACCCGACGCCACTGGTCACTGTCCTGTGCGGACAGTCCGGAGCGGGACAACTGCTTGAGCACCACGGGAAACGCGCCCGGCGGGATGGACAGGTAGAACGCGTGGTTGCCGCCGGTGCCCCGGACCCTGTCCAGGTCGGCGACCGTGGCGGCCAGCGAGTCGAAGGCGTTGTCGTCGTCGAAGCTGCCCGGCACGAAGCGGATGCCCTCGGCCAGGTGCCGCCACACGTCCTCACGGAACGGCGTACGGGCGTGCTCGCGCACCGCCTGGTGCACGATCTCGCCGAAGTCCTCGTCCGCCCAGTCGCGTCGGGCGAACCCGGTCAGTGCGAAGCCGGGCGGCAGCAGGCCACGGTTGGCCAGGTCGTAGATGGCCGGCATCAGCTTCTTGCGGGACAGGTCACCGGTCACGCCGAAGATCACCACGCCGCACGGCCCAGCGATCCTGGGCAGCCGCTTGTCGCGCTCGTCCCGCAGCGGGTTGCGGACCTGGCGGGTCAGCGACGACCTCGTCACCGGCCCACCTCCTCGACCGCCTTGAACAGTTCGGCCAGCCCGGCCACCCGGTCGGTCAGGTGCAGCCGCAGCACCGGCCGGCCGTGGTCGGCCAGTACGGAACCGTCGCCAAGCGCCTGCGCGTGTTGCAGCACACCGAGCGTGTACGGCCGCTCCGGCACCGGCAGGTCCTGCTCCACCGCGCCGGTGACCTGTAGGAACACGCCGTTCTGGTGGCCGCCCTTGTGGTACTGGCCGGTGGAGTGCAGGAACCGGGGACCCCAGCCGAACGTGGTCTGCAAGCCGGTGCGCCGAGCCAGGTCGGCGCGCAGCAGCGACGCGGACGCGTCGTCCAGCCGGTCCAGGTAGACCTGCACGGCGATGTAGCCGAACTCCGGTGCCGCGGCGACGAACGCCCGCAGGGCCGCGGCCACCGAGTCGGTGTCCGCCGGCAGCCAGCCGTCCGACGGATGCACCTCGATGGCGCCCTGGGTGAGCGCGGGAGCCGCTTCGCTGCCCCCGGTCGGCGCGTCCAGCAGCGCACGTGCCGCCTTCTTGGCCGCTTCCACGTCCGGCTGGTCGAACGGGTTGATGCCGAGCAGTCGGCCCGCGACGGCGACCGCGTACTCCCACAACAGGAACAGCCCACCGAGCGAACCGGTGGTGCCGAGCAGGGCGGGTGCCGATGCCGGGCCGATCGTCACCGGGGTGGCGTCCGAGCCCGCGTTGGCGAAGCCGGGTGCGTCGGTGTTCGCCACGGCGACCGGCAGCAGACCAGTGCCGTTCTTGCCGGTCGACTCGGCGATCAGCTGCTCGGCCCAGTCCGGGAAACCCGCCACCCCGGAACCGGAATCGGCCAGCACGACCTTCTCCGCGCCGGTCGAGTGCTGGGTGCCCAGCGCGGCGGCCAGCAGCAGCGCCGGGTTGGTGGCCACATCCGCGGACAGCAGCGGCGCGGCCTGCGCCGCGCCGTCCAGGAGTGCACCGATGTCCGCGCCGGCGAGGCCGGATGGCACCAGACCGAACGCGGTCAGTGCCGAGTACCGGCCGCCGACGTGTGGATCGGCCAGGAACACCTTGCGGTAGCCCGATTCGGTGCCCAGCGCGGCCAGCGGCGAGCCGGGGTCGGTGACCACGACGATCCGGCTGGCCGCGTCGATACCGGCGGCGGTGAACGCATCCGTGAAGATCCGCCGGTGGCTGTCGGTCTCCACCGTGGAACCGGACTTGGACGACACCACGAGGACCGTGCGGGCCAGGTCACCGGCCAGCGCGTCGGCCACCTGACCGGGGTCGGTGGTGTCCAGCACCACCAGCGGCACACCCGCGGTGCCGGTGATCACCTCGGGGGCCAGCGACGAGCCGCCCATGCCGGCCAGCACCACCCGGTCCACGCCGTCCGCCGCGAGTTCGGCACGCAGCGCCTCGACCTGCGCGACCAGTGGCCGGGACGTCTCGTGCAGCGTCGTCCAGGACAGCCGGATGGTGGCCTCGGACTCGGCCTCGCCGCCCCACAGGGTCGGATCGTGCGCGGTCATCTTCGACGCCACCTGATCGCCGGCCAGCTGACCGGCGATCGTGGTGGCTTCCTCCGCGAGCTTGGAGTCCAGGATCTGGACCGAAATCTGTTCAGTCACCGGAGCGGTCAGCCCTTCGCCTTGTTCAGTTGTGCTTGGACGCTCTCCGTCACGTCGGCCCACGCCGCGATGAACTTCGCCACGCCCTCGCGCTCCAGGACCTCGTACACGTCGTCGACGTCCACGCCGACACCGGTGAGCAGTTCCAGCGTCTCCGCACTCTGCGCGCCGAGCCCGGACACCGTGTCGCCCTTGAGCTCGCCGTGGTCGGCGACGGCGTCCATCGTCTTCTCCGGCATGGTGTTCACCACGTTGCCGACGACGAGCTGGTCGACGTAGCGGGTGTCCGAATAGGACTTGTCCTTCGTGCCGGTGGAGGCCCACAGCGGCCGCTGCGCGTGAGCGCCGGTCTTGGCCAGCTGCAACCACTCCGGGCCGGCGAAGGTCTCCTCGAACGCCGCGTAGGCCAGCCGCGCGTTGGCGATCGCGGCCTTGCCGCGCAGCCCGGTGGCCTCCGGCGTGCCCAGCGCGTCGATCCGCTTGTCCACCTCGGTGTCCATCCTGGACACGAAGAACGACGCGACGGAGTGGATGCCGGCCAGGTCGTGGCCGTTCGCCTTGGCCTGCTTCAGACCCTCGATGTAGGCGGTCATCACGCCCCGGTAGCGCTCCACCGAGAAGATCAGCGTCACGTTCACGTCGATGCCCTCTGCGGTCACCCTGGTGATCGCCGGCAGGCCCGCCTCGGTGGCCGGGATCTTCACCATCAGGTTCGGCCGGTCCACCGTCTTCCACAGCTCCATGGCCTCGGCCACCGTGCCGTCGGTGTCGTGCGCCAGCCCGGGGTCCACCTCGATGGACACCCGGCCGTCCACCCGGTTGGTGCGCTCCCAGGTGTCCCGGAACAGGTCGCACGCGTTGCGCACGTCGGAGGTGGTGAGTTCACGCACGGCGGCCGCCACCGACGCGCCCCGCGCGGCCAGCTCGCGGACCTGCTCGTCGTAGGACTCGCCGTGGCTCAGCGCGGCCTGGAAGATACTGGGGTTCGTGGTCACGCCGACCACGTGCCGGTCCCGGATCAGGGCCGCGAGATTGCCGGTGACCAGGCGTTCCCTGGACATGTCGTCCAGCCAGATCGAGACACCGGCTGCGGACAGTTCGGCGAGCTTGTCGGTGTTGCTCATGCTCATCCCTTCTGTGCTTGACGTGACCGGCGGGCCGCGTCGGCCACGGCCTGCGCTGTGATGCCGAACTCACGGAACAACGTCTTGTAGTCGGCGGACGCGCCGTAGTGCTCGATGGACACGATCTCGCCCGTGTCGCCGACCAGTCGGTACCACGGCTGTGCGATACCAGCCTCCACCGCGACCCGCGCCCGCACCGACCGCGGCAGCACCGACTCGCGGTACTCCGTGTCCTGCGCGTCGAACCACTCGACGCAGGGCAGCGACACCACCCTGGTCGGCACACCGTCGGCCTGGAGCATCGCGCGGGCCTCGACCGCCAGCTGCAGTTCGGAGCCGGTACCCATCAGCACCACTTCCGGGCTACCCCCGTCGGCCTCGGCCAACACGTAGCCGCCCCTGGCGACACCCTCCCGGGCCAGTTCCTTCGTGCCGTCCAGCGTCGGCAGGTTCTGCCTGGTCAGCACGAGACCGACCGGCATCTCCCGCTGGGCCAGCAGCGCGTGCCACGCGGCTGCCGTCTCGTTCGCGTCACCCGGCCGGAGCACGGCCAGCCCCGGGATCGCGCGCAGCGCGGCGAGGTGCTCGATCGGCTGGTGGGTCGGGCCGTCCTCGCCAAGCCCGATCGAGTCGTGCGTCCACACGTAGGTGGTGGGCAGTTCCATCAGCGCGGCCAGCCGGACCGACGGCCGCATGTAGTCGCTGAACGTCATGAACGTGCCGCCGTAGGGCCGGGTCGGGCCGTGCAGCGTGATACCGGACAGGATGGCGCCCATGGCGTGCTCACGGATACCGAAGTGCAGCGTGCGGCCGTAGGGGTGGGCGTCCCACTCCTTGGTGGCGATCGACGTCGGGCCGAACGAGTCGGCGCCCGCCATCGTGGTGTTGTTGCTCTCCGCCAGGTCCGCAGAGCCGCCCCACAGCTCGGGCAGCGGGTCGGCCAGCGCGTCCAGCACCGCGTTGGACGCCTTGCGGGTCGAGATGTCCTTGCCACCGGCCGAAGCCGGCTCCCAGGTGGGCAGCCCGTTGGCCCAGCCGGCCGGCAGCTCGTGCGCCTGCAGCCGGTCGAACAGCGCCTTGCGGTCCGGGTTCTCGGTCGCCCACATGTCGAAGGCTTCCTGCCACGCGGCGTGCGTCTGCTTGCCCCGCTCGGCCACCTGGCGGGCGTGCGCCAACACTTCGTCCTCGACCGGGAACTTGACGTCCGGGTCGAAGCCGAGGATGCGTTTGATCTCCGCCACCTCGTCGTCGCCGAGCGCGGAGCCGTGTGCCTTGCCGGTGTTCATCTTCGTCGGCGCCGGAAAGCCGATGATGGTGCGCAGCACGATGATCGACGGCCGGCCGGTCTCCGCCTTGGCCGCCTCGATCGCGGCCAGGATGCCGCTCACGTTCTCGCCGCCGTCGACGTGCTGCACGTGCCAGCCGTAGGCCTCGTAGCGCTTGCCGGTGTCCTCGGACAGCGCGATGTTCGTGTTGTCCTCGATGGAGATCTGGTTGCTGTCGTAGATCAGCACCAGGTTGCCCAGCTGCTGGGTGCCGGCCAACGAGGACGCCTCGGAGGTGATGCCCTCCTCGATGTCGCCGTCCGACGCCAGCACGAAGATGTGGTGGTCGAACGGGCTGTCACCGGGGCCCGCGTCCGGATCGAACAGGCCACGCTCGCGGCGGGCCGCCATCGCCATGCCGACCGCGGAGGCCAGGCCCTGGCCGAGCGGCCCGGTCGTCATCTCGACGCCCTTGGTCAGCCCGTGCTCCGGGTGGCCGGGGGTGAGCGAGCCCCAGGTGCGCAGTGCCTCCAGGTCGGCCAGTTCGAGGCCGTAGCCGGAGAGGAACAGCTGGATGTACAAGGTCAGGCTGCTGTGGCCGCAGGACAGCACGAAGCGGTCCCGGCCCACCCAGTGCGGGTCGGCCGGATCGTGCCGCATCACGCGCTGGAACAGCGAGTACGCGGTCGGCGCCAGGCTCATCGCGGTGCCGGGGTGACCGTTGCCCACCTTCTGCACCGCGTCGGCGGCCAGCACCCGGATCGTGTCGACGGCGCGCCGATCGACCTCGGTCCAGTCATCGGGCAGATGGGGGGTGGTCAGTCGGGTGAGATCGTCGGTGTCGGGCACGGACCTGAACTCCCACTCTCGCATCGGTGCGGGGCCAGTCGCAGCGCGTCGACCCGTCGTGGATCTCGATCGATCCCGATGAGCGCATTACTGGCCCGGACCCCGCGAAACTCCCTCGTCGCGGACAGCGTAGACCCGCGGGGAGGTTCATGTGATCTCGAACCGAGCTGTGTCCGCCTGACCGCCCCCGACGCCAGGATTGCCATCTGCGGTGTTTACGATGTCAATGGTTTCGGGTGCCGGATTGGATCAGCGGAGCCCGCCATTCGTTGAACAACCGCGAGGAGCGAGATGTCGCCGGTGAGCGCCGTGCGTTGGGCAGCATCGTGAGGACGGTCGACAACGCGGCCGCTCCATCGCCGGCCCCTGTCGGTCGGACGACCGGCCCTGCCGACGTGCTGCGGGCGTATGTCGCGCTGATCAAGCCCCGTGTCATCGAGTTGTTGCTGGTCACCGCCCTGCCCGCGATGTTCCTGGCCGAGCGTGGCTTTCCGCCGCTGTGGA
>DASUJK010000074.1:0-11416 GCA_036279295.1 Pseudonocardiaceae bacterium | reverse complement strand
CGGACAGCCGGGCGGCGACTCCGGGCAGGCCACCGGACGCCCGGTACTGGGCGGTCCCGATGCCCGACCTGGTCCTGCTGCGCCACAACCGCAGCAGCAACTGGGACAGCAGGGCCAGTTCCACCGGTCGGTCGGCCAGGTCACGCATGATCAGGTCGACCACCTCGGTCGTCATGCGCACCCCGACATCCAGCGCCGGACCGGTGATGACCGCGTGCAGTTCGTCCGCCGTCATCGGCGGCAGCCGGACGACAGCGCCGGACCCGGCCGACCGCGCACCGCATACCAGCCCGGCCACCGGATGGCTGCCGAGAATGTTGATGGCCCGTTGAAATGCCACGCTGTCGTCGTGGTGGTCGACCACGAGCACGAGCCGGGTGTGCGCGGTGGGCAGCGCGCGGCGCACCAGGTCGGGGAGCAGGTCGGGACGCGCGTGTACGGCGTGATCCACCGGATCCGTCGGCAGACCGAGCGTGGCACACAGCTGATCCGCCAGCTCACGGCACGGATTCCGGCCCGGTGCCAGTCCGATCGGCAGCCACCGGTCGTGTCGCCGGGCACCGGCGAGCACGCCTGCCCGGAGCAGCGACGACAGGCCGGCGCCGGACGACTCGGCGAGCACCTGGATCGGGTCGCGGGACCGAGCGAGCAGTTCGCGAATGATGCTGTCCCGGCCGTGGAAGTGGCGTGCGTGCCGGGACTCGAACGGGGCGAGGCCACGATAAGGCTCGTCGACATCGGCCGCTGATCGTCGCCGCAACCGGGACAGTGTGCATTGCCAGTCATCGACAGCCGCCTGGTCGGTGATTCCGCACTGGCGCAGGATCTCGTCCAACACCCATCGCATGCGCGTCGGTGGCAGCGATCTGCCCGCGAAGTAGTCGCCGACGGTGGCGGGTGGGATGCCGGTCGAACTCGCGACGTCCCGAATCGTCAGGCCGGAACGCTCACGCAGTTCGGTGAGTGCCTGACTGAATTGCTGCCGATCCGTCAGATGAGTGGGATCGGGTCGATTTCGCCCGCCCGCCATGCTGGTCGTCATAATTCTGTCCTCATCCCGTCCGAGGTTGTCCGGGAATCGCGGGAAATGGTGCGCGGGACGGTCCGGCCGCGATGTTCCTCGCAAGACGGCATCCCATTGAGCAAAGGAACATCATGAAGAAGGTCATCGCTTCCGCCGTGGCAGTGTGTGCTGTCGTACTGCTTGCCGGATGTGGCGCGAAGAACGGTTCGACGAAGTGTGGCGACTGGGAGGACATGGACACGTCCGACCAACACACCGCGGTGCAGAACATGATCGACGACAAGGGCCAGAGCGCCGGCGAGCTCAATTTCCTCACCACGCTCGGTTCGGTGAAGCTGTTCTGTGTCACCCATCCGTCCGACGACACGCTGGACCAGATCTATCAGGGATAGGGCGGTGGCCGTGGGTGCCGACCCTGCCGGCACCCACGGCGTCAACGGAGTCGTCGTAGCCGCCACACCAACGCCGTGCCGCACAACAGCACGATGCCGAGCAGCACCGATACGGACAGCAGCCACCACGGCCACGCGTGGGTCCAGAGCCGGTCGGCGGCGACGTCGCGACCGAGTGACCGCAGGTTCACGGTCGCCGCGCCGGCCGCGTATCCCCAGCGGGCGGCCATCAGCCAGGACAACTGGCTCAGCCCGGCACGGCCGGTGACCGGCACCAGCCCGCCGCAGAACACCAGCTGCGCCATCACGTTGGCCACCAGGAGCGGCATCACCTGTTCGTTCGACCGGACGACGGCGGAACCGAGCAGACTGACCAGGCAGGCCGCCATCGCGGTGCACCACACGGCACAGCTGATCTCCAGCAACGGGTGGCCGAGCAGCACGGCCTGCCGTGGGCCTGGTTTGGCCAGCGACACGATGCCCACCAACAGCGCGGCCTGGGCGGCGCAGATCATCGCGAACACGCCGAGCTTCGCCACCGCGTAGGCGGCGGGTCGCAACCCGGCCGCCCGTTCCCGCAGATAGATCGGCCGTTCCCCGATCACCTCGCGGGCAGTGGCCGCCGCGCCCATGAACGCGGCGCCGACGAAGATCAGCACCAGTAGTTGGTTGGCCTCGGTCGCGGTGCCACCGACCGAGCCCCGCAGGCCGTCGTGTCCTGGCACCGCGAGCGCGAGTATGGCGAGCACGACGGGGAGCAGCACCAGGAACAGCATGTACCCGGGATCGGCCACGATCAGCCGGAGATGCCTGCTGGCCAGCGTGCCCGCCTGGCGGCCAAGGCCCATCAGGGCCGGTGTCACCTGCTGACCGGCCTGCCGGACGGCACGGGCCGACCGACGGGTCGACGGTCGACCGCCGGCTCCCACGTCGCCGGGTCCGGTCACCAGGCGGGAGAAGATCTCCGCCCAGTCCGATGTGCCGAAGCGGCCGTGCAGCTCGGACGGCGGCCCGAGAAACACGGGAATGCCGCCTGGTGCCAACAACAACACGGCATCGCACTGTCCCAGGTTGGCGACGTTGTGTGTCACCACCACGACGGTCCGACCGGCGTCGGCGACCGACCGGAGGGTGTTCATCACCTGTCGGTCCAGACCCTGGTCCAATCCGGACGTCGGCTCGTCCAGCATGAGCAGCGACGGCGACGTCAGCATCTCCAGCGCGATCGAGACCCGCTTGCGCTGTCCACCGGACAGTCTGTCGATCCGCGTGCCGCCGTGCCCGGTCATGCCCAGCTCGCCCAGGGTCTCCTCGACGCGCCGGGACCGCTCGTCGGCGCTGGTGTCGGAGGGCAGGCGCAGTCGGGCGGCATAGTGCAGCGCCGTCCGCGCGGTCAGCTTCCGGTGCACGACGTCCTCCTGCGGGACGACGCCGATGTTCGCCCGCACCGCGGGGTACTGGTCGTGCACGTCGTAGCCGTCGTACTCGACACTGCCGGTGTCCGGGCGCAGGTCCCCGGCGAGCACCTTGAGCAACGTGGACTTGCCGGCCCCGGACGGGCCGACCACGGCCAGCAGTTGGCCTGCCCCGAGATCGATGTGCACACCGGCCAGCAGGGTGTTGCCGCCGGGCGCCGTGTAACCGACGTTGTCGGCGACCAGGCTGGCCCGTCCGGTCGTCGCCGGCCGGAACTCGTCCCCCGCGACCAGCAGTTCCGTCCCGCCCACGGTGAGGCGGTCGCCGTCGGCCAGCGTCGCGACCCCGTGCACCGGGGTTCCGTTGACCAGGGTGGGATTGCGGCTGCCCAGGTCGGTCAGCTGCCAGGCTCCCGCGCTCTGCTCCGCCCGCGCGTGGTAGCGGGACACGAGCAGGTCGTTGAGGACGATGTCGTTGTCCAGGGCCCTGCCGATCTTGACCGAGCTGTTTCGGTGCGTTGTCGGCGTCACCTCCAGCGTCACGCACGGACCGTCGGCCTGGTCGGCCAGGCGCACGGTGTGGTGGCCGTCGAGGGTCTGGCTACCGAGACGGCGGCCGTCCAGCCACGCCCCACCCGTGCTGTGCAGATCCTGCACGACCCAGCCGTCCCGGTACTCGATGCGCAGGTGGTGCCGGGACACGCGCCGGTCCTCGATGACCACATCGCAGTCGATCTCCCTGCCGACCGACACCACCTGGCCCGGCTCGAAACGCCAGTCCCGGTTGCCGACACTGGCGACCAGTTCCACACCGGCTGTCATCGGTCAGTCCGTGGGGGAGACGCTGGTGGTGGGCACCTCGCCGGGCACGCCGAGCAGTTCGGCCTCGCCGAGGTCGAGATAGTTGTCTCCATCGCAGTTGTCGCCGCCGCTGACCATCTGCCACTGGAACCGCAGCCGGAGCACACCCGTCAGGTCGACGTTGACCGGGACCGGAGCACCCAGCTTGAGCTGCTGATTGAACACCCGGCGACCGTCGGCGAAGATCTCCAGGTCCATCACCAGGCCGGAGTCGGCCGAGTTGTCATCGATCCCGGCAGTCGCGGACAGCCTGCGGAAGCCCTTGGACACGTTGTACTCAACGAAATACGGGTCCTGGCACACACCGACAGGCGCCTGCACCGAATCCAGATAGGACTTGCCGCCCAACGACGTGGTCTGCGGCTCGTTGCTCGCCCAGCCGCCATCGGCCGTCGGGAGCGTGTCCAGGTAGACCACGACCGCCTGCCGGGCAACGGTGAGCTGGATCGTGCCGTTCAACGGTTGGCCGGCAGCCGGCTGCTGCGCGGTGATCGTGCCGTCCTGCGCGTTCTCGGCCAGGGAGTCCACGGTGTCGATGTGCACCGAGCCGGGGATGATCGTCTCCGCCTGGCTCAGCGACTTACCGACCAGGTTCGGCATCGTCGTCAGCGGCGGTGCGACGGACGACGGGGCTTCCTCGGTCGTGGTGGACAGCGTCAGCGGCGCACCCGTGCCTGGATCGGCGGTCTTCGTCGGTGTGCTCGCGGCGGCGTTGGACGGCGAACCGGACACCAGTCGGATCGCCAGCCAGCCACCGCCGATCAGGACGATCGCGAGCACCAGGACGGCCAGGCGGCGGCCCCGCTTTCGTTTGGGCACAGTTCCTCCTGGCGTGGCGCCGTTCGCTCGGTTCGCGCCCTGCCAACCGGCGACCTGCTGGGTCGGCTCGCTGTGGGCGATGGGCGTCGGGGTTGGTGGGTTGTCCAGTCGTAGCCCGACCGGCGCGTTGGCCAGCTGGTCGACCATGGCGGCGAGGACGGTGGCGACCCTGGCCGCCGACTGCGGTCGCGCCTGTGGCCCCTTGGCCAGCAGCCAGCGGATCGCGTCCCACAACATGTCGGGGATGCCGTCCGGGCGGCCCGGTTCCAGCTCCGCGTGCTGCTTGATCACCGCGACCATGGACGGTCCGATGAACGGCGGCACACCGCAGCACAGTTCGTAGAGCACGATGCCCAGCGAGTACAGGTCGGCCGCCGGTGATGCCGGCTTTCCCGCCGCCAGTTCGGGCGCCAGGTAGCGGGGCGTGCCGACCAGCACGGAACTGCGTCCGGTGTCGGACTTGTTGACGAACGTGGACATCCCGAAGTCGGTCAGCTTCGGCGTGCGCTGCGCCCCGGAGTCGTCCATCAGGATGTTCTCCGGCTTGACATCACCGTGCACCACGCCTGCCGCGTGCACCTGCGCCAGCGCGGCCGCGATCCCGGCTCCGATCCTGGCGACCTCGGCTGGCAGCAGGGTGCCCGATGAACTCAGCCAGGCACGCAGATCACCACCGCGGACGAGATCCATCACGATCGCGACAGTGTCGCCTTCGACGACGAGATCGTGCACACCGACCAGATTCGGATGCCGGAGGCTGGTCAGGATCGACCGTTCCTGGAGGAACCGGGCCACCAGACCCGGATCACGCACCAGGTCGCTGCGCAGGACCTTGAACGCGAACTGACCACCTGCCGTGTCCACACCGGCGAAAACCTGACCCATCGCCCCGCTGCCCAGCGGATCGCCGAGTCGGTAACGACTGCCCAACGCTCGTTCCACCTCTTGTCCCTCCCATCATTTGTTGAAGCGGTTGAGAAACTTGTCCAGCAGCAGGGATGCGTTCAGCACTCCCGGCGGCAGGTCCAGCAGCAGGCGGGTGACCGTGGCCCGTATCCGGTTGTCCGATCGCCAGCCCAGTTCGGCCCCGAACTTCGGCGCGGCCTCGGCCACCAGCGCCTTCCCGGCCGTGTGCTCGCCGGTCAGCGCGAGCGCGATGCCAAGATCGAGCTTCGTCACCAGGGTGTCGGGGTGATCGGCGCCGAGGCCCGCTGTCTGGATGGGCAACAGCTCCGCGAGAATCGCCCTGCCGCGCAGGAATTCCCCGCGTTGACCGTGGCACTGCGCGATCGCGTACCGGGCCTGACAGCGCAGCGGGTGGTCCGCGCCCAGGATCTTGGTCAGCGTGCGCTCGGTCTCGGTCAGCGCGGCCTGCGCGGTGTCGGGTTGGCCCAGCGCGACGAGCGCCCTGTCCCTGCGGACGGCCGCGGCCACCAGCTCGGCGGCCGCCGCCAGTTCGGCCGGCCCGACCAGTGGCCGCACGCCGGTGAACAGTGCTCGACCCTCGTCCTCGGTCAGACCGGCGAGTCGGATCACCGGCACGTCCCAACCCGCGCTGCCACCCCGACTGGTGAACAGCATCCGGACCAGCGGGGACGGGACCAGCATCCGGTCCAGGGTGTCCGGATCGATGCCGGACGGGACACCGTCGACGATCAACAGCACCGGTCGTCCGTCCCGGTCGATCCGCTCGGCCAGCAGCGTGCGCAGCCGGTCGTGTTCGATGTCGGTGGCGTGGAGCCGAAGCCGGGTCGTCGCGATCTGCCGGAGGTCGGCGAAGTACTGGGCGACCGTCTCCTCGTCGGTGCCGAACGGGCCGGTCCAGTGGATGCCGCCGGGGAACGAATCCCGGAAGAGGTGGCCGTACTGGCCGGCCAGGCTGGTCTTGCCGATACCGGCCAGCCCTTCGATGACGGCCACGGCGCACCGGCTCGTCTCGGTGTTGGCCGGAAAGTCGACGGAGTGCAGGGCGCTGTGTACCTGCCACAGCTGGGCGAACCGGCCGACGAACCTGGTGGTGCGGTAGATCTCCGGCGGCACGGCAGCGTCGAACCGGTGGCCCGGCGCACCGAGCGGTCCGTCGGCCGCATGCACGCGGTCCTGGACCCGCGCCACGAGCCTTGCCATGTCGGCCGCGTCGCGTGGCCGGGGAAAGTACCTGGCATCGGCGAGTTGCACCGGGACGAGATGGTCGGCCGTCGGCTCGGGGTTGATCGCGAGCACCCGCCGGACCGGGTCGCCGTGGCGTCCCGCTGCGATGAAGGCGCTGATCAGTTCCCACTGGCAGGCCGGTCGGGTCGGATATGCGGCCGAGTAGTAGGCGAGCAGCACCTTCGACGATGCCAGTGCCTCGGCCAGTTCCTGGGTGATGGCGTCGAACTCGTCGATGCACCTGCTGTCCCGGAACACGGTCAGACCGGCCTGCCGCAGCCGCTCGTCGATGACGGTGGCATCGGCGTCGTCGACCCAGCTGAAGCTGAGGAACACGTCGTAGTCCCGAGAGGCACCGGCCACGTCATTTCTCCATGTGTCAGTTCGCCGGGGTGTTGGCGTCGAGCCACGTGATCCCGTCGAAGCCGTAGGCCCGACAGGCGTCGCGGACCGAGCCGGTGAAACTCCGCAGCTCGGACCGGATGACGAGTTCGCCGTCGACGGTGTAGACGGACGCGAGCACCACCACACTGCCGGGAGCCGCACCGCCGACCGGCAACTCGATGCGCGCGTCACCGATCGTCCGAATGCTCAGGTTGCCGTCCCTCGGCACCGCGTGCCTGCGCTCGGTGCGGCTGTAGACGACCATGCGTACCAGTCGGCGGGACTGGCGCAGGTCGACGGTCAGCCGGCCGAATCGTTGCTGTCGAACGAGAATCACCGGATTGCGCGAGCTCATCGGGCCGGTGTGGGCACCGTCCTGCTGCGCGACCGAGGAATAGCCGCCGACCAGGGTGTAGGCGCAGCCCAGCCGCAGATCCGCGGTGCCGGCCGACCAGACAGCGTCGAACGTGAGCAGTCCGATCCCGCTCTGCAGCCTGGTCAACCGGACCATCGGTGCCGTCGGGGTGAGCACGGTCCGCTCACCGCGGGCGATGCGTGGCGGCTGGTAGCCGGGCCGCCGGTCGGCGATCGGTTCGTCCGGGGTCAGATCGAGCGACATCGTGATTGCCCGCTCCGGCTTGGCGGCCCGCGTCCGGTGGCGGAGGAACGGCAGGTCGGTCCGTGCTGGCGCGGCGGCGGGAGCCGTGAGGTCGACGTTCACAGCGCGAGCCCGTGGTCGGCGGCGAGGCCGCTGATACCGGTGGTGTAACCCTCGCCGGTGACCTTGAACTTCCAGCCCCCGTTGTGCCGGTAGACCTCGCAGAGCGACAGTGCGGTCTCGGCGTTCAGTGCCGGCGCGAAATTCTCCGAGCGGACCAGCTCCCGGCCGTCCCGCAGGTCCAGCGCGCGGACCCCGAGTTCCCGCAGCCGCCCCAGGCTGCGTCGCAGGCCGTGCCCCTCGTTGACATACAGCACGACGACGATCCGGCTGATGTTCGCAGGTACCGCTGCGAAGTGGATCTCGATCTGCTCCGCGTCGTCGCCCATCGCCGTTTCCAGCTGCTGGACGGACATGGTGGGTTCGGTCAGCTGGTTGAAGAAGACGAAGTGCTCGTCGGACACGGCCGTGCCGTTGGCATCACACAGGATTGCCGCCACGACCAGGCTCTCCGCCAGTACCTGCTCCGCACCGGCGTTCCAGCGGATGCCGATCACCGAGCCGGTCAGCCCGCGGATCTCCCTGGTGAGCGCGACGTTCGAACCACGCCGCATGGCCGCCGCGATCACAGGTCCAGATCCGATCCGGAGAACTTCGTGCGCAGGAAAGCGGTCTGGGCGACCATCGCGTCGCTGTCCCGTTGCCGCGCGTCCGCCCGGATGTCGGACGCCCCGTCGACCAGCGCGTCCAACTGCTCCCGCAGGGCATCCGACCCGGTCGGCCCGACGGCGAGGTACGTCCGCAGTGTCGTCGGCAGGTAGTCGGCCAACATGCGTTCGAGCGAGACGACCGTGCGGACGTCCAGGGTATGGTCCGGATCGACATGCACGGTTTCCCGGAGCAGGTCACAGATGTGCAGCGCGGTCAGTACCGCGTCGGCGGGGATCCGACCGGCATTGCTGTTGATCTGGTCGTAGCACTGCGCGAGCAGGTCCCGCAGCATCCGCGCTTCGTCAGCCGGTGTCGGCTCCGGTAACGCGGCTGACGTCGCGGCATCGCCGTCGCGTCGGAACAACATCATGACCTGCTCCAGGGTTTCGTGCGACGGTCAGCCGGTGATCTCGCTGCGCCGGGTGCGTTCCAGATACGGTTTCGCCCTGGTGATCTGGCCCTCCAGCGCGGTGACCGTCTGCGCCATGGACTCGGTCGCCTGCGTCCGGAACGTGTCCAGGGCGTCCATCGCCGCGAACACGTTGTCGAACGCGGCCTGGAGCTTTCCGATGTCGATCGTGGCCGATGCCGCCTGCTGGTTGATCTGGGCGCCCTGCATCCGCAGTTGCTGCGACGTGCTCTCGATCAGGTTCGACGTCGTCTCGTTCAACGCCGTGACCTGTTCCAGGACCAACTGCTGCCTGGCCAGGGCCTGGGACACGATGACGGCCGTGCGCAGTGCCGCGATGGTCGTGGTCTGTGCCCGGTCGACACCTCGGATGAGTTCGAGATTGTTGCGCCGCACCAGATCCAGGGCCAGGTAGCCCTGCACCGCGACAGCCATCTGGGTCATGATGTCCTGCCGGCGCTGCCGGATCGGGAACAACACGTCGGCCGTCAGGGTCTCGGCTTCCTTCGACCTGCCCAGTGCCCGCGACTCGGCGATCAGCTGGGTGATCTCCGCGTCCAGCGCGTTGGCGAGCACGTTGTACTCGCTCAACCGGTTCATCGCCGTCCACATGTTGGCTTTTTCGGTGTCGATGCTGGCGTTGTCCTTGCGCAGATCGTCCTGACCGGACTCCAGCGACCTGATGATCGCGTTGAGATGCGACTGGGCGGACCGGTACTTGGCGAAGTACCGGTCGACCTTGGTGCCGCCGGGCACGAACTTGAGCAGCTTCCGGATGCCCTTGAGGTCCGCGCGATTGGGGTCCAGCTCGGTGATGGTCGTGCGCAGGTCGATGAGCGTGTTCGAGACCCGGTTCTGGGCGTCCTCACCCGGCCTGCCCCGAGCCGCGCCGACGGCGGCGGCCGGCCGGTCCAGCATGCGGCTGGAGATGTTCGCCGACGCCCGCATGTCCCGATCGCCCATGGTGGTGATGCCGTTGACCTTCCGGGTGAAGTCGGGCGAGTTCGGGTCCATGGTGGCCAGTTCGGTCGCGAACGCCTTGGCCTTCGCGCGCAGTTCGACCTGCTTGGCGTGGTCGAGCGGCACCGCGCCGACGGCGTCCTCCTCCTGCACGACATCCACCGGCGCGGGCGGTGTGAGCGCCAGTCCGCCACCGACCGGGTTGGCGGGCGCGATCGGCGCCAGGCCGAGGCTCAGATCAAGATCGGACATGCGGTCCCTCTCCCTACAGGTGGCTGGACACGGACGGCAACAGGTCCTTGAACGTGCGCCCGTTGGTGGGAGAGCCGATCGCCGTCATGGACCAGGCATCGCCGTCCCGCGTCAGCTTCGCCATGATCGAAGCGGTGTGCGGCCCGGATTCGGACAGGTCGTAGCGCGCGATCTCGCCCTCGGTCGTCTCGTCGATCAGCCGGCAGAACGCGTTCTGGATCTGCGAGAAGTTCTGACCGGTGAACGAATTGACGGTGAACACGATCGTCACCACAGCGGCCGGCACCCTGGTCAGGTCGACCTTGATCGACTCGTCGTCACCGGCGCCGTCGCCGGTCAGGTTGTCGCCGGTGTGCCGGATCGAGCCGTCCTTGCTGGTCAGCTGCCGGTACCAGACCTGGTCGACCAGGCGTCCGTCGGCGTCGAACAGCAGCGCGGACGCGTCCAGATCGATGGTCTGGTTCCTGCTGCCGAACAGGCCCCGCTTCTTCATGGCGTCCCAGCCCAGGCCCATCCGGACCCGGGTCAGGGTGCCGCCGTCCCGCTTGGTCAGCGAGACCCGCTGACCCTTGGCCAGACTCACAGGCATGTGCGTCTTCTTCCTTCTGTAGACGGAATGGGTTACTTGCGGCCGGGCTGCCAGGTCAGGCCCCACCCGTAGAGTCGGTCCAACTGGGACTGCGGGCCCTGGACGTACTGGACCTCCCTGCGGACTGACAGTTCGGCGCCGTTGCTCTCCAACATGGCGATGCCGCAGGTGCGGCTGCCGTGCCGGGCGTCGTCCAGCCGGACCTCGATCTGCGGGCCGGCCACGGGGAACAGCGTCACCACGCCGTCGGCGGCCGCCCAGTTGGCCACGCCCTCGTAGATGAACGCGAACACCAGGATTCGCTTGATCTGGTTGGCGTAGGACAGGTCGACGAAGAGGTTCTCGCCTGCCGAGTTCGAGCCCGACCTGTCGTCACCGTCCAGTCGGATGACCCGGTCCCGCACCCCGCGCGGACTCGCGGTGAACGAGTTGCCCAATGCCTGGACAACGCCCTTGGTGCCGTCGGTGAACTCGTAGAGGCAGCCGAGGTCCAGGTCGATCGACCTGGACTGTCGGAACAGGCCGGGCTTGCCCGTCGTCCAGTTCAGGTTGACCCGGAGCAGGCCCGTGGTGGCCTGTTTGGTCAGTGACACCACTGGTGCGTTCTTGGTCAGGGTGACCTTCGACAGCGACACCGGCGGGCCACTCTGTGGCTTGGTGTATTCGATGGGCATGGTCTTCGCCTTTCTGTTGACGTCAGCCGGCTGCCCTGGCTGTCATGGGCTTGGTGTCGAACGTGTCGACGGCGCGGGCCCGCCTGGAGGCCCGCCGGTTGCGCACGACGGACGACA
>DASUJK010000073.1:0-5594 GCA_036279295.1 Pseudonocardiaceae bacterium | reverse complement strand
CATCGCGGCACCGACGAGGGTCGGTGCCGCGAAGCCGTGGCCGGCCGCGATGGCCCGGCCGCCCAGGTAGGCACCCGTGGCGTTGCCCAGGTTGAACGCTGCCACGGCGGCCGAGGACGCCATCGTGTTCGAACCGGTGGTGCCGGCCGTGGACAGCACCCGACTGGTGAACGCCGGCACCGTCGCGAACCCGACTACGCCCAGGGCGAACAGGGTCACCGCGGCCGACGTGTGCCCGTGCGCGGTCCGGTCGAACAACACCAGTAGTCCCGTGAGCACCACCAGTAACAGGACGACGGTGGTCATCAGCCGCCAGTCGGCCGCTCGGGCGCCCAGCAGGTTGCCGATCACCAGCCCGACACCGAACAGCACCAGCAGCCACGGCACCGCGGCTGCCGAGTATCCGGCCACGTCGGTCATCAACGGGGCGACATAGGTGAAGGGGGCGTACACCGCGCCGAAGCCCAGGGCGGTCATCGCCAGCGCCAGCCACACCTGCCCGTGCCGGAAAGCGGCCAGTTCGGCCCGCACCCCGGCACCGGGCGGCACCGGCATCGACGGGACCAGCGTCGCGATGCCCACCATGCCCAACACACCGAGACAGGCGATGGCCAGGAACGTGGACCGCCAGCCGAAATGCTGGCCGAGGAAGGTGCCCATCGGCACTCCGACCACGTTGGCCACGGTGAGACCGGTGAGCATGCCGGCGATCGCCCTGGCCTGCCGTTCCCTGGCCACCAGGTTGGCCGCCACCACCGACGCGACCCCGAGGAACGCGCCGTGGCACAGCGCGGCGACCACGCGGCCGGCCAGCAGGATGCCGTAGCCCGGGGCGGCCGCGGACATCAGGTTGCCAGCCACGAACAGCACCAGCAGGCCCAGCAGCACACCCTTGCGCGGCAACCGGGCGATCCCGGCCGTGACCAGCGGCGCACCGACGACCACCCCGAGCGCGTACCCGGAGACCAGCAGGCCCGCGGTGGCGATGCCGACGTGGAAGTCGGACGCGATCTCCGGCAGCAGGCCGGTGATGACGAACTCGGTGGTACCGATGGCAAAGGAGCAGATGGACAACGCGATCAGGGCGAGCGGCATACGACCTGCCATCCCCTGATTCGATCACGCCCGACCAACCGGGCGCAGACCCAGGGTGATCGTGAAACACGCCCCACCCTCCGGCGCCCGGCCCGCCGCGATCGTCCCGCCCATCCTGGTCACCAACCCGTGCGCCAACGCGAGACCGACACCGGTCCCCACCGGCCGGTCGTGCTGGTACCTGCCGTGCAGCACGCCACGCTGGAATGCCACCTGGTAGTCGGCATCAGCCAAACCGGGACCACCGTCCCGGATGCGCAGAACCGCCGAGCCGGGCACCACGTCCAGCGACAACACGATCGGCCGACCAGCCGGTGTGATCCGCAGGGCGTTCTCGGTCAACCCGTCCACCACCTGCCGCAGCCGGCGCGGATCGGCCAGCACCACAACGGGATGCGGCGGCGCCAGCACCCGGTAGGGCACGTCCCGCGCTGCGCATCTGGCGTGCCAGACCTCGGCGGTCGCCAGCACCAGCCCGGTCAGGTCCACATCGGCCACGTGCAGCCGGAAGTCCTCGGCACCAAGCCGGGCCAGGTCGAGCAGGTCACGGACCAGGCGGTCCAGCCGGTGTGCCTCGTCCAGCACCAACTGGCCGATCCTGGGCACCTCGGTGCCGGTGACGACACCGTCGGCCAGTGATTCCGCGAAGCCGCTGACGGCGGTGAGCGGCGTGCGCAGTTCGTGCGACACCGACAGCAAGAAGTCTTTCTGCCTGGACTCGCTGCGCGCCAACGCCTCGGACAGCCGGTTCACCGCGTCGGCCACGTCGGCTACCTCGCGTGGCCCCTCCACCGGCGCCCGCAGGTCACGGCGGCCGTTGCTCATCGTCATCGCGACCTGCGCCGTGCGACGCAACGGCTTCGACAGCAGCCGCGCCAGCAACAGCCCGGCGACCGCGGCCACGATGAGCCCGATGCCCAACGACAGCAGGGTGTCCCTGCGCAGCAACGGAGTCACACTGGCACCCACGCCGACTCGTTGGACCAGCGCGAATCCGCCGTTGGCGGTCGGCCTGGCCTCCACCAGCACCGACTGGCCGGCCACCTTGACCGTGGCCGACACCGCCTGCCGCGGCGGCGCGGTGATCCCCGCGGTCCGCACCACGGCGACGGCCTGCGCGTCCGCCCCGACCGGCGGGCCGAACGGCGTCAACGTGACGACGGCGATGCCTTCACCCTTGAGCACGCCTGCCACCTTGGCCAGGCCCAGCCGCGAGCCGATGCCGACGTCGGCGAGTTGCCCGGCCAGCACGTCGGCCTGGTCGGCGAGCGTGGCCCTGCTGACCTGGTCGGCCACCGTGTCGGCCAGCCGCACCGACACCAGCCCCGCGACCACGGCCACCACGCCCGCGACGCCGACACACAGGGCCGTGATCCGAACCGCGAGTGAACTGCGCTGTCTGCGGTCGGTCATCGGCAGCATCACCGTGGACGCGCTCATCGTGTCTCGGCCGCGTAGCCGACCCCGCGGACCGTACGGATCGGGCTGGCAGCACCGAGTTTGGCCCGCAGTTGCGCCACGTGGACGTCCACCGTGCGGGTGCCGGCCGCTGCCGCGTAGCCCCACACCGCGCTGAGCAGCTGCTCCCTGGTGAACACCCGGCCCGGGTTGCGGACCAGCGCGACGAGCAGGTCGAACTCGGTGGACGTCAACACCACCTCACGCTCCCCCGCCCACACCCGGCGGGCCGCGACATCGGCCCGGATCGCGCCGACCGTGTGCGCCTGGACGGCCGGCGACACGCCGGACGCGCGGCGCAGCACGGTCCGCACGCGTGCGGCCAACTCCCGTGGGCTGAACGGTTTTGTCACGTAGTCGTCCGCGCCCAGTTCCAGGCCGAGCACCCGGTCCACCTCGTCGTCCCGCGCGGTCACGAACAACACCGGTGTCCAGTCGTCAGCGGCCCGCATGGCGCGACACACCTCAATGCCGTCCATGCCGGGCAGGCCGACATCGAGCACCACGGCCACCGGACGCATCGTGCGCACGGCGGCCAGCGCGGCCGGGCCGTCGGACGCCACGTGCACGCCGAAGCCGTCCCGCCGCAGGTACAGCGAGATCAGTTCGGCGATGGCCCGTTCGTCCTCGACCACGAGGACCAGCCCGCGCGGCTGCATGTCGGGCACCTCCCCCGTCAGATCCCGCCGACCGACCGGCGAAGTCGCCGCACATGGTCGCACCACCGGCCGGCAAGCGGCATCAGGGCGTGGAGTCGCTGTTGATCTGCGCCTGGACGCTGTCCAGCGTGGACTGCAACTGGTCGAGCTGCTGGTCGTAGTCGGTCGCGGCGCCACCGGTGACCTTGGCCGTTGGCGCCGCTGGTGGCACGGCGGTGGAACCGGTCATGCCCTGGCATCCGGTGCACAGTGCGACGACGGCGACCCCCGCCGCCACGAGCAGCGTCAGCCGCGCGATCACTGGCCGCTCCCACAGTGTGCCGACGTGAAGTTGTCCAGTTTGGTCCGCACGTTCCGCAGGATGGTCAACACACCGGTCCGACGTTCCGCGCGGCCGTCCAGGAAGTCGGCCCGCGCCGGATGCCCGTTCGCCTTGGCCTTGGTGGCCTGGGCCTGGAGCCACCGGGTCGAACCCTGCTCGGTCGGGCCGCCGTCGATCCGGTTGATCAGCTTCGTGACCTCGGCCCGCAACTTCGGCACTCGTTGCGTGCACAGCTGCTCGACCTGGGCGGAGCTGATGGTGATGGGGGCGGGCTGGGTGCTCGGCGGATCACCCTGCGCGCTGGCCGAACCCGCGCCCGCCACGGCCAGCCCGATACCGGCTGCGCATCCGGTGACCGCCAGCCTGCGAACCCACTGGGTGGTGCTCATCGTCAGTTGCCTCCTCGTTCGTCGGCGCCTGATGGGCGCCGCACACCGATGAGACTGTCAGCCGGGGATGAGCGGGAGGTCGAGGTTGTGTTCGGGTTGTGTAAGGGCTCAGATCGCCATGCGGCGGTTCGAGTAGCGCGGGTCGCCGGTCACGTCGGGGCCGAACCAGTCCGGTGGTTGGAAGGCGGCTGCCGCGTCCTCACTGTCGAACTCCACCTCGACGACGGGCGGCGCGTCGTCCCGGTCGGTGTACACGTCGACGGTGGCTGTGTCCGGCCCGACCGGCACGGAGTAGCGCACTTTGGCCACCCGCTGGCCTTCGGTGAGCAGCCACAGGTCGTCGAACACGTCGTCGGGGATCGGGAACTCGATCTCGTCGCGGACCGCGGCACCCGTCGCGGCCCGGCCGCGTTTCACCGTCATCAGCCTGCGGTCCCCGTGCGCGCGGACCCGAACCTGGTGCCGGCGCCGCCGTCGGTCAGGTAGCCCTGCCGGATCGGCGTGCCGACGACATCCGCAGCCGGTGACCACCCGTCGGCCACCAGGAACTTGCGTTCGATCTCCATGGGCATCGGCCCACCATAGTGACAGGTGGGGGCGGCGCGCAGAGCCGACGCCGCCCCCACCCGACCTCCTGCGGACAGGAAGTCACCACATGCGAAGGATTACTGCTTGACGGAAGCGCGGGACTCGATGCTGCGCGCGGAGCTGACACTACGCATGGGGCACCCCCTTTCCTGCGGGGAATCGACATGGACGAACAATTCGCCGTCGCCGGCGAACGAATCGAGTAAACCAGTAGACGCAGGTAGCCACCCCATTGTGGCTCGAATCCCAACCATCGAGAGAAAACGTGGACAAAGTTCATCACGACATGATTTCGACAACAACCGAATAATGCGTGATTCAGGAGCCCAGCGTTACGGGCGCGCGGACGCCGGTCGACATCGTCGGGTCGACGGCGGCCTGCACCGCGACCTTCTCCATGCTCCGGACCACGGCCACCGCGTCCTCGGCGCTGAAGTAACGGTTGTCCACCGACATCACGAAGTCGATCGCGCCGGGCGGATCGTCCACGTTGAGATACAGTTTTCTGGTCGACATGTCCGGCTCGTACTCCCACTCGTAGCCGGACCGGGACAGCGCGTCCTGGATTTCCTCGGGCGTCGCCAACCGGCCGTCGGCGGCCGACCGGTCACCGGCTCGCCGATCGTTGTAGAAACACGAGAAGTCCATCTCGCCGCCACGGTCGACACCTACCCGGTCAATGACCTCGTCCTGGAGGTAGGGGTCGTAATAGGCGTTCTTGTACGTGTTGAGCACGCTGGCCTTCGCCCTGCGCACCGCCTCGCTCAGCGATGCGTCGGCGACGTCGATCAGGTAGGGGCTCATCTGCACCAGTGGGCTCACCGACTCGGCGAAACCGGGCCGGAACCTGTTGCTCACCAACAACATCGCCATCACCGGACTGTTGCCGGTGAACCTGGCCAGGCCGACCCCGAAACACGCCAGGAGCACCGACGACGTGTTCGTGCCCTCGCGCGCGGCGATCACCTGGATCGCGGCTGCCGTGGCAGGCGAGTGGTACCGGATCTGGCGGAAGCCGGTGGCGTCGGGGTACTTCGGTTCGCCGAACCGGCTCAGCGTCGCGGTGCGCAGCACGTGTTCCAG
>DASUJK010000072.1:0-2710 GCA_036279295.1 Pseudonocardiaceae bacterium | reverse complement strand
TACGCGAGTTTCGGGCCGGGTGAGGTGTTTGTGCAGTGTTCGCCGGTGTCGTGGGATGCGTTCTCGTTGGAGTTCTGGGGAGCCCTCGGTTTTGGTGGCACGTGTGTGTTGCATCCTGGTCAACGGCCGGAGCCCGCCGTTCTGGCGGGGCTGGTGGCCGAGCATGGCGTGACGATGTTGCAGTTGTCGTCGAGTCTGTTCAACTTCCTGGTTGACGAGGTATCCGAGGCGTTTGCCGGGGTGCGGTTGGCGTTCACCGGTGGCGAGGCAGCGTCGGCAGCCCACGTGGCGCGGATCTTGAGCCGCTGCCCGGAGTTGGTGGTGGTCAACGGCTACGGGCCTGCCGAGTCGATGGGCTTCACCACGACCCAGCCGGTGGTGCCAGCGATTGCTGGCACCGTGCCGATCGGTCGGCCGGTCGTGAACAAGCGGGCCTATGTGCTGGACGCCGGCCTACGGCCGACCCCTGTGGGCGTGCCGGGTGAGGTGTACCTCGGCGGCGTCGGCCTGGCCCAGGGCTATGCGGGCAGGTCAGGGCTGTCCAGCGAACGGTTCATCGCCGACCCGTTCGGCGTGACCGGTGAGCGCATGTACCGGACCGGTGACGTGGCCCGGTGGACAGCCGACGGTGTGTTGGAGTTCGTCGGTCGGGCCGACGGCCAGGTGAAGATCCGTGGCTTCCGGGTAGAGCCGGGCGAGGTCGAGGCCGTGCTGGCGCGACACGACGACGTCATGCAGGTGGCCGTGGTGGCGTGGCGCGACGGCGACGAGCCCGCGCGCCTGGTCGCCTACGTGGTCGGCGGTGTGGACGGGCGGGCGTTGCGTGAGTGGGCGGGGGAGTCGTTGCCCGAGCACATGGTGCCGGCGGCGATCGTCGTGCTGGATCGGTTGCCGGTCACCGCCAACGGCAAGCTGGACCGGGCCGCGTTGCCGGCGCCGGAGTTCGGCGGCGGCGAGGGCCGGGCGCCCAGGACCGCTCGTGAGGAGATCCTGGCCGGCTTGTTCGCCGGCGTGCTCGGCGTGCCCGTGACCAGTGTCGATGACGGGTTCTTCGACCTCGGTGGGCACTCACTGCTGGCGGCGAGGCTGGTTGCCAGGGTGCGCGGTGCGCTGGGTGTGGAGATCGGTGTGCGGGACGTGTTCCGGACGCCGACCGTGGCCGGCCTGGCGGCACGACTCGGCGAGTTGGACGGTGTGGCGGTGCGCCCCGCGATCGTGCCGCTGGCGAAGCCGGACCAGATGCCGTTGTCGTTCGCGCAACGCAGGCTGTGGTTCCTGGCGGAGTTGGAGCGGTCCAGTCACACCTACAACGTGCCGCTCGTCTACCGGCTGACCGGCGAACTGGCCCCCGATGCCCTGACCGCGGCTGTCGGCGACGTGATCATGCGGCACGAGGTGCTGCGCAGCCTGTTCCCGGCCGTCGACGGTGAACCGTGCCAGGTGCTGGTCGTCGACCCGACGCCGGTGGTCACCGTGGCCGACTGGGACGACGGTGCCGTTGACACCGCTGTTCAGCACACGTTCGACCTGGCCACTGAGCTGCCCATTCGGGTCACGGTCCTGCGGGTCGCACCTGGCGAGCACGTGCTGGTCCTGCTGCTGCACCACATCGCGACCGACGGCTGGTCGGTCGGCCCGCTGCTGGGCGACCTGGCCGCCGCCTACACCGCTCGCTGTGCCGGCACGACCCCCGACTGGACCACACCGCTGCCGGTGCAGTACACGGATTACACGCTCTGGCAGCGAAATCTGCTGTCCGATGAGGACACATTGGCTGCCGACCAGGTTGCCTACTGGCGGACCGCGCTGGACGGCGCGCCGCCCGTGCTGGACCTGCCGTTGGACCGGCCTCGGCCGACCGAGGCGAGCCACCGAGGCGATGTCGTGCCCGTGATCATCGACGCCGCCACCCGGGACCGACTGGCCGGCATCGCGGCCGAGTCCGGCGCGACCGTGTTCATGGTCCTGCAGGCCGTTTTCGCGCTGCTGCTGTCCCGCTGGGGTGCCGGCACCGACGTGCCACTGGGCACCGTGGTCGCCGGCCGGTCCGACGAGGCGCTGGACGAGCTGGTCGGGTTCTTCGTGAACACTCTGGTGCTGCGCACCGATCTCGCCGGCAACCCGACGTTCCGGGAGCTGGCCGCACGGGTGCGGGACACCGACCTGGCCGCCTACGACCACCAGGACGTGCCGTTCGACCAGCTGGTGGAAGCGCTGCGCCCGGTTCGGTCGACGGCGTGGCACCCGCTGTTCCAGGTGATGTTGGTCGTGCAGAACGTCGAAGGCGCCAGCAGCGACTTCGCCGGACTGGCGATCGCCGACGAGCCGTTCCAGGCCGGTGTCGCCAAGTTCGACATGACACTCGCGTTGGCGGACAGTAGCGCCGGCATCATAGGGACTTTGGAGTACGCGACCGACCTGTTCGACCGGACCACAGCGCTACGGCTGGCCGACGCGCTGACCCAGGTGATCCACCAGATCGCCGCCAACCCGGACGCCCATGTCGCCGAGATCAACGCGGTGCCCTCGGCCGACCGGGAACAGCTGGCCGAATGGGCAGGCCACACGGTCGCCGTGCCCGAGCTGACGCTGGCCGAACTGTTCGCCCAGGCCGTGGCTGTGGACTCGACCGCGACGGCGTTGGTGTTCGGCGCGGACCGCGTGAGCTACGGCGAGTTGGACGTGCGGGCCACGCGGCTGGCGAGCCAGT
>DASUJK010000071.1:0-14638 GCA_036279295.1 Pseudonocardiaceae bacterium | reverse complement strand
GGATATCGGACTCGAACTGGGCGAGCGGGTCGCGCGGGCGTTGCGCACCGCATTCGACATCGAGGTCACGCCCGCCGACGCACTGATCCGCCCGTCCACCCGGGATGGCGCCGACTACCAGTGCAACGCGGCGATGAGCCTGGCCAAGCGGGTCGGCATGCCACCGCGTGCCGTCGCCGACGCGATCGTGCGTGAGCTGGACGCCGCTGACCTGGTGGAGCAGCCGGAGGTGAGCGGCCCCGGGTTCGTCAACTTCGTGCTGCGGCCGGAGTGGCTCAGCGAGCAGGTGACCGGGCTGGCCGGCGACGACCGCCTGGGTGTGCCCGTCGTCGCGCAGCCGCGCCGGTTCGCGATCGACTACTCCAGTCCCAACGTGGCCAAGGAGATGCACGTCGGGCACCTGCGCTCGTCCATCATCGGGGACGCGCTGCTGCGGCTGCTGCGGTTCACCGGTCACGAAGTGTTGCCGCACAACCACTTGGGTGACTGGGGCACCCCGTTCGGGATGCTCATCGAGCACCTGGTGGACACCGACTGGGACAGCGGCGGCGAGCACACGATCACCGACCTCAACGGCTTCTACCAGGACGCCCGCAAGAAGTTCGACGCCGATCCCGCGTTCGCCGACCGGTCGCGGCAGCGGGTCGTCGCGCTGCAGAGCGGTGACGAGCGGACAGTGCGGTTGTGGCGCCTGCTGGTGGACGAGTCGACACGGCACTTCCGGCAGGTCTACGCGTTGCTGGGCATCCAGTTGACCGACGACGACCGCTACGGCGAGAGCTTCTACCACCCGATGCTCGCCGACACGATCGACGACCTGGAGCGCAAGGGCCTGACCACGATCAGCGACGGCGCCGTCTGTGTGTTCCCGGCCGGCTTCACCAACCGCGAGGGCGAACCGCTGCCACTGATCGTGCGCAAGAGCGACGGCGGTTGCGGCTACGCGGTGACCGACCTGGCGACCGTGCGGTACTGGGTGGGGGAGCGCGGCGCCACGGATCTGCTGTACGTGGTCGGGTCGCCGCAGGCCCAGCACTTCCAGATGGTGTTCACGGCATGCCGCGAGGCAGGCTACCTGACCAGGGACGACCAGGCGGTGCACATCGGGTTCGGGTCGATCCTCGGTGCCGACGGCAGGACGATCCGGACCCGGGCGGGTGGTTCGATCCGGCTGGTCGAGCTGTTGTCCGAGGCGGTCGACCACGCCGCCGCAGCGGTGGCGCAACGCTCCGAACTGGACGAGGTGACGCAGGCCAAGGTGGCCCGCGCGGTCGGCATCGGTGCGGTCAAGTACGCCGACCTGTCCGGTGACCGGGAGAAGGACTACGTCTTCACCTGGGAGAAGATGCTGGCCAAGGACGGCAACACGTCGGTGTATCTCCAGTACGCCAACGCCCGCATCCAGTCGATCCTGCGCCGGGCGGGTGCGTTGCCGGCGCCCGACACGGCGGTGTCGCTGACCGAACCGGCCGAACGGGCGCTCGCGGTGGCGTTGGTACGACTGCCGGCGGCCATCGACGCGGCTGTCGACGCGTACGCGCCGCACAAGCTGTGTGGCTACTTGTACGACACCGCGGCGGCGTTCACGTCGTTCTACGAGCGGTGCCCGATCCTGGCCGCTGACGTGCCGGTTCCGGTCCGCGAGTCCCGCCTGGCACTGGCCCAGCTGACCGCCCGGGTTCTCGTCCTCGGCCTGTCACTGCTGGGCATCGAGGCCCCCGAACGGATGTAGTCCTCAGGTGTGAGCACACCACGATCCGGGCAACCGCCACTGGTGGCCACACGTCCATTGACATATGGGTCCTAGGCTGGGCCGGACGGTGACAACACGATCGGGGAGGTTGCCAGGTCATGGTGGATGGGTGGCAGGGCGGCGGTAGGGACTACTACGAGCCGCATCGCCCACCGGTGAACCCGCGTCAGCACACCCGTGTGCTGCCGGACCAGCCGCATGGTCGACAGATGCCGCCGCCCTACGGACCAGGTGGCCAGCAGCCCTACGGCCGGCCGGGCGGCCCGCCGAACCGACCGGGTGGCGGCCCACCGCGTGGCCGGCAGCTCCCGCCGCGCAAGCGGCGCTGGCGGCTGGCCCGCCGGATCGTCGCCGTGCTCGTGGTGTTGTTCGTCGTCGGCGGCATCGTGACGTGGTTCTCCATCGACTCGTCGCTGCAACGGGTGAACGCGCTCGCCGACTACACCGGCAGGCCCGCGCAGGGCGCCGGCACCAACTGGCTGATCGTCGGCTCGGACTCCCGCCAGGGCCTGACCGACGCGCAGGCCGCGAAGCTGCACACCGGTGACGCCAGCGCGGTGTCCGGTGGCCGCACCGACACCATCATGGTCGTCCACCTGCCGGACAACAGCGCGAAGCCGACCATGGTCAGCCTGCTGCGTGACTCCCTGGTCAGCATCCCGGGCCACGGCCGGACCAAGATCAACGCGGCGTACGCCTACGGTGGCCCGTCGCTGCTGGTGCAGACCGTCGAAGGTGCTACGGGCCTGCGCATCGACCACTACGCCGAGATCGGCCTCGGCGGCTTCGCCAGTGTGGTGGACGACGTCGGCGGCGTGACGATGTGCCTGCCGCAGGCCGACCACGACACGTTCGCCGGTATCGACCTGCCGGCTGGCTGCCAGAAGCTGAACGGCACCAACGCGTTGGGCTACGTCCGCAGCCGGCACGCCTTCGCGGCCAGCGACTTCGCCCGCACCGAGCACCAGCGCCAGTTCATCGGCGCCCTGGCCAGTCGGATCGCCAGCCCCGGCGTGCTGCTCAACCCGTTCGACTTCTTCCCGATGCTGTCCGACCTGCCCAAGGCGATCACCGTGGACAAGGGTGACCACCTGCAGAACCTGATCGGCCTCGGCTGGTCGCTGCGTGGCATCTCCGGTGGCGGTGTCGTCACCACGGCGGTGCCGATCGCGGGCTCGTCCGGCGGCTCGCTGCTGTGGAGCAGGTCCAAGGCGACGCAGCTGTTCGACGACCTGAACACCGACCAGGCCGTGCCGTCCAGCCTGATCACCAACGAGTGACATCGGTCCACTGTGGATACTCAGGCCACAGTGGACGCCTCTCGGTCCGTCGCTCGGTAGCGGGTGAACGCCGGCAGTGCCATGCCGATCACCGCTGCGCCGATGATGGTGCCGATACCGCCGCTGAACGCGCTCACCGCTGGCGACGTGAGCGAACCGATGGCGCCCGCCCGGAAGTTGCCCAGTTGCGGGCAGCCGACACCGACCACCGACTCGGCGGCGCTGACCCGGCCGCGCTGCCCGTCCGGTGTGGCCAACTGGATCATGGTGGTGCGGAAGACCACGCTGGTCGAGTCGGCGGCACCGGCGATCGCCAGCATCAGCAGGGCGAGCCACAGGTTGTGTGCCAGGCCGAAACCCGCGATGCCGGCGCCCCAGATCGAGCCCGCGATCAGCATCGCCCTGCCCTGCCTGGCCACGTGCACGACCCGCCCGGACAGTGCCATCCCGATGACGCCACCGATCGACGGACCCGCGGTGATCAGGCCGAGAGTCTGCGCCGCGCCACCGAAATGCTCGGCGTTGATCGCGGGGAACAACGCGAACGGCATGCCGAGCACCGTGGCGTTCATGTCCGCGAGCAGCGCGCCGACCAGCACCTTGTTGCCCCGAATGAACTTCAGCGAGTCGGCAACGGCACGCAAACCTGGGCGTTTCGCGTCGTCCTGCGGTGGCATCCTGGGCAGTCGCCCGACACCGTAGAGCGCGGCTGTGAAGCTGAGCGCGTCGATCAGATAACACACCTTCAGACCCCACGCCGCCGTCACCACACCGGCCAACGTCGGCCCGACGACGATGCTGGCGTGCATCACGAACATGGTCAGCGCCGCGCCTGCCGGCACCCGGTTGGCCGGCAGCAGTCGCGGCAGGAACGTGCGTCGGGCCGGGCCGTTCAGTGAGCCGAGCACCGACTGGATCGCGACGAGGAGATACAGCGGCCACACCTGGTCCAGCCCGACGAAGGCCTGTGCCGCGAACAACGCCGACACGACCGCGGCACAGCTGGTGCCGACCAGCACCAGCTTTCGCCGGTCCACGGCGTCCACGACGGAGCCGGCGAACAGACCGAGCGTGAGCGACGGCACGGCGATGGCCAGGCCGACCGCGCCGACCGCGGCCGACGAGTGCGTCAGCGTGTAGACCTGCAGGGCGACCGCGAAGCTGGTCATCTGGCTGCCGACCGACGACAGCGAGTTGCCGAGCCACAGTCGGCGGAACGCGGGTGACTCACGGAGCGGGCGGGTGTCCATGAACAGCCGTTTCGAGGTCACGACCGGCAACTATAACAGCGCTGTTGTATCGCGGTCCCGGTATTACGGTTGCGCCGCTGCTAGGGTGGTTGGCGAGTGATCGGAACCAGGGAGACCAGACATGGCAGGTGACGACGACATCTCCGGGTGAGACCTGGAGTGCCGCGTCGTCCCCCGTCCCTGTTCCAGCCGGGCGCCCCTGTGCGCGCCCGCGTCACCGTCGAGGACTCCCGATCATGTCCGACATCATCTGTTCGAACGTCTCCTTCACCTGGCCGGCCGAGATCCCGGTGTTCCAGGACCTGTCGCTGAGCATCAGCTCCGGCCGCACCGGCCTGGTCGCGCCGAACGGCGCCGGCAAGAGCACGCTGCTCAAACTCATCGCAGGCGAGTACCGACCCAGCAGCGGTTCCGTGTCCGTGCAGGGCGTGCTCGGGTACCTGCCGCAGCACCTGCCGCTGGTCGGCGACCTGACGGTGGCCGAGGTGCTCGGTGTCGCCGGAGTGCTCGACGCGTTGCGCGCCATCGAGTCCGGCGACGCCAGCGAGGCGCACTTCACCACGGTCGGCAACGACTGGGACATCGAGGAGCGCACCCGCGCCCAACTCGACCGGCTGGACCTCGGCGACGTCCGACTCGACCGGCGGCTGGACACCCTCAGCGGCGGCCAGATCGTGTCCATCGGTCTGACCGCACAGTTGTTGAAGCGACCCGACGTGCTGCTGCTGGACGAGCCGACCAACAACCTCGATCAGACCGCCCGCGCCACCCTGCACGCCGTGCTGGACGACTGGCACGGCTGCCTGCTGGTGGTCAGCCACGATCGGACGCTGCTGGACCGGATGGACCGTATCGCCGAGCTGGAGCGCGGCGAGGTCCGGTTCTACGGCGGGAACTTCACCGCGTACGAGGAAGCGGTCCGCGCGGCGCGTGAGGTCGCCGAGAAGAACGTCCGCAACGCCGAGCAGGACGTGAAGCGGGAGAAGCGGGAAATGCGGCAGGCCCGCGAGCGGGCGGCGCGGCGGGCCAGCAACGCGTCCCGCAACATCAAGAGTGCGGGCCTGGCCAGGATCGTCGCGGGCGGGTTGAAGCGCAGCGCCCAGGAGTCGGCCGGCAAGGCCGACGAAGCCCACGCCGCCCGGGTCAGCGATGCGAAGAACCGCCTGGACGAAGCGGGCCGCGCGCTGCGTGCCGAGCAGAAGATCGCGCTGGACCTGCCGGGCACCACCGTGCCGGCCGGGCGCACGGTGTTCCTCGGCGAACGACTGGCGGTCCACTACGGTGACCGGACGATCTTCGATGGTGTCGACCTGGCCGTCCGTGGACCGGCGCGGATCGCGCTGACCGGCCCGAACGGCGCCGGCAAGTCGACGCTGCTGCGGGTGATCAGCGGTGCGACCGAGGCAGGCGGCAGCATCAAGCGGGCCGACGGCCGGATCGCCTACCTGTCCCAGCGCCTGGACCTGCTGGACGCCGACCGCACAGTGGTCGAGAACCTCGCGGCGTTCGCGCCGGGCATGGCGGAGGCGCAGCGGATGCATCTGCTGGCGCGCTTCCTGTTCCGCGGCTCGCGCATCCATCTGCCGATCGCCGCGCTGTCCGGTGGTGAACTGCTGCGTGCCACCCTGGTGTGTGTGCTGTGCGCCGAACCGGCACCGCAGCTGCTGTTGCTGGACGAGCCGACCAACAACCTCGACCTGACCAGCGTCGGCCAGTTGGAGAGCGCGCTGCACGCCTACCAGGGCGCATTCGTGGTGGTGAGCCACGACGAACGGTTCCTCGCCGAGATCAAGGTGAACCGCTGGCTACGCCTGACCGACGGCCGGCTGGTGGAAACCGGATCACCTGACTGAAGGACGTGGATCGTGCTGTCCACGAGATTGCTGCGGCCCTGTCTCGGTTCGGTTGGCATGCTTACTGTTCGGGCCCCGACCGATGCGCGGTTCGCGACCCCGCCAGAGGTCTGAACAAAGGACAAAACCCCTAGCCGGACCGTCCGTTGACAGTGTTCGGAGCCACTGTCAACGGACCACTAGGTAACGTGCCGACCGCGACTTACCGTCCCGACGTGACGACATGGCGCGAGTTGCGCGAGTCCAGAGTGGTGCGTGCCGGTCGTGCGTCGGGCACGGTCGTCCGGTGCGGTCTGACCGACACGATGCTGGCCGACGTCGCGGTGTCGCTGGTCCTGTTCTACGAACACGCACTGGACGTGTCCCGGCTCGCCGACGGACTGGCCACGGCGCTGGACCGGGTGCCGGTCTTCGGGGGTCGGCTGCGCACCGGTGCCGACCGGCGGCTGGAGATCGTCTGCACCGACGACGGTGTGCCGCTGTCGACCTACGACGTCGACGAGTCGCTCCCGGACGCGATCAGCCGGGTTGCGTTGGCGGGCGCGGGTTTGGTCGACCATGTGGACGCGCCCAAGGCCCGTGTCGGCGGCCTGCCGCTGCTCACCATTCGGGTCAACCGACTGGCCGGCGGTGCCACCGCGTTGGGCATCTCGTGGCACCACGCCGTGGCCGACATGCAGGGTTTCATCGTGCTCCTGCGGGCGTGGTCGGCCGCGATCGAGGGCAGCCCACCCACCGACGTGGACCTTGCCGAGGACCGGGATGCCTACCTGGACGACGTGCTGCCGGCGCAGGACTCCGGTAGACCGGGTTTCCGGCTGCCGGACGCGGACGAGGCAGCCGCGATCCAACGCGAGTTCGCGACCGCGCTCGGTGCCAACCGGACCGTCCAGATCTACTTCAGTGCCGTCGAAGTGAACAGGATGCGGCAGAAGTTCGGGGCCGAGGCCGGTGTCCGGCTGTCCGCGAACGACGTGCTGTGCGCACACGTCGCCAGCACGATCCGCGTGCTGGACAACGAGACCGAGGATCGCGTACTTGTCCTGCCGGTGAACATCCGCAAGCTGCTGAACCTGCCGTCGGGTGTGGTCGGCAACCTGTTCGGCGAGATCTGCCTGACCTGCCCGGCAGGCGGCAGGCCGGAGACACTGGCTGGCGAGATCCGAACCGCCGTGGGGGATTTTGTCGGCTCACACCTGAACATTCGCACCAATCGGGAGTTCCTGGCCGCGATCGGCCCGTCCCGGCTGCCCGACTGCGTGCCGGTCGGGTTCGACCCGGCGCGACGCACGCTGTCCATCAGCAACTGGAGCCACTTCGGTGGCTACGACATTCCGCTGGCCGGGCAACGACCCGTGTTGATCAGTCCGGCCGCGAATCCACCGCTGCCGTGGACGTCCTGGCTGGTCGAGGGTCTCGACGGTGTCGATTACGTCAGCACCGTCGTGCTGCCCGCCCGACTGGCCGCCCGGCTGCGTGGCGCGACCGGGCGTGACGCACTGCACAGCTACCGCGAACCGGGCGACATCCTGCCCGCACTGGCCACCGCCGTGCGCAAACTCGTCTGACCGCTGTGGGGGGAGACCTGTAACGAGCCGACGGTTCCGCCCGACATCCCAGGTACGGAAGGCCCAGCGCTCACCCCCAACGTGCTGGGCCTTCCGCCCACTTTCCGCTTCAGACAGTGGATTCAGACCGACGACTCCGCCAGCACGGTACGCAGTTTCGCCGCGAACTCCTCGGGCTGTTCCGCGAAACCTCCGTGCCCACCGGGGAAATCGGCGACTGGCGCGCCGAGCAGTTCGGCCAGCGCCAGTGTGGACCGGTGGGCGATCTGGCCGGTGGTCGTCGTGCCGACGCCGGGCACGATCCGGGTGGTCGCCGCGCGCAACGCTGTCGCATCCGGACGGTAGGCGACGATCGGCCGCAGCATGTGTGCGAAGAAGAGTTCCATGTTGGCCTTCATCCGGGCCATCGCGGCGAGCATTTCCGGATTCGGCGGACCGGTATCCGGTGCCGGCCCACCCTCCAGCCCGGCCATGCTCATGAACTTCGCCATCGCCGCACCAGCGCCTGCGTCGAGGTAGGTCTGGTGGACCTCGTCCATCTTCGCCCGGTGTTCCGCGCCGTCCGGCAGCAGTTCGCTGACCGGCGGCTCGTGTGCGACGAGCGTGCGGACCTGTGTCGGGTGCATGGCCACCAGTTCCAGCGCGGTTATCGCGCCGCCACTGTTGCCCAGCACGTCCGCCGGTCCGGCACCGACCGCGGCCAGCAGGCGGTGTGCGTCGTCGGCCTGCGTCGCGACCCGCACGTCGTCGTCGGAATCGGCCCTGCTGCTGCGGGAGATGCCACGCGGGTCGTACGTGACGACGGTGTGGTCGCCGTCGAGCAGGCGGGCCAGTCGGTCGAAGCCGCCAGCATCGGCAGGGCCGCCAGGGATCAACAGGAGCACCGGCCCGCTACCGGTCATCCGGTAGGAGAGGTGTGCGCCAGGTACTTCCAGTGTGTCCATCGACACGACGGTAACAGCGAGTCAGCGTCCGGGCGATCCACGGTCACTCGACGTTGATCCGCCGGGTCGATCTTCTTCGGTGAGGCGCAACACGTCCGCGAGCCTTGACCCAAGGTCTTGCACTTAGCAAGTATTGATATATGCAAGACATAGAGCCCGATGCGGACGTTCGCGCCCTGGAATCACTGACGCGAGTGCTGGTCAGCGTGGCGTGGGACAGTGCGCACGCGCTGCCGCCGCAGACCACGTTCCCGCAGATGCGCCTCCTGGTGATCCTGACCGACCTGGGCCGGGTGTCCTCCGCCCAACTGGCCGCGGCCCTCGGCGTCAACGCGTCCTCGGTGACCAGGCTGGTGGACCGGTTGCAGTCCAGGGGTCTGGTCGAGCGGGGCAGCGACGAGCACAACCGCAGTGTGGTCACGCTGGAGGTGACCGATGCCGGCCAGCAGGCGGTGGCCCATGTGCTCCGTCGCCGGCACGCCGCCCTGCGCGCGGTACTCGACCTGCTGGCGCCCAAGCAACGGCAGCTGACCGCCGACGTGGCCCGCCAGTTCACCGCCGCGGCCGCCGCTGTGCCCTCGCTGGCGGCGACAGGGACAGGTCGGCTGTGACCACAGGACCGCATGCCAGGGCGACCGCCGTACCGCACGCCAGGGCCACGCATCTCGGTGACTTCGCCGTGCGGCCCCGGGTACTGGTGATCACGGCGATCGCCCTGCTCGTCGGCGTCGCGGCAGCCGGCACCGCCTATGCGCTGCTGCGGCTGATCGGCCTGATCACCAACCTCGTCTTCTACCAGCGTGTGGCCACCGGGTTGGTGGCCCCGGGCGCGATCCACCACCCGTGGTGGCTGGTGCTGTGCGCGCCGGTGTTCGGTGGCCTGGTCATCGGGCTGATGGCGCGCTACGGCTCGGAGAAGATCCGTGGCCACGGCATGCCGGAGGCCATCGAGTCCATCCTGGTCGGTGGCAGCCGGGTGGCACCGCGAGTCGCCGTGCTCAAGCCGATCTCGGCCGCGCTGAGCATCGGCACCGGCGGCCCGTTCGGCGCCGAGGGACCGATCATCATGACCGGTGGCGCCGTCGGGTCGATCCTGGCGCAGCTGCTCAAGCTGTCCGCGGACGAACGCAAGACCTTGCTGGTGGCCGGCGCGGCGGGCGGCATGGCCGCCACGTTCAACGCCCCGCTCGCCTCGGTGCTGCTCGCGGTGGAGCTGCTGCTGTTCGAGTGGCGGCCACGCAGCCTGATCCCGGTCGCGTCCGCGGTCGTGGTGAGCACCGTGTGCCGCGGCTTCCTGCTCGGCTCGGCGCCCGTCTTCGCGGTGCCGGTGACCGCGGCACCGGGCCCGGCGGCCGACGGGCTGGCCCTGGTGCCCGGACTGACCGGTGGACTGCTGGCCATCGCGGCGACCGGCCTGGTCTACCTCGCCGAGGACGGTTTCCACCGGCTGCCGGTGCACTGGATGTGGTGGCCGGCACTGGGCGGGCTGATCATCGGTGCCGGTGGGCTGATCGAGCCGAGGGCGCTGGGCGTCGGCTACGACGTGATCGACCAGCTGCTCACCGGTCGGGCCACCGCCGGGCTGATCATCGGCATCCTCGTGGTCAAGACACTGATCTGGTCGCTGTCGCTCGGCTCGGGCACGTCCGGTGGTGTGTTGGCACCGGTGTTCATGATCGGCGCGTCGCTCGGTGCCGCCGAGGGCTTCCTGCTGCCCCACGAGGCCGGCGGCTTCTGGGCGATGTGCGGGCTGGCCGCAGTGGTCGGCGGTGTGATGCGGTCGCCGCTGACCGGGATCATCTTCACCCTCGAACTGACCCATGCGTGGCAGAACCTGCTACCACTCGTGGTCGCCTCGGTGTCCGCGTACGCGCTGTCCGTGTTGCTGCTCAAGCGATCCGTGCTGACCGAGAAGATCGCCAGGCGCAGGCTGCACCTGACCCGCGAGTACACCACCGACCCGCTGGAGACCTTCTTCGTGCACGAGGTGATGACCCGCGACACCGCGACCGAGATCGACGACGGCGGTGTGATCGTGTTCGCCGACGACACCCTGCGCATGGTCGCCAACATCTTCGCGCTGCACCGGATCATGGCCGCGCCCGTGGTCGACCGGGTCGATCCCCGGCGTGTTCTCGGCCTGGTCACGCTGCCCCAACTGCTGCACGCGCGACGCCGTGACCTGCATGAGGAGCACCATCGCGAGGTCGTGCTGGCCATCCGGGCGCGAGCTCCGATCGAAGGGTTGTCGGAGGACCGATGAGTTTCCGCGACTGCCTGCGTTTCATCACTCGTAGGCAGTCGAACGGACGACACATCGGAGATCGAAGTGAGCGACTTGCTGGATGGTAGGACCGCCATCGTCTACGGCGCGGGCGGCAGCATCGGCGGCGCGGTGGCGAAGGCGTACGCGGCCGAAGGAGCGACGGTGTGCCTGGTCGGGCGCACCCAGGACACGCTGGACGCCGTGGCGAAGGACATCACGGCGGCAGGCGGTGTCGCCGACGTCGCCGTGCTCGACGCCCTGGACGAACTGGCCGTCGACGAGCACGTCGCGGCCGTGGTGGCACGGACCGGTCGGCTCGACGTGTCGTTCAACCTGATCAGCAGGGGTGATGTGCAGGGCACGCCGCTGGTGGACATGACGACGGACGACCTGCTCAGGGCGGTGAATGACGGACTGCGGTCCAACTTCGCCACCGCCCGGGCTGCCGCCCGGGTGATGATCGAACGGCGCTCCGGCGTCATCCTGCACCTGAACAGCGCGTCTGGAGCAGGCGCGATGCCCGGCATGGGCAGCACCGGACCGGCCGACGCGGCCACCGAGTCCTTCATGCGCTACCTGGCGGCCGAGGTCGGGCAGTTCGGGGTCCGGGTCTGCGGCATCTGGACCGCGGGCGTCCTGGAGACCCTGACGACCGAGAAGCTGGCCGGCGTCGGCGGGCCGGACGTCCCCGCGCCGCGGACCGCCGCGGAGATGATCGCCGGCATGTCGGCCATGCGCCGCACCCCGAGGTTGGCCGACGTCACCGGTACCGCCACCTACCTGGCGTCCGACCTGGCGTCCGGCGTGACCGGCTCGATGACCAACGTGACCGCGGGCCTCGTGCTGCGGTGACCCGGACCAAGGGCGGAGACTGCACCATGGACCTGCGACTCGAACTCGTGCTGCTGCCGGTTGCCGACGTGGACCGGGCGAAGGCGTTCTACAGCGACAAACTGGGCTTCCACGTGCACGTCGACCACAAGGCGGGCGACCACTTCCGGGTCGTGCAACTGGACCCGCCCGGCTCGTCGTGCTCGATCTCGATCGGTGTCGGCATCACCGACGCCGAGCCCGGCTCGGTCCGTGGCCTGCACCTGGTGGTGTCCGACATCGAGGCGGTCCGAGGTGAACTGGCCGGCCGAGGGGTGCCGGTGAGCGAGATCCGGCACATCGGCACACAGGGCTGGACACCCGGTGTGCACCCGGAGCGGGCCAACTACGAGTCGTTCGCCGACTTCGCCGACCCGGACGGCAACACCTGGGTTCTCCAGGAGTTCGGCTACGGCAAGCTGGCGACATGACCGAGACCGACGAACTGGCCGCGGCGCTGGCCGGCGACCAGGTCGCGTTCGGCGCGCTCACCGACCGGCATCGGCGGGCGCTGCACGTGCACTGCTATCGGATGTTGGCGTCGTTCCACGAGGCGGAGGACGCCGTGCAGGAGACGTTCCTGCGGGCGTGGCGCAACCGGGACAGCTTCGGTGGCGACCTGTTGTTCCGCGCCTGGCTGTACCGGATCGCCACGAACGTGTGCCTGGACCAGTTGCGGCGCGGCGCCCGTCGACCGGTGGCCACCGACTCGTTCGCCGAGGTGGCCTGGCTGACGCCCTATCCGGACCGGCTGCTGGACGAGGTGGCACCCGGCGACGACCAGCCGGACGCGGTCGCCGTCGCCAGGGAAACGATCGAACTGGCGTTCCTGGCCGCATTGCAGGCCCTGCCGCCCCGGCAGCGGGCCGCGCTGATCGCTCGGGACGTGCTCGGCTGGCCTGCCGGTGAGACGGCCTCGCTGCTGGAGACCAGCGTGGCCGCGGTGAACAGTGCCCTGCAACGGGCCAGGGTCACCATGCAGGAACGCCTGCCGGCCAGGCGGGCCGAGTGGTCGGCGGGCGAGCCGAGTGCCAAGGAACGCGAGCTGCTGCGCCGGTTCATCGACGCCAACGAACGGTGTGACTCGGCCGGGGCGGTGGCGATCGCCGCCCAGGACATCCGGATCACCATGCCGCCCAACCCGTTCGTGTTCGACGGGCTGGACGCGCTGCTGCCGCTGCTGGAACGGGCGATGGGGCCGAATCGGGACGGCGACTGGCGGCTGCTGCCGACGTCGGCCAACCGGCTGCCCACGGCGGCCAGTTACCTGCGCAGGCCGGGCGACACCGAGTTCCGGGCGTTCAAACTGGACGTGATCCGCACCAGGGGCGACCGGATCGCCGAGATCACCACGTTCGGTCCGGAGCTGTTTCCACACTTCGGTCTGGCCGCCACGCTCGCACCGACGACGTGATCCTGGGATGGTGGTCGCATGGCTGCTGCCGGTGAGGAGCGCGACGGCGTTTCGTTGACCAATCTCGACCAACCGCTGTTCGACGGGGCCGACGCCACCAAACGGGACCTGGTGGACTACCTCGACGCCATGGCCGACCGCATGGTGCCCGTACTGCACGGCAGGCCGCTCTCGGTGGTCCGGATCCGGCCGGGGCAGGACGCGTTCATGCAGAAGAACGTGCCCAAGTACACGCCGCCGTGGGTCCGCACGGTGTCGGTGTGGGCGGAGAGTTCGAAGCGTCAGGTGTCGTACGCGCTGTGCGACGACCGCAGGACACTGCTGTGGTTCGGCAACCAGCGCGCCATCGAGTACCACGTGCCGTTGATGCTGGACCAGCACGTGACGCATCTCGTGATGGACATCGACCCGCCCGTCGCCGACGATTTCACGTCCGTGATCCGGGCCGCCCACCTGGTCCGCCAGGCGCTCACCGACTCCGGCCTGTCCGGTGCGGTGAAGACCAGTGGTGCCAAGGGAGTGCACGTGTTCGTGCCGATCGAGGCGAGCACCGCGGTTGACGACGTGGCCGCGGCGACCCGGGCACTGGCCGCCCGCGCGGAACGGCTCGATCCGGTGCTGGCCACGACGGCGTTCATCCGGGACGACCGTGAGGGCAAGGTGTTCCTCGACTCGACGCGGGCAGGCGGTGCGACCGTGATCGCCGCATACAGCCCACGGATTCGGCCCGGCGTGCCGGTGTCGTTCCCGGTGGCATGGGACGACCTGGACGACGTGACACCGCGTGACTTCACCGTGCGCACTGCGGTGGACCTGCTGGCCGGCCGGGACGCCTGGGCGGACCTGCTGCCAGCGCCCCAGGCACTGCCGGCCGACCTGGTCGAGGAGGGCCACACGATTCCGGTGGCCAGGGTGGTCGCGATGCACGAGGGCAAGCGTCGCGCGAGAGCCCGGCGCGAGTGACGGGCTGATCACGCTCGTTTCCCGTAGATTCCTTCCCATGGCTGGCGACTCAGCGGTGGAACTTGAGGTCGGGCACCACACGGTGCGGGTATCCAGTCCCGACCGGGTGTACTTCCCGGCCACCGGGGCGACAAAGCTCGACCTCGCCAAGTACTACCTGTCGGTCGGCGACGGCATCGTGCGCGCGTTGCGCGACCGGCCGTGCATGTTGCACCGGTTCCCGTCCGGAGTGGCAGGCGACAAGGTGCACCAGAAGCGGATTCCCGGTGGCGCGCCGCCGTGGCTGGAGACCGTGCGGGTGCACTTCCCGCGCTACAACCGGCACGCCGACGAGTTGTGCGTGACCGAACTGGCCAGCGTCATCTGGGCGGTGCAGATGTCCACGGTGGAGTTTCACCCGTGGAACTCTCGCCGCGCGGACACCGAACGCCCGGACGAGTGGCGCATCGACCTCGATCCCATGCCACAGTGTGGATT
>DASUJK010000070.1:0-18472 GCA_036279295.1 Pseudonocardiaceae bacterium | reverse complement strand
CGGAGCGCTACCCGCACGAGTTCTCCGGCGGCATGCGCCAGCGCGTGGTCATCGCCATGGCCATGGCCAACGACCCGAGCATCATCGTCGCCGACGAGCCGACCACGGCGCTGGACGTCACCATTCAGGCGCAGATCCTGGAACTGCTGAAGGAACTGCGCGACCGGCTGGGCATGGGCGTGCTGCTGATCACGCACGACCTCGGCGTGATCGCGGGCCAGGCCGACCGGGTGCTGGTGATGTACGCGGGCCGGATCGTGGAGTACGCGCCGACCGACGAGCTGTTCGCGCATCCCCGGCACCCGTACACGGAGGCGCTGCTCGGCGCGATCCCCCGGCTGGACCAGCGGCGGCACGAGGAATTGCGGACCATTCCCGGCCTACCGCCCGATCTGGCGCATCCGCCGACCGGCTGCCGGTTCGCGCCGCGCTGTGCGTTCGCCACGGACAAGTGCCGCACGCAAGACCCCGCGCTGACCGACGACCCGAATCACGCGTTCGCCTGCTTCCACCCCCGGCCGGCACAACCGGCCCCGGCGCGCACCTCGCCGGTGACCAACGGGGTGGCCGTGGACGAGGTCGCGGCCGGCGACACGTTGCTGGAACTGGTCGACGTGCACAAGGAGTACCCGATCACCGGTGGCCTGCTGCGCCGCAAGACCGGTGCGCTGAAGGCGGTGTCCGGGATCTCGCTGACCGTGGCGGCAGGCGAGACCTTCGCCCTGGTCGGCGAATCCGGGTGTGGCAAGTCCACCACCGGGCGGCTGATCGTCGGTCTGGACGAGCCCACCGACGGCACCATCAGCTTCGCGGGCCGGTCCACCGGGTCGCGGCGGCCCGGCGGGCGGATGCGGCCCAAGGACATGCAACTGGTGTTCCAGGACCCGTCGGCGTCACTGGACCCGAGGATGAAGGTCAGCGCGAGCCTGGCCGAACCGCTGGTGCTGCAACATGTCGGCAACCGGCGTGAACGCGCGGCGCGGATCGGCGAGATCCTGGACCAGGTCGGGCTGTCGCGTACCGCGCTGGACCGCTACCCGCACGAGTTCTCCGGTGGGCAGCGCCAGCGGATCGGTCTGGCACGGGCACTGATGTTGCGGCCCCGCCTGGTGGTCGCCGACGAGCCGGTGTCCGCACTGGACGTCTCGGTGCAGTCGCAGGTGCTCAACCTGATGCGGTCGCTGCAGCGCGCGATGGGGTTGACCTACGTGGTCATCAGCCACGACCTGTCGGTGGTCAAGTACCTGGCCGACCGGATCGGCGTGATGTATCTGGGCAAGATCGTCGAAGTCGGTGCCGCCGACGAGATCTACCGGCAGCCCGCGCACCCGTACACGGCGGGCCTGCTGGACGCGATTCCCGAACCGGACCCCGTGCGGGAACGGGCGAAGGAACGCACACCGCTGGTCGGTGAACTGCCGTCGGCGATCGACCCGCCGTCCGGCTGCCGGTTCCGGACCCGGTGCCCGCTGGCGCAGGACCGGTGTGCCAGCGAGGAACCGCTGCTGCGGCAGTTCGGTGGCAACCAGCTCGCCGCGTGCCACTTCCCGTTGCGCACCCCCGACCCGGCACCAGTGGGATAGGGGTGGTCACGTGTCCTGCGCCACACTCCGCCGCATTGCCGAAGAACGCTGTGATTCAGAACAGCGATTGGAGCATTCCGCGCGAATCGGCGATATGCAGGCGCATGGCCGATTGCGCGGCGTCACCGTCGCGGTTACGGACAGCGGCGAGCAGTTCGTCGTGGCCCAACATCGCCGTTACCCGAACGGTTCGGGTGGAGAAGTAAAAACGCCAGAACCGCAGGTTGTGCATCAACAGGCGTTCCACCTGCTCGTGCAACATCGGATTGTTCAGGATGCGCACCAGGAACAGGTGGATCTGGTAGTCGGCGTCGAGGTAGGTCTCCGGCTCGGTCGCCGTGCGGGCCTTGTTGGCGATGTTGGTCAGCTTCGTCAGCGCGGCGATGTCGTCGTCACTCGCCCTGCGGGCCGCGATGTGTACTACGCCACATTCGATTGCTTCCCTGGCCTCGAACAGATCCAGGACATCCTTGAGCGTGAATGCCGCGACGACCGTGCCCCGCCTTGGCAACACGGTGAGGAAACCGTCGGACGCCAACCGCGCCAGCGCTTCGTGCACCGGCATCCGGCCCATCTCCAGCTCACCGGCGAGCGCCTGCTCGTTGACCACCGCGCCAGGGGACAGCCGCAGGTCGAGCAGCATCGCCCGAAGTTGTTCGTACGCGCGGTCACTCGCACGGACTGTGCTGGATGGCATCGACGCTCCCTTGAGTGACACTTTGCCATACCAGTGTGGGGCAACAGGTATGGCGGCAACAGATCATAGCCTCACCATTGCGCCGTCCAGTCGCTGTTACACGGATTCGGGCATCCAGACGTCGTGCAGAGATGTTGACGAAACGACGTCGAAGCGGTGTCGCATGAGCAACAACGACGCGTCGTGTTGTGCTGGGTCGTCACTGGCGACGCAGTCCTCCGCGACGACCACGTAGTAGTCGTTGAACAGGGCATCCCGCGCAGTGGACTCCACGCAGCCCTCTGTGGTGCAGCCCGTGACGACGACGGTCTGCACGCCGTTGCTGCGCAGCAGCAGGTTGAGGTTGGTGCCCCAGAAACCACTGGAGCGCCATTTCGGCACTACCAGTTCACCGGGCAGTGGCTGGAGTTCGTCGATGAACTCGTGCCCGGTGGTACCCAGTTCGGTGTAGCGCAGCGGTGGGCCACCCGCTCGCGCCGACTCGTGCATACGGAGGTTGAAGCGCAACCACGCCGGGGAGTCACTCATCCTGCCCGGCAACGTCGTCATCTGGACGTGGACGACCAGCACCCCGTGATCGCGGGCGGCCGCCAGCAACCCGGCCAGTCGCGGTCGCATCGCCGGATACATGCTCGTGTCGACCCCGAGGCAGCCGAAGGAGCCCTGCGTCTCCACGAAGTCGCGCTGCATGTCCACCACGAGCAGCGCGGCGTGGGCCGGGTTGACCAGTTCGGCAAGTTCGGTGAACACCTGCTTGCCCTCGATTTCGATCAACGATCCGCTCCACTCGGGGGTAGTTCAGATCAGGCTTCTCAGGTAAAATAACATATTAAGTGTTGCACTGTGATCTATCAGTTGTCAGCACATCGCTCCGGCCATCATGGAGGCGTCGTGTCGAACCGCTCGGAGCCACACGACCTCGTCGTGCGCAACGGCGTCGCACTGATCGGGCCCGACCTGGTCGAACGTCCATTTCGGACCCTGACGCTGGCTGGCGACACGATCGGCGAGTTCGACACCGCCGGCAGCGGGACCGGTGTGGATCTCGACGGCGCGTACCTGGTGCCCGGCCTTGCCGACTGTCACGTCCACTTCGACCTGGCCGCCCACGCGATGCCCTACACCCACTGGGAACGCAGTGGTTTCGTGCGTTCGGTCACCTGTCTGCACAACGGTTTGCTCGCGCTGCGCGCCGGCATCACGTCGATCCGTGACCTCGGCTCGGTCGACCACCTGACCCTGGAGTACGGGCGGCACGTGCGGGCGGGCTCGATCACCGGCCCTCGGGTCGCGGCGGCCGGCCAGCCACTCACGCCGCCGGGTGGTCACGCCGCCCAGTGGGCCCGGGTCGCCGACGGACCGGAGGACGTGCGAGCCGCGGTGCACGAGCAGCTCGCCGGCGGTGCCCCGGTGATCAAGCTGATGGCGACGGGTGGCATCTCCACCCCCGGCGACCCGGCCGCGCAGGGCCTCGGCCAGGCGGAGATGACCGTGGCGGTCGAGGAAGCGCACCGGCACGGTGCCGGTGTCGCCGCGCACGCGCACAACCCGGCCGGCATCATCGCCGCGCTGCACGCCGGGGTGGACACCATCGAACACGGCGCCTTCATCGACGACGAGGCGATCGAGCTGATGCTGCGCCTCGGGCGGACGCTGGTGCCCACGGTCAGCGCGCTGAGCCCCATCGCGCCGGGGCTTGGCATCCCGGCGGACACGGTGACCAAGAGCATCGAGGCGCGCGAGATCTTCCGGGCCAGTGTCGGGCGCGCGGTCAAGGCCGGTGTGCACATCGCGGCCGGCACCGACGCCGGCACGGCATTCAACCCGATCGGCGGCCTCGTCGACGAACTCGAGCTGTACATCGCCGGCGGCATGACGGCGTTCGACGCTCTGGTGTCGGCCACGGTCAGCACCGGTCCGGTGATCGGCGGGCAGGTCGGCATGATCGCGCCCGGCTACCGCGCCGACCTGATCGTCGTCGGGTCCGACCCGCGGGTCGACATCGCCGTGCTGCGCCGGCCGGCCAGGGTCATCGCGCGCGGCAGGCTGCTCGACCCGGCCTGGCTGGACGACACACTCGCCGAGTACGCAGGAGTGCTGGATGACAGACAACAGTGAAGACAGTCGGCCTCCCGCCCAGCCGGCGCGCCAGGCCGTCATCGACATGCACATGCACATCGACGACGTGCCGGCGCTGGGCTGGGAGCTGTCCCCGCAGACGTGCGTGCGGAGCATGGACGAGGCGGGCGTGCACAGTGCAGCGGTGATGACCATCGCCGACCTGCCCGGTCCCAACCCCAGGGCGATGGAGATGATCGCCGAGGCCTGTGCCGAGTTCGAAGGACGGCTCTACGGGTTCGTCCGGCTGAACCCGAACGCCCAGGACGAGGCCACCAAGCTGCTGCGCCGGGCGGTGACCAAGTTCGGGTTCCGTGGCCTGAAACTGCACCCGGTGTCCACTCTGGCCCATCCGGGCAGCGCACCGACGATCTCGTTGATCCGGCAGGCTGGCGAACTCGGTGTCCCCACGCTGTTCCACTGCGGTGACGAGCCGCTGACCACGCCGACGTCCATCGCGCCCGCTGCGGCTGCCTGTCCTGACTCGACCATCATCCTCGGGCACATGGGCGGCTACTTCCACGTGGACGAGGCCATCGACGTCGCCGAGCGGTACGGGAACATCATCCTGGAGACCTCCGCGATGCCGTATCCGGACAAGATCCGGGAGGCGGTCGCCAGGATCGGGGTGGACAGGGTCATCTTCGGCAGCGACGGGCCGGTCAGCGCGCCGGCACTGGAGCGGCAGAAGGTGGCCATCGCCGGCCTGACCGACGAACAGACCGATCTCGTCCTCGGCGGCAACGCCATGCGCATGCTGGGGGTGTCGGTATGACCGTCGACGGCCTGTCTTTCGTTGGCACGTCCCGGTTCGGCTACCACCGGGAGCCCGCATCGGTCATCGAGGCGCTCGACGCCGAGGGCATCGACACCGCACTCGTCGCGCCCATGCATCCCAGGGACGGCGATCTCGGCGTGGCCAACAAGGAGGTCGCCGCGTTCGTCGGCGACCATCCCGACCGGCTGGTCGCGATCGCCAGGATCGACCCGTGGGACGGTGCCGACGCGCTGACGCAGCTGACCGACGCGGTCGCTGCCGGCGCCGTCGGTGTGTTCCTGCATCCCGGCGAGGAGAACTTCCAGATCAACGACACCCGGTGGCGGCCGATCGCCGAGCGGGCGGCGGAACTCGCGGTGCCGGTGCTGGTGGCCACCGGGCACTACTGCCGGTCCGAGGCAGGCCAGGTGGCGGTCTTCGCGGAGTGGTGCCCGAACATCCCGGTGATCATGACGAACGGCGGTCAGTTGAACATCTCCGGTCTCGGCCAGGTGGACGCGGAACTCGCGCTCGCGCTGCCCAACGTGCACATGTTCACCAGCGGTGTCTACCGGGACGACTTCCTGGAACGGGCGGTGCGGACGTTCGGGGCGGACCGGGTGCTGTTCGCCAGCTTCGCGCCACAGTTCGACGTCGGCTACGAGCGCAGGCGCGTGCACCAGGTGCACATCTCCGAGGAGGAACGAACGCTTGTGTTGTCCGGCAACGCGCAGCGCCTGTTCGGGGTCGGCCGATGAGCGGGCTGCTGGCCGGGCGGACCGCGCTGGTCACCGGTGCGGCCAGCGGGATCGGCGCCGCCATCGCCGAGGCGTTCGCGGCCGAGGGTGCCCGGCTGTGCCTCGCCGACCGGGCAGCGGGCGACGGGCTCGCGGCGACGGCGGCGCGCTGCGGCGGCGACGTGGTGACCGTGTCGGCCGACGTGTCCGTCGAGGCCGACGTGGAGCGGATGTTCGCCGCGGCAGGCCAGGTCGACGTGCTCGTCAACAACGCCGGCATTCTCACCGAGCACCACATCATGGGCATGCCCACACAGCAGTTCGACGACATGATCGCGGTGAACCTGCGCAGTGTCTTCCTGTGCTGCCGGGCCGCGCTGCCCGGCATGCTGGAGCGTGGTTTCGGTCGGATCATCAACATCGCGTCCCAGGTCGGCCAGAAGGGTGGCCCCGGTCTCGGCCACTACGCGGCCGCGAAGGCGGGCGTGATCGGCCTGACCAAGTCGATGGCCAGGGAGGTCGGCAAGCAGGGCGTGACGGTCAACTGCATCGCGCCGGGACCGATCGTGACGCCGCTGGGCGGGGACCTGTCCGACGAGTGGACGCGGCCCCTGCTGGCCGGCCTGCCGCTGGGTCGGTTCGGCCAGCCGGAGGAGGTCGCGCCGACAGCGGTCCTGCTGGCCAGCGATCCGGGCGGCAACCTCTACACAGGACAGACGTTGTGCCCGAACAGCGGGGACGTGATGCTGTGAGGACGGTCCTCATCACCGGCGCGGCCAGCGGTATCGGGCAGGCGGTGGCGGTGGCGGCGGCACGGGCCGGGGCCAACGTCGTCGTTGGCACGTTCGACGGGGACCCGCACGACATCGCCTCGACCGTCGATCTGGTCACGGCGGCGGGTGGTCGGGTGCTCGCGGTGGCGGCCGACGTGCGCAGCGCCGACCAGTTGCAGGCGGCGTGTGCCGCTGCCGTCACGGCATTCGGCGGCCTCGACGGTGTGGTGGCCAACGCGGGTTGGCTGCGGAACGCTCCGCTGAGCGAACTGACCGACGAGTTGTGGCACGCCATCGTGGACACCGATCTCGGCGGGGTGATGCGCACGATCCGGGCCGCCGCCGCGCACCTGCCAAGGGGTGGCTCGGCAGTGTGCGTGTCCAGTGTCGCCGGCGCGGCCGTCGGCTGGGCCGGGCACACGCCGTACGCGGCGTCGAAGGCCGGCATCATCGGTTTCGTCCGTAGCGCGGCACTGGAACTGGCGCCACAGGGTGTGCGGGTGAACGCGGTGCTGCCGGGCGTGATCGAGTCGCCGCAGTCCCTGGACCCGGTCAACTCGGGCGGCCCGGACGGTCTGGTCCGGTCGGCGGCGAAGATCCCGCTCGGTCGCGTCGGCCAGCCCGAGGACGTCGCCGACGTGGTGTGCATGCTGCTGTCCGACGCGACCCGGTACGTGACCGGCCAGAGCATCACGGTCGATGGTGGTCTGCTGGCTGCGTGGCCTACTTAGGTGTCCTTGGCCATCGCGCGGGACCGCAGGGGTAGCGCGAGCAGCGCGCCGACGACGAACCCGACCACGTGCGCCGGGTAGGCCACGTCACCGGCTGACGACGTGCCGAAGCCGGTGGAGTACAGCGCCTGCAACACGAACCACATGCCGAGCATGAGCCACGCCGGCACCTTGAGCGGGATGAAGAACAGGAACGGGATGAGGCCCCACACCCTGGCTCTCGGCCACAGCACGAGGTAGGCGCCGAGCACACCCGCGATGGCGCCGGACGCGCCGACCAGCGGGCCGCCCGATGACGGGTCGAGCACCGCGAAGCCGTAGCCGGCGGCGTAGCCGCAGACGAAGTAGAACAGGACGTACCAGCCGCGCCCCATCCTGTCCTCGACGTTGTTGCCGAAGACAGCGAGGAACAGCATGTTGCCCAGCAGGTGTGACCAACTGCTGTGCACGAACATCGCGGTCAGCACGGACAGGACGGGCGACTTGGTGTAGTCCGCCGGCCCGAGCAGGCAGGCGGCGCCGGACCGGATGACCGTGGCCTGACCGGTCGGGACCAGGGCCGGCAGGTGGCCGCCGAGCAGTTCGCGTGGCACGGCGCCCCACCGCTCGAAGAACGCCTGGAGGTCGCAGAGTTGGCCTGCTGTGTTGCTGCCGACGAGTGTGTGCGCCGCGGCCGGCATCAGCAGGAACACCACGACGTTGGCCGCGATGAGCGCGTACGTCACCACCGGTGCGCGGCGCAACGGGTTGACGTCATGGACGGGTATCACAGCATCTGGATACCAGCCGATGCGGCATCTTGCATAGCGTCAGCATATGTTGACGATGTGGCGATGTCAGCATATGCTGACGGACATGGAGAACACGACGATCGATCTGTCCGTCGGGGCGGCCAGTCCCGATCCGGATGTCGGGCTGCGAGCTGTCGCGGCGCTGCGGGAACTGGCCGAGCGGTTGGAGATCGTGCAGGTGGACAACGCGCGTCGGCTCGGCTGGTCCTGGCAGGAGATCGCGCAGCGACTCGGCGTGACCAAGCAGACGGTGCATCGCAAGCACGGCCGACGGTTCGGAAGGGGATGAGGTGATGAACCACGGCGACTTCACCCAGGGTGCCCGCGAACTCATCCGGGACGCCGAGATGCGGGCCCGCTCGCTCGGCCACACCTGGGTCGGCGACGAACACCTGCTGCTCGCGCTGGCCGCGCACGACGGTCCGGTCGGCGAGGTGATCCGCGGCCACGGCGTGACCGTGCCGCAGATCGAGAAGGTCATCGTCGGCCCCGGACACGGGCGTCGTGAGGGGCTGTTCGACTCACTGGACCGGGAGGCACTCGCCTCCGTCGGCATCGACCTGGACCTGGTGCGCGACACCATCGAGCGCCGATTCGGGCCGACCAGGTTCCGGCCGGTCCAGACCAAGCGGCGGCGCCGGTTGCGGTTGGTCCCCAGACTGGTCCACCGGCACGCGGGCCGGTTCACGCCCAATGCCAAACGGGCACTGTCCGGCGCGGTCAAGTCAGGCAGGTCGGACCTGGCCCTGGTCACCGTCGGCCGACTCGCGGTGTGCGTGATCATGCTCAAACGCGGTGCGGTACCAGGCATTCTCGCCACCATCGGCGTATCCGAGGTGCAGTTGATCAAGGAGATCATCGCCAAGGACAGCCGAACGGCGTAACTACGAGAGCACCTACCCGGCTGACGCGCCGATCGCTCGGGCGATCTCCTCGGCCGGGTACGGCGTTGTCCTGCTCTCGCCGTACACGTCCCAGTAGAAGGCGTTCATGATGGCCGCGACGGGTGCGTACCGGCTGATCAGTTCCGCGATCGGCGCGGGAGCACCGACGGGATGTGCGCCGGCCGCACAGCGGCGGAGGTAGTCATAGCGGTCGGCAGGAGATCCGGGTATCCCCACGACGTTGGCGACGATCCAGTTGAGCAGTTCCCGCGCCGCGTAGCCGGCGTCGTGATTCGCGTTGAGTGCCAGGAAGTCCCGCTCATCGCGGGACAGGTCGAACCGAGGTGACGTGGCCAGGCCGAGGTCGGCGAAGTAGAGCCGGTGCCCGTCGGTCAGGATGTTGCGGAAGTGGGCGTCGAAGTGCAGCAGCCCGTTGGTGTTCATGAATGCGACGTCGGCGGACAGGCATCGCCGCACCATCGCACACGCCTCGGTGACGGTGCCCGCCGCGAGTTGACCGGCCAGCCAGTCGTCCAGGCGCTGCGGAACGTGTTCCAGGAACAGCACCACACTCGCCGACGCCGTGGCGAGGGCATCCAGTCGTCGCCGCACCGCCGCCGAGTTGTGCCAGTACGCGACAACACGGTCGATGTCGACGAGCTCCTCGGTCAGTGGCGCCGCGCCGGGCAGCACCCGCCAGTGGTACATCAGCGGGAACGCCTCGCTCCGCTCGGTGAGCACCCAGTCCGTCGTCATGGTGTTCGCGGCGAGTTCCCGCCAGGCGCCGAAACCCGCGGCGCCGTACTCAACGACCCCGTAATGGCAGTACGTGGGCAACTCGAACACGTTCGCGGTCGACATGACGTTCGCCGGCAGGCGTTCCAGGTCCGTCAGCGGGATGCGCTTCACGAAGACCGGCGTGCCGGCGATGTCCAGCAACGCCGTGCTGCCGCCGATGCCGGACCCGACGGCCTGGCCCGCGTCCACGAGCCGACCAAGTTGGTGATCACCGAGCAGCGCCAACGCCGTGGCCACATCGCCGTACCTGGCCAGCCGGGTCTGATGTGCCATGTCGCGAGCCTAGCCGCGGACGATCGCATCGCTTGGTGACCGGTCGTGCACGGACAGTTCGGCCACTATTCGGACAAAACACGTTTACCGGACCGGCAGCCGCCGCCCGCACCAACGACGTCGTGACCACGGGGACGTTCACGATCGCAGCCGGAACCACCCTGGCCGCACGGGCGTTCAGCTGGACCGCGCACTCCGACCCGTCCTGGTCCCGCGGCCCGGACACAACCGGCCCGTTCACCCAGACCCGCGCTGACATCGGGTGCGCCGAACAGCCGCCACCACGCCGGTCGCCTGGCCGGGCAGCGGTGCCGCGCCGGCGGCAGGCGGGTTCGTGGTCAACACGATCTTCAACCGGCCCGTCGGCATGCCGACCTGAACAACGACGGCTTCGCGCTGGCCGGCGCCGATGAGTGCGTCGGTGGCGGCAAGCCCGTCCGCTGGGCCGGCGACAGCGACGACGACTGCCACGCACTCCGCAAGCGCACCGTCACCTGCTGGGTTCGCGACGCCGACAACCGGGGTGGCGTGCGGTACCGTCCGCGGATGAGTCCCACGGAGAACCGTTCGTCCGCAACGGGAATGGTGCGGCGGGTCATGGGCAGAGCACTGTTTCGGCTGGCCTCGGCCGTGCACGGGCCGCCCACCGACCGGCTGACGGCCGAACTGCGCGCGGAGATCGCCCGGCAGGGGGACCGGCTGCTCGACCGGATCGTGGAGTTCGAGATCCGCAATCGCCGCGACATCATCTATGCCGGTGATCGGGCGGCCGCACTGGAGAGCAACGTCTTCGCCCGCCAGCACATGGTCGGCACCCCACACTTCGGCAGCCCGCCGGAGTCACTGGACTATGCGCTTTCGCTGGCGCCGCAAGGCGGAATGGCGCTGGAGTTCGGTGTCGCGACCGGCAACACGCTGCGCAGGATCGCGAGCGTCCGCGGTGGCCGGGAGGTCTACGGCTTCGACTCGTTCGACGGGCTGCCCGAGGCCTGGCTCAACGGCATGCCGGTCGGGGCGTTCGCCCAGGACAAGCTACCGGACGTGCCCGGTGCCGAACTGGTCGTCGGCCTGTTCGCCGACAGTCTCCCCGAGTTCCTGGCGCAACACCCCGGCCACGTCGACTTCCTGCACGTGGACGGCGACCTCTACAGTTCGGCCAGGACAGCCCTGGACCTGTGCGGGCCTCGGCTGCGCGCCGGCAGCATCGTGCACTTCGACGAGTTCTTCAACTATCCCGGCTGGCAGGAGCACGAGTACCGCGCCTGGACGGAGTACGTCGAGCGGACCGGCGTCGGGTTCGAGTACGTCGCGTACACCTTCAACGACAACCAGGTGACGGTCCGCATCACCCGCCCGGAGTCATGACATCGGATAGTCCGGCAGTCCGGCATCGGTGGCCAGGAATTTGCTGCTGCTGACCAGCATCCGCTGCATGAACGACCGGCGGAACATCGCGTTGCGCAGCCGCAGGCGGGTCGCCGTCGACGGCGCGAGGAACTGGCCGGGGCTGGCGCCACGCTGCCACTTGCCGGCGTAACGACGCATCTGGCTCTCGTACCGGGCCAACGCACCAGCGTGGTCACCGCGTGCCTTGGCGAGTTCCCCGGCCAGCACGTAGGCGCCGACCAGTCCGGTGCCGACACCCATCCCACCGAGCGTGACGCCCCACGCCGCGTCGCCGAGCAGCGCGATCCGACTGGTCGTCCATTGTGGAACGTGCACGCGGCAGATCGAGTCGAAGTACAGTTCGTCCGCACTCCGCATGCCGTCCAGCAGTCGCGGGACGTGCCAGCCAAGCGGCCGGAACGTGTCCTCGATGATCTTCTTCTGCTGGTCGATGTCGGACCAGTGGTCGATCCGGGGCGACGTGAACACCATCAGCGCCGTCGCCCGGCCGGCGTTCTGCTGGTCGGCTGCGATGCTGGCCATCCGCCCCGGCACGTTGAACTGGTGGGGTGTGATGCCGGCGCCGACCGTGTCGGCCATGTCCCAGCCGGCCAGGTAGTAGCCGAGGTGCTTCACGAACCCGGACTCCGCACCGAACGCGAGCCGCCGCACACCGGAGTGCAGCCCGTCCGCGCCCACCACCAGGTCGACGGTCCGCGACGGCGACCTGGCGAAGTCGACGTGCACGCCGTCGGCGGTCTCGGTCAGGTTGGTGATCACGTCACCGAACAGGTATTCCGCCTTGTCCGCGCCGTGCTCGTAGAGCACCCGGGACAGGTCGCGCCGGTAGACCTCGATGTCGCCACCCGCGAACGCCTCGGGCAGCCGGAAGATCTCCTTGTCGTGCTCGTCGACGCAGGCCATGGCGCCACCGCGGGTCTGCACGGCGCGCAACTCGTCCAGGATGCCCATCTTCGCCAGCACGCCGAGGTGGGTCGGGCCACGGAAGTCGACGGCGAAGCCGCTGGCCCGCAGCCTGGGCGCGGACTCGACGACGGTGGTCTCCGCGCCGTACCCGGTCAGCCAGTAGGCCAGTGCCGGGCCTGCGACGCCTGCGCCCGAGACCAGGACGCGTACGCCGTGCAGTGGTTGTGAGGTGTTCATCGCCTGCCTCCCAAAACTGTGTCCGTCGGATACAGTGTATGTTAGACACGGTTAATTCATGTTGGCAAGGAGAAGGCCATGACGACTGCCGAAGGCGCGAGCCAGGAGACATACCGCCTGCTCTGGGAGTCGCCCACCGCGCCTCGGCGTGGCCCCAAGCCGACCCTGACCCTGGCCGCGATCGCCGCAGCCGGTGTCGAACTGGCCGACGAGGAGGGGCTGGCAGCGGTGACCATGCAGCACATCGCCGCCGCGCTCGGGGTCACCAAGATGGCGCTCTACCGGTACCTGCCCGGCAAGGTCGAACTGGTTGCCCTGATGACCGAGGCCGCGATGGGCGAAGCACCCAGCCTGGACATGGCCGGCTGGCGGCCGAAACTGCACGAGTGGGCACGCCGGCTGTTCGCAGGCCTGGTGCGGCATCCCTGGCTGGCCGACACCACCGTCGGCGCCCGGGTGATCGGCCCGCACGAACTCGGCTGGACCGAGCAGGCGGTCGCCGCGCTCATCGGCACCGGGCTGCGCGGCGCCGAGATCCTCGATGTGGTGGCCACCCTGGCCGGTCACGCGAAGGCGATCGCGCAACAGGCAGCGGCCGCCGGTGCGCAGACCGCCGAGGCGGGCCTGACCGACGCGATCGGCACCATGCTGCGCGGCAGGGAGGATCGCTTCCCCGCGTTGGTCGCGACACTCGACGCGCTGGCGCGGGAAGGGGGCCAGGACGACGCGCTCGACTTCGGCCTCACCCGCATTCTGGACGGCGTCGAACTGCTCGTCACCGCCCGAGGGCAGGGATCAGACGCCGGCTGACTGCGCGCGGATGTAACTCAGGCCGGGTCGCGGCGCATCGCCAGGACGGCAATGTCGTCGCGGGCGGCCTCGCTGCCGATCATGGCGGCCATGACCCTGGAGCACACCGTGTCCGGTGCGCCGGACCAGAGTGTGTCCCGCAGTCGACCCAGACCTGCGTCGATGGTGCTGTCCCTGCGCTCGACGAGACCATCGGTGAAGAAGCAGCACAGCGCGCCGGGCCGCAAGTCGATGACGCCGCTGCGATAGCTGCCGTGCTGGAACCCGATCGGCGGACCGACATGCAGTCGCGGCTCCACCACTCCATCGTCAGGCTGCGCGATCATCGGTGGCAGATGGCCGGCCAGCGCGATGGTCACCTGGTCCCGGCTCGCGTCCACGACCGCGTAGGACACGGTTGCCATCGCGCCGTACTCGAAGTGATGGGCCTTGCGGTCGAGTTTGCGCAGGACCTCGCTCGGCTCCTCCACATCCAGCGCGTAGGCACGCAGGGCGCTGCGCAGCCTGCCCATGACGACCGCGGCGGCCAGCCCGTTGCCCACGACGTCACCGATCACGATGCCGACCCGGTCCTCGGGCAGCCGGAACACGTCGTACCAGTCGCCGCCCACACCGGTGTCGGTACCGGGCACGTACCGGGCGGCGAAGTCCAGGCCGGGGACGGCGGGCAGCACCGTGGGCAGCAGGCTGCGCTGCAGGGCGGCGGCGGCAGCGCGCTCCACGACCGCCACCTGGTTGTACGCGGCCAGCGCGATCCGGTCGGCGACAATCTGCAACAGGTGGATGTCCTCGTCGGTGAACCGCAGCGGCGTGATCGAACCCACGTGCAGGACACCCATCAGCTTGCCGGCGGTGAGCAGCGGGACACCGAGCAGGGTCCGCAGGCCACGCTCCCACAGCAGTGGGTTGACCACTGTCGTGTCGTCCACGTGGTTGACCAGGACCGGCTTCCGCTCCGCCGCCACCCGCCCGGCGAATCCTCGGCCGACCGACACACGGACGCCCTGGCGGACCTCTTCCTCGATCCCGACGGCGGCGGCCGCGACCAGGTACCGCCCGGACTCGTCGACCAGCAGGACGGTGGCCGTGTCCACCGCCAGGAGTTCCCGCAGCCGGCCCAACAGCTCGCTGAACAGGGCTTCCGTGTCCAGACTCGTCAATGACGAGTCGGTTACCGATTCGATCCTGCGCAGCCGATCCTCGGCGGCGTCCAGGTCAGCCACAACCCACACCCTAACCGACCAGTACGTCCGGTCTACGGCCGAGCGGACACCAGCGCGTCAGCGAGCGAGGCATGGATCGGGAACTGGTCGACGACGCCCATCAACTCCAACGGGCGGAGCACCGCCCGCTGATCGGCCACCAGCCGGACCACCACGTCCCGGTCGCTGAGGTCCCGGCGCAGGTAGAGCAGCACGTTCAACCCGGCGGACGCGAAGAACCGCAGGCCCGTCATGTCCACCACCACGGACGCGGCACCGACCGTCGCGTCACGCAACGTCGTCAGCGCCTGGTCGGCCGTGGACATGTCCAGTTCACCGGCCAGACCCACGACCACAACGCCGTCCTGCTCGGTGCTCTGCACCGTCAGCAACGGCGGTCGGCCCCCATTGCTGGGAGCGGGCGGTTGGTCGGTCATCGCGGTCTCCGCCCCACATCGTCTCGCATGCGGACATACTATGGCCGTCACCGTCCCGCTGGCTGGCAGATGCCCCCACCGTGTGAAGAAGGCGTGTGAAACAGGCAATGGTGTCCGACCCACGACGTGATCTGGTGCGCTTGGCGCTGTTCACGGACACCGAGGCGCTGGCGCTGGTGCGGGACCGGATCCGCACCACGCTGCCGGAGCTGACCGAGGACGTCCGCACCGACGTCCTGCTGGTCGCGACGGAGCTGGTCACCAACGCGTTCCTGCACGGTCAGCCGCCGGTCCAGTTCCAGCTGCTCGGGCGGCTGGACGGCACGCCGCTGCGGATCGAGGTCACCGACCACGGGCCAGCGCTCCCCCAACTCCGCGAGCCCGACGCACTGGCACCCAACGGGCGGGGCCTGCTGCTGGTGGCGGCGTCGACCAGCAGTTGGGGTGTCGAGACCGGGCGGCACAGCAAGACCGTGTGGGCCGAGTTCGCGTAATTCGATTGCGACCGTTGCCATTCGCGTGGCACCGTCTGTGCTGCACGCGAACAGAGAGGCGGTGTACCGGTGCCCGGTCGAGCAGGGAACAAGTGGAATCAGTGCACCCACCCGTATCTCTGTTCGAGGAGCCCCCATCGTGTCGCTGTTCTCCTTTCGTACCAACCGTAAACTGCGCAAGAACGGCCGGCGGCTGTTGTCCGTGGTGCCGCCCCAGTTGGCGTCCTACGATCCCGTGTTCGACGCTGTCGACCGGATCGAGAACGACTATCACCGGTTCCGCCTACGCGAAACAGAACGGTATTGGTGAAACCGCTCAGTCCAGGTGTTTCAGGTCGGGCCACAGTTGGGTCCACGTGCCGTGTGGTTGCTGACAGAGGTAGATGGCAGCACCCTGCTGGGTCTCCTCATTGGACAGACCGTCCGGCAGGGTGAGTGGCGCGATCCTGGTCACCCTGGTCCAGAACCGGTGCAGGTAGGCGGGAGTGAACTCGCCGACACACAGCACAGTGGCATCGCTGCCCCGGGGTGGACCCCAGAATCCGTAGGCGTTGTGGCCGCTGCCCACCGGATTGCGCAGGCCCTCGGTCGGGCCGAGGATGGTCAGCGCGCCCGCTTCGCCGTAGTTGCTGGTGAAGATCACCGTGTCGGCCGGATACCTGTCCGCGGCGGAGACGATCTCGTGGACGTAGTCGGCCCAGCCGTAGGTCTCCATCACCGGGCTGCCACTCGTGATGCCGTTCGCGATCTTCGGTGGCAGCACGGGTAGTCCGATGAGGATCGCGAACACGCCGGTGAGGGCGATGGCGATCGGCCACGAGCGCCTGCCGTTGGCCGTGTTCGCGGCCTCCACCCGTACCGCGCCTGCCGCGAACAGGCCGGGCAGTGCCGGGGCCGCGTAGTAGTCCTTGCCCGCGGTGATCGCGATGAACGCCACCGCGGTCACCGCGACCACCAGCAGCCACAGGTGCGGGCGCCCGGTCCTGACCCACAACTGGCGCACGCCGACCGCCAACAGGCAGAGCAGCGGCGGGCCGGTCAGCAGGATCAGCAACTCGGGCACCTGGGTGAGCGCGCTGCCCTGCCGGCCGGCCAGCACCGCGGCCATCCGCACGTCCGGCCACGGCCAGCCGTAGGAGGCGTTCCACAGGATGTTCGGCAACGCGATCAGCAACGCCAGCCCACCGGCCAGCCACGGCCCAGGGGTACGCAGTACCGCGCGTCGCGTGATGACCAGGCCGATCGCGATGCCGATGAGCAGCGCCGCGATGGTGTCCTTGTTCTCCAGGCCCAGCCCGGCGAGCAGGCCGACCAGCAGCCAGGCGGGGATCGTGCCCAGCCGCAACGCCCGCGCGGTCGCGACCAGCACCGCGAGCCAGCACACCTGGTCGGTGACCGTGGTGCCGAACAGCGCCGACGCACCCACGAAGGCCGGGCACGCGGCCACCGCGGCGGCCGAGATGAGCTGCGCCCTGCGCCGCCCACCGAGTTCGGCGGCCAGTTTCGCGGCCAGCAGCACACAACCGGCCTCGGCCGCGATGGCCAGGATCCGGAGTGGCAGCACACCACCGGGTGACGCGGCGGCCAGCCGGGCCAGGAACGGTGTCAACGGCGGCTGGTCGACATAGCCCCAGGCCGGATGTCGGCCGGTGATCACGTAGTAGAACTCGTCGCGGTGCCAGCCGTAGCGCGCGGCCACGGCCAGGTGGACGATCGCGACGACGCAGGCCACCAGCAGAACCGGCCGCCACGCCACGCGTGTCCCGGTCTCGGCTTCCGTTGCCAATTCAATGGTTTCCGTCATGACTGTCCGTCTCCCCCTGGCGATCCGGATGGTGTGGTACCGGCCGGCAGGAACGCGGCCAGCAGTAGATGGCGCACGGTGCGCCGGCAGTCGTCGTCGTCGAGCATCAGCGAGTCCTGGTCGCCGTGCCGATGCCAGGCGAACCAGGCGATGGTCTCGACGATGAACCGGGCCGATGTCGGGACGTCCGGGACCGGGCGCAGGTGGCCGGACCTGATGCGCCGCCGCAGGTAGTCGCCCAGCTGGTCCAGGACCACCCGCCTGCCGCGCACGAAGTGCAGCTCGGCGAGTTCCGGGATGTCCCGTGCGCAGCTCTCGACCAGCGCCAGCAGCGCCTGGTGATCCTCGATGTACCCGTACAGCTCGTCGATGATCCCGCCGAGTTCGTCGGCCACCGGCATGGTGCGCCGGTCCAGAGCGCCGGTCAGCGCGGCGAAGCCGGCGCCGGCCACCGACCGCGCGTCGATGTCGGCGATCGCCAACTGACCCGGCGCGGCAACCGGGATGGTCATCCCGTCCAGCGCAGTCGGCTCGGCCAGGTGCAGGAACGCCAGGTACAGCAGCGCCTCCTTGCTGTCCACGTAGGTGTAGAGGGCACCGTGGCTCAGGCCGAGCACCGCGGCCACGTCGGAGATCCCGGCCGCCTTGTAGCCCTTGCCGGTAAACACCTGTGCCGCTGCCGTCGCGATCTCGCCCAACGGCCGCGGCTGCACCCGTCCTCGCATGCGACGAGTATTGACTGACCGAGTCAGTCAGTCAAGTCTGGCGACGGGCGGATCAGCCCGGAATACCCCCGAATAACCACGACCAGAATCCCGTTCGCAATTTCCGCTCGGCCCTCCGGGAGCTGGCGAGTGGCTGAACACTGCACACGTGCGTGGCACCGTGGACCGCATCACCGGACCGCTGATCGTGACCCGCGACGGCCTGGTCGTGCGTGCGGACACGACCGGCGTGGAGAACGACATCGCCGAGTGACGGTGGTGGTGGGTGGGGTGCCACCCGCCCACCACCTTTACCGTCAACAAGACAC